>NZ_WWRZ01000008.1:0-139531 GCF_009875595.1 Eggerthella sp. BIOML-A1 | reverse complement strand
CGGCATGCGAAGGCCCCGCCCCCCTCGGGAGGCGGGGCCTTCGCGCGTTCTGGGGGCGTGGGTCTCTTGGTGACCGTTCGGCGACGATGCTGTTACAGAACCTTGATTGGATTACAATACGTTGTTATGGAAGAAATCATGCATATAGCGTTTGACGTGCTGGCAGACGCGATCAAGGACACGCTTTACATCATTCCGTTTCTGTTCGTCACGTATCTGGCCATGGAGTGGCTTGAGCATAAGACGGGTGGGAAGGCCGAGGCTGCCATTCAGCGCGCCGGCGCGGCAGGGCCGTTCATCGGTGCCGTCGTTGGCGTAGTGCCCCAGTGCGGCTTCTCCGCGGCTGCCGCGACGCTGTGGGCTGGGCGCGTCATCACGTTGGGAACGCTGTTCGCGGTGTTCCTCTCTACGTCGGACGAGATGCTGCCCATCTTCATCGCCGAGCAGGTGCCGCCCGACGTCATTTTCAAAATCATCGGCGCGAAGATCATCATCGGCATGATCATGGGCTTCCTCGTGGATGCCGGCCTTCGCATCGCGCGCCGCATCGACATGCCGCTGCATATTCACGACTTATGTGAGCAGGAGCATTGCCATTGCCACGACGGCGAAGGCGGAATCCTGAGAAGCGCGCTCAAACATACGTTGCAGGTGACCCTGTTCATCTTCCTCATCACGCTAGCGCTGAACGGCCTGCTTGCCGTAGTGGGCGAGGACGTGCTGGCCGAGTTCCTCGGCGCGAACCCGGCGCTGTCGGTGTTCGGCTCGGCGTTGGTTGGTCTCGTGCCGAACTGCGCGGCCAGCATCGTCATCGCGCAGCTGTACGTGGAAGGCGTGCTGGGCTCGGGCGCCATGTTGGCCGGTTTGCTCGTGTCGGCGGGCGTGGGCCTGCTGGTGTTGGTTCGCACGAACCGCCATCTGAAAGAGAATATCGCCATCATCGTGGCGCTGTACGCGATGGGCGTCATCTGGGGTTTGTTGGCGAACGCGCTCGGCATCGTGTTCTAGGCGTGCGTTCGAACGGATTGCCATGCTGACTTCGCGCGCCCTATGGGGTAGCATAGCGAAGAGCATCCAATCGAAGACGAGAAGGAGAGCATCATGGCGACACTCGAGGCCGGCCTGACGCGCGACGAAGCGTTCGCGCTTTTGCAGGAGCACAACAAGGATCCGTTCCACATCGAGCACGGCGAGACGGTTGAGCAGACCATGCGTTATTTCGCGCGCGAGTTCGATCCTGAGAACGAGGAGTTCTGGGGTATCGTCGGGCTGCTGCACGATCTCGACTGGGAAGAGCACGACGACGAGCCCGAGCTGCACACCATCTACGCGGCGCCGCTCATCGAAGCCGCTGGCGGCTCGCCCGAGCTCATCCGCGCCATCCAGAGCCACACCTCCGACTTCAACCCGGAGCTGCCGAAGCCCGAGCTGCAGATGGAGAAGATCCTGTTCGCCTCCGAAGAACTGACCGGTCTCATCGGCGCGGCGGTAGTGATGCGCCCCTCGAAGAGCGTCATGGATTTCGAAGTGAAGTCGCTGAAGAAGAAGTTCAAGGACAAGCGCTTCGCCGCCGGTGTCAGCCGCGACGTCATCCGCTCCGGCGCCGAAATGCTGGGCTGGGAGCTGGACGAGCTGTTCGCCCGCACCATTGAGGCCATGCAGTCCTTCGCGCCCGATAAAGATACGTTCCAGCCTGCCGAGGGGTAATCCTCTCCAGATTCCAAATGCAAACGGAGGCTCCGTCGTGTGCGACGGAGCCTCCGTGGTTTGAAGGGGTTCGGAAGAGCTTGGAGGGGCGATCGTGGCGGACGGTCGCTCGTTGAAATGGCCGCTGAACGATCCGTCGCCCTACCGTTTCTCCGCTTCTTCGAGCTTGCGGCGCATGGTGCCTTTCTTGCGGCTCACTAGCAGGTAGGCTGCCAGCGCCACGATGGCGACTAGCGACATGGCCTCGAACAGGCCGCGATAGCCCCACAGCGGCTGCACGATGCCTAAAAGCAGCGGGCCCACGCCCACGCCGATGTCCAGCAAGATGTAGAACGTGGAGTTCGCCAAGCTCAGTCGATCGTCGGGGGCGAGGCGCACCGCCAGAGCCAGGCCGCTTGCCTGAACCGTCCCTACGCCGAAGCCCAGCAACGCTGCCGCGATCAGCATGGCCGTCGGCTGGTAGACGGTGGCCAGCAGTCCCATGCCGACGATGAAGGCGATGAACGCGGGCACCATGACCACGCGGTCGCCTTTGCGGTCGAACAGCTTGCCGGTGAACGGCCGTGTGACGAACGTGGCGATGGCGTACACGACGAAGAAGAAGCTCGCGGGCGTTTCGAGCCCGTTTTCGGCCGCGAACGGCGTGAGGAACGCAAGCAGGCTGGAATAGCAGAAGAACAGCAGCGCGCATACGGCGCCGATGGGGATCACGCTGGATTCCAGGTAGTTCGTCAGGCTCGGACGAGGCACGCGGAACCCGCCCGCCTGCTCGATGCGTTCGTCGCGGGCGATGTCGCTCGCCTTCCGGGCCACGGTTTCGGCCGATACAGGGTTTTTCGGCACGCGCAGCTGCGTGGCGGCTAGCAAGCAAGCCAGAGCTACGGCGGCGGCTACGAGGAACAACGTTTGGAATCCGGCGTTCTGCGTGAGAAACATGCCCAGAAACGGCCCGATTGCCGCGCCGAGGGTGACGGACAGCATATAGTAGCCCACGCCTTCGCCTTTGCGGTTGTCCGGCACAAGAGCCGTGACGATGGTGCCGATGGCGGTGGAACACGTGCCGAACGCGATGCCGTGCAGCAGGCGCAGCGCGAACAGCAGCCATAATCCCAGGCCGGTAAGGTAAAGCGCCGAGAACGCCACTTCGAGCACGGCACCGATGATAAGCAAGCGCTTGCGACCGACGCGATCCATGATGCGCCCGCTGAAGAGGCGGGCTATCAGCGCGCCGATGACGAAGATACTGGCCGCGAGGCCGGCGGTGGCTGCGGGCGCATCGTAGGTTTTCATGGCGTAGTCGGCTACGACCACCATGAGCCCGTAGTAGTTCACCATGATCAGGAAGTTCACGGCGGTTCCGAATACGAAATCTCTCGTCCAGAGCTTTTCTCGTGCAATTGCAGGCATGCTAATCGGTCGCCCCGGCTTTCGTCGCTGCGGCGGGAGCGTCCTTCGCGATGAGCACGGCGATAGGCGATCCCTGCACCACGGCGTAGCTGACGCTGCCAAGGAAGCCTTTGACGCCGCCCTGGCCGCGGCTGCCCATGACGATGAGGTCGCAGCCCTCGTCTTGCGCGCATTTCAGCAGGAGATCGGCCGGCGAGCTGCCCTTCAGCAGGTGGGCGTGCGCCTTGTTCGGCACTTCGTCTGCAAGCTGCTCCATTTCGACCAGCACCTTCTTCGCCTCGTCGAGCAGCACGGTTTCGGCGCCGGTGCCCAGGCCGTACAGCTTCACCACATGGGCGAACACGAGCTCGACGCTCTCGTCCTGCGCGCCGATGGAACGCGCTAGATGGAGCGCTTTGGCGGAGGGAGCGGAGCCGTCGTAGGCAACCAGGACCTTGGAGCACCACATGAGGCATCACGGCCTTTCTACAGAGGGGTGGGCGTTCGGTTCCTCTTCGATTGTAGTACGAATTGTTTCGGTTTGAATAACGGTATGGTGGCAATGGATAGACGGTATTGCGTGCGGTTAGATGTATGACTGGTGTTCGTCAACATAATCATTGACCCGCCTTGCCCGCCCAGCTAAAATGAGTACTCGCGCATTGCTGCGAACGTGGGCCGTTAGCTCAGCTGGTAGAGCAGGGGACTTTTAATCCCAAGGTCGCGGGTTCGACTCCCTCACGGCCCACCATTTTTGTTTGCTCGGCATGCGATTGTTCTTAGCGCGCCGCATCGCGGGCGCTTCTGTTTCAGACTGGGCCATCGTCCAACGGCAGGACTCTGGTTTTTGGTACCAGCTATCCAGGTTCGAATCCTGGTGGCCCAGCCACTTTGCGCGCTTTTCGCATGCGTGCCGTGTTTTGCTATCCCAGCAGCTCGAACAGTACGCGATCACCGATGCCGGAGGTGGCCAGCACATCGCCCTCGGTGGTGACTAGCACGGCTTCGAGCGCCGGATGCTGCTCGGCGAACGCAAGTGCGCGATCGGCTCCCATCATGATAAGCGCGGTGGTGTACCCGTCGGCATCGAGCGAGCTCTGCGCGACCACCGTGGCGCTCAGCAGGTCGGTTTCGGCGGGGAAGCCCGTGCGCGGGTCAAGGATATGGTGGTACAGTTTCCCGTCCTGCTCGAAGGCGCGCTCGTAGATGCCGCTTGTCACGGCCGAGCCATCGCGCAGGGCCAGGACGGCGAACGAATCAAGCAGCGGCATCGAGCTGGAGGGAAGGGGACGGCGGACGCCCACGCGCCACGGTGCTCCATCGGGCTTGCCGCCCATGACGGCCACGTTGCCGCCGAGGTTGACCAGAGCGTGTTCCACGCCGCGTTCGCGCAGCAGCGCGAGGATGCCGTCGGCGATGTAGCCTTTCGCGATGCCGCCCAAATCGACGCAGGCTAGCGGGTCGCGCAGCGTCACGACGGCATCGTTCACGATGACGCCGCGATAATCCACGTGCCGCAGCGCCGCGGCCACGTCATCGCGCGCGGGAATCATGCAATCCTTGAAGTTCCACAGCTGCGTGGCGCTTCCCATAGTCACGTCGAATAACCCGTCGACTTCGCGGCAGTACGACAGCGCCGTCTCGATGAACGCGGCTAGCTCGGCATCCACCGCGGTGGGGCGCCCCTCGGCGCTGTTCAGCCGGAACAGCTCGCTTGCAGGGTCTACGCGCGAGAACAGCAGCTCGTAGCGGTCGCACCATTCCACCGCTTCGTCGAGGATGTCCTCGTTGTCGGTTTCTGCGCTGATGATGTTCGTGGTGTTGAAGCGGAAGAAATTCCGAGAAACCATGCCATTGCCTCCAAGTACATTACATTCGCAAATACGCTACTAAGACAGTATACTTTCTACGGGCGTTTGAGGGAGCGCAGTGTGCATGAGCGGCGCAGCGGGCGATCGGGACGTGCGGACGGTGGAGAGAAGGAACATGATACGACTCGAAAAACGAGGCATTATCAAACGGTTCGACCTGCTTGACACGCTTTCCTTTTTCGCATTCTGCATGAGCGTGCCGTTGTTCCTTCCCGTGCTGGAGCAGTGGCGCGGCATGACGTCGTCGGTTGCCGTTTCCTGGTCGTTTCTGCCTTCGGTGTCGTTTTCGGCCGCGTTGTCGCTGGCGGCCATGTTCACGGCGCTCGCGTTTTTGTTCATCTGCCTGCTGAAAACGGCGCATGCGCGTGTGAGCCGCACTATCATGCTGCTGGCGTTGGCGTGCTATGCGATCGGCTACGGCCTGCTTGACCTGTGGAGCTTCGGCGCGCTCGACGGCTCCGTCGTGGAAGCGGGCAGCGGTCTCATGATGGGTTTCGGCGCTGCCGTGATGTGCCTGGTGTGGATGAGCCGGCTGCATGTGCTCGAGTTCAGGCGCGCGCTCGTTGTGGCGTGGGTCGCCGGCTGCGTCCTGTTCGCAAGCGCGTCGCTGCTGCCCATGCTGGGCGCGACGCCTGCCCGGACGGTGCTCACCGTGGCGGCGGCGCTGTCCGTCGTAGGGTGCGCGCGGTTGTTCTTCCGCTCAGAGGGAGAGGACGAGCGTTCGGCGCAGGCAGGGGTGAACTGGTGGGACGTGTTCGGGCACCTCGATGTGTCGGTGGTGGAGGGGACGGGTGATTTCAAAACCCCACTCGCTCGCGCGCTGTTCTTCGCCGTTATGCCGTTCGCCATGCTGTTGCTGTTCGTGGCTGACAATAGCCTGGTGCGAACCATGGATTGGGGTGTCGCTCCGCTGGCTTTGGCGGGCGTGCTGGCCGTGGCGGTCATGGTGCCCCTCATTCGCATGAAGACCGATCAGGCGCTCATCAACTTCTCGTACCGTTTCTTCCTGCCGCTGGTGGCCTTCGCGGTGTTCGCGGCCACGGCGTTCGTCGAACCTCCGTTGCAACGCTCGGTGATGGCGGTTGGCTCTCTCTCGTTCTGCGCCATCTATGCGCTCGTGATGTCGGCGATGCTGGTAGCGATGGCGGGTCGCATGCGCTCGCTCGCTCTGCCGGCCGGAGGCATCATGATCATCGTCGGGTGCCTGGTGTGCCTGCTGTCGGACGCCAACATGAACACGGGCGTGCTAGCTGCATGCCAGTACCAGGTGCTGATCGTGCTGTTCGTGGTGATGGCGATCGCGCTCATGGTCACTCCCAGCTCGCGATTGTGGCGCGTTATGCTCGAGGGCATCGATGCCGTAGAGTCGAACGCGCTCGGAGCTCAGGAGGGCTACAACCGTCGTTGCGCCGATCTGTCCGACGAGTACCGCCTGACTGCGCGCGAGGCCGAAATACTGCTTCTGCTGGGTCGCGGCCACACGTCAAGCTTCGTCGCCGATGAGTTGACGGTGGCGGAATCCACGGTGCGAAGCCACCGCAAGAACATCTACCGCAAGCTCGGGGTCTCGTCGCGCGAGGAGCTGTTCAAGTTGCTCGATGATGAAGGCGACGGGCCCGACAAGGGCGTTTAGGGCTTCTCCCCCTTTTCGTTTAGAAGCGCAATCTCGGACGGAATGCAATTTCCTGCGTTTTGACGATGGATTTGCTTCGTGTTGATCCGTATGGTTTGCCCCGTTGTCTAGAGGGAATTCAAGGGAGGCCATTATGGAAACGAACGTCTCGCGTCGTGATTTTCTTAAGGGAAGCATCGTGGTCGCATTGGGCGCGGCCGGTGCTGCTACGCTCAGCTCGTGCGCAGGCGGCGATGCTGCAGCGAAAGCTGATTCTGCAGTTGCAACCGCGCCCGACACCGCTGCCAAAACTGCGACCTTGCATCGCGGCTACGGCGCCGCTCACGGAGACAAGTGCTTTACGAGCGTGGTTGTCGCCACGGCCGAAGACGGTACCATCCTCGCCGCCAGCGTGGATGACTATCAGTTCATGCCTGCTGATTCGGCGGGCATCACGCCCGTGCCGAACTCCGACGCTGGATTTGCGGACGGGTACGCCGAGGGCAAGGTGCTCATGTCGAAGACGGTGAACAACGATGCCTATTCGGCCAGCATGAAGGAGAAAGCCCAGTCCACCACGCCGTGGTTGACGTCGATGAAGGCGATAGAGGCGTACTGCGTGGGCAAGAAGGCCTCCGATCTGACGAAGACGAGCCTCGATGCCGTGACGGGAGCCACCCTCGTGGACGCGCCCAACTATCTGAAGCTCGTGTCCGAGGTCGCCGGGAGCGACGACATCACCACGACGGGTGCGTATGCCGGCGACGGTTCCGACCTCAAGATGGGACGCGCCACCGCGGCTGCTCACGGTGACAAGGCGTTCGCGGAAGCCGTTTCCCTTGTGCAGGGGGACGTGTTGGTTGCTTCGAGCATCGACGAGTTCCAGTTCGCCGACGCTTCGTCTGCCGGCCTGGTGCCCGTGCCCAATTCGGACGCCGCCTTCGCCGAAGGGTACGCCGAGGGCAAGGCGCTCATGTCCAAGTCGGTGAACTCCGATATGTACAGCGCCAGCATGAAGGAAAAGGCCCAGTCCACTACGCCGTGGATCGAATCCATGTCGGCTATCGAGTCCTTTGTGGCCGGACAGAAGATCGCCGACGTGAAGGCGAAGGGCCCGGACGCGGTTTCGGGCGCCACGCTCGTCGATACCGCCGGCTACGTCGACACCGCCGTTGCGGCTGCTAAGACGGCGTAGGCGAGCGTTTCGCCTATCGTATTTGTCCCCAAGCGAGCCGGTTGTTTTCCAGCCGGCTCGTTTTGTCGCTTGACCGCAAGGTCGCAAAGTGGCTCGCAGCGTATAATGATGCGAACTAAGGAGGTGTTATGGTCGCGGAGAGTTTGCCCTACGGATGGCAGGAGCGTTCGCCGAAGCAAGTCGCCGCCATCGTGCTGCTCATCCTCATGGCTATGGTGCTCAGCTTCGTCGAGCTGCCGGTGGTGCCCGGGGCCGAATGGTTGAAGTACGATCCATCGGGCATCGTCTCGCTGCTGGCTACGATCTTGTACGGATCTTGGATCGGCGTGGCCGTGGCCGTGACGTCATGGATACCGCACCTCGTCACCGATCCGCTCGGCGCGTTCATGAACATTATGGCCACCGTGTCGCTTATCCTTGTGGTGGGGACCGTGTACCGTCGGAAACCGTGCCTGATGCACGCCGTGCTGGGATGCGCTGCCGGCGTGGTGGTGTCCTCGGCGGTTTCCATTTGCCTGAACTTCGTGGTCACGCCGCTGTACATGGGCGCCACCTACGAACAGGTTGCTTCGCTGGTGTTGCCGGCATTGCTGCCGTTCAACGTGGTCAAGGCGCTGGCGAACTCCGTCGTAGCCATCGTATCGTACCGCAAGCTGGCTTCGTTGCTGGAGGAACAGGAAGGCAACCTTTCCAACTCCGACCAAAATCGCTCTTGACCCTTCAGCGTAATAGCCTAGAATAGAACGATACCGAAGACGCGGGCGCCTCAGTGCGCACGATCTGCGTCGAAGCCGACAAGGCGGCTGCGCTTCGCGCGAATACCTGGCGGCCCCGTTTCTGAGACGCGGGCTGCGCGGCACGACCGCACGCCTGGCAAGCAGGTAGCATTCGGACCAGAAGGTTTGTTGGAATTCTGCGTCCTCAAATTCTCGTGTACATAACCGAATACTTTTGGTATCATCTATGGTTGCTGCTTAACGACGATATGCTTGAAGGAGCACTTTTGACCAAAGAAGATGTTATCGAGCTCGAGGGGACCGTCCTCGAAGCGCTGCCAAACGCTATGTTTAGGGTGGAGCTCGAAAACGGGCACAAGATATTGGCCCATATTTCTGGCAAGATGCGTATGCATTACATCAAGATCCTGCCGGGAGACAAGGTGACGGTCGAGCTGTCCGTCTACGACCTGAACCGCGGACGCATCACGTACCGGTTCAAATAGCACCGTAAAAGCGTGCAGGTCGTGTCAACCTGTGCAGAATTTGTGTGCGAAGAGGGGCTTGCGCGCCTTGCGCAAGCAGCAAAAAGAGGAAAGCTATCACCAGCGGCTGGGTGTGACATATAGATACGAGAACGCATTAACCGAAAGGAAATGATTATGAAGGTACGTCCTTCGGTCAAGAAAATGTGCGACAAGTGCAAAATCATCCGACGCCATGGCAAGGTGCTCGTCATTTGCGAGAACCCCCGCCATAAGCAGCGTCAGGGCTAGGAAGAAAGAGGAGATATAACCTATGGCACGTCTTGTTGGTGTCGACCTTCCTCGCGACAAGCGCATTGAAGTCGGCTTGACCTACATCTACGGCATCGGTCTGACGACCTCCAAGAAGATCCTCGCTGAAACCGGCGTCGATCCCAGCGTCCGCGTGAAGGACCTCACGGAGGATGACCTTACCAAGCTGCGCGACTACATTCAGGCGAACATCAAGGTGGAGGGCGACCTGCACCGCGAGGTTTCCCAGAACGTCAAGCGCCTCATGGAGATCGGCTGCTATCGTGGACTCCGTCATCGTCGCGGCCTGCCCGTTCGCGGACAGCGCACGCACACGAATGCGCGCACGCGCAAGGGTCCTCGTAAGCAAATCGGCGGAAAGAAAAAGTGAGGTAGTCTCAAGTGGCAGCTAAGAAAAACGTGCGCACGCGCATCAAGCGCTCCGAGCGTAAGAACATCGCCGTCGGCGCTGCGCATATTAAGTCTACGTTCAACAACACGATCGTGAGCATCACTGATCCTCAGGGCAATGTGATCTCCTGGCAGTCCGCCGGCACGGTCGGTTTCAAGGGTTCGCGCAAGTCCACGCCGTTCGCTGCGCAGATGGCCGCCGAGGCCGCTGCGAAGACGGCTATGGAGCATGGCCTGCGCAAGGTTTCCGTGTTCGTGAAGGGCCCGGGCTCGGGTCGCGAAACGGCCATCCGCTCTCTGCAGGCCGCCGGCCTCGAGATCGCCAGCATCCAGGATTGCACACCCATTCCGCACAACGGTTGCCGTCCGCGCAAGCGTCGTCGCGTGTAACTGAAAGGATCTAAGAATTATGGCTCGTTATACTGGAGCGGACTGCCGTCTGTGCCGTCGTGAAGGGGCGAAGCTTTTCCTTAAGGGCGATCGCTGCTACACGGAGAAGTGCGCGATCGAGCGCCGCAACTACGCGCCGGGCGAGGCCGGCAAGAAGCGCATCAAGGAAAGCGAATATCGCAACCAGCTGCGCGAGAAGCAGAAGACCAAGCGCATCTACGGCGTCCTGGAGAAGCAGTTCCGTCATTACTACGATATGGCTAACCGCCAGAAGGGCGTGACGGGCGAGAACCTGCTGCGTATCCTGGAGAGCCGTCTCGACAACGTCGTGTACCGTCTCGGTTTTGCGAAGTCTCGCGCCGAGGCTCGTCAGCAGGTGCGTCACGGCCATATCACCGTGAACGGCCGTCGCGTCGACATCCCGTCGTTCCGCGTCAAGCCGGGCGACCTCGTGGCCGTCGCTCCGAAGGCTGCCGATCTGCTGGTCATCAAGAGCGCGCTCATCTCCAACGAGCGTGTTCAGGTGCCCGCATGGCTCGAGGTGGACATCGAGAAACTTCAGGGTAGTGTACTTGCTCTTCCGCAGCGCGATCAAATCGATCTGGACATTCGCGAGCAGCTCATCGTCGAACTTTACTCGAAATAATCGCGGCATAGTAAGGAGGCTTATCCCACATGACAGAGTTCATGAGGCCTACGGTAACAACGGAAGAAGTCAACGACACTGTCGCACGTTTCATAGTCGAGCCGCTCGAGCGTGGCTACGGCTACACGCTGGGCAACTGCATGCGCCGCGTTCTGCTCTCCTCGCTGGATGGTGCGAAAGCCACCGCCATCCAGATCGAGGGTGTGCAGCATGAGTTCACGACGGCCGAAGGCGTCATCGAGGATATCACCGATATCGTCCTGAATGTCAAGGGTCTTGTGTTCTCCGCACTGAACGATGATATCGAGGAAGCCACGGCGCATGTGTCGGCGGAGGGTCCTTGCACGGTGACGGGTGCCGATCTCGACATTCCCACCGAGTTCACGCTGGTCAACCCGGAGCACGTCATCGCTACGGTCGCCGACGGCGGTCAGCTGGACATGACGGTTCGCATCGGCGTGGGCCGCGGTTACGTGTCGGCCGAGCGCAACAAGCGCACGGAGGATCCCATCGGGGTCATCCATGTGGACTCGCTGTTCTCGCCGGTTCGCCGCTGCACGCTCAACGTCACCGACACCCGCGTGGGTCAGCGCACCGACTACGACAAGCTCGTGCTGGAAGTTGAGACTGACGGCAGCATCACGCCCACCGAGGCCGTGTGCCGCGCGTCCAACATCATCAACCAGTACATGGGCGCGTTTTTGAGCCTGTCCGACGTTGTCGACGAGGAGGAGGGCGAAATCCCGTCCATCTTCGCGCCGGAGGGCCAGGAGTCCAACGCCGAGCTGGACAAGCAGATCGAGGATCTCGACCTGTCCGTCCGCTCGTACAACTGCCTGAAGCGTGCCGGAATCCACTCGGTGCGCCAGCTCGTTGAGTTCTCCGAAAACGACCTGCTGAACATCAGAAACTTTGGTGCGAAGTCCATTGAAGAAGTGAAGGACAAGCTCATTTCCATGGACCTCAATTTGAAGCTATAGGAGATACGAATCATGCGACACAACTACAAGGGCCGCAAGCTGGGCACCGACTTCAGCCACACCAAGGCCATGAAGAAGAGCTTGGTGAACGCCCTGTTCCTGAACGACCGTATCAAGACGGTCGAGTCCCGCGCCAAGGAGATCCGTCCGAACGTGGATAAGATCATCACGTGGGCCAAGAAGGGCGACCTGCATTCCCGTCGTCTGGCCATCGCGGCTCTGGGCGACAAAGAACTCGTGCGCGAGATCTTCGAGAAGGTCGAGCAGGGCATGTTCGCCGACCGCCAGGGCGGCTACACCCGCATCATGAAGCTGGGCAACCGCAAGGGCGACAACGCTCCCATGGTTATCATGGAGCTCGTGACCGAGCCCGTGAAGAAGAAGGAAGAGCCGAAGCCCGCTGCCAAGAAGGCGACGAAGAAGGCCGCTCCGAAGAAGGTCGAGGCTGCGGAGGAGGCTCCGAAGGAGGAGGCCGCCGAGGCCAAGGCCGAGGAAGCCGCCGTCGAGGTTGCCGAGAAGGCCGAAGAGGCTGCCGCCGAGAACGCGGAAGCCGCCGAGGTCGAGACGGCCGATGCCAAGGAGGAAGAGGCTGCTAAGTAGCCTTTTCTTTTCAGATTGCTTTTCCGAACGGGGACCTGCGGGTCCCCGTTCTGCTTTTCAGAGGATGAAAATGAGACAAAGGGACAGGGTTAATGTCTCATCCATGCGCTGTCGCGCAGCCGTTTCAGTACCGTAGCGCTGCGGTGGTCGTGCGCGCAGGGCTTCCTCAGTACAATCGGGGTATGAACTCAGCACGCAAAGCGCGGTGCTTCGCGCCGTGCAAATGGAAAGGAGCCGACATGGATGGCACGACCACGAAGGAAGACGTCCGCATCGACAAGGATGATGCCGACGAGCTCAATCGGGAGGCGGCCGAAGACCTCGAGCGCATCGAAAACGAAGTGAAGCGCGAGGCCGAGCAGTACGTCGAGGCCGTCGACGGCGATGGCAACGAGAAGGAATCCGTGGAGGCGGCGGCTACGGCGTTCGATTTCGATCGCGCCGAAGCCGAGACGGAAGAGCTGCTTATCAAGACCACCGGCGAAGCCGACGAAGCGTAGCACGAAAACGATACCTCTATCTGAAAGGAACTATCATGGTTGATCGGGCTTACAAGACGGGCGACGCGTCCGTCGATATGAAGAACGGCGCGAAGGATATGGGCCACGACGTGAAGAACAACATGAAGGATGCCTACCACGAGGCCAAGGCCGGCATGAACGAGCGCAAGGCCGAGGATGCCGCCGCGAAGCGCGAGCACGAGGAAGCGCAGCGCACGGGCGACCCCGCGGCCGCTATGCGCGCGCAGCAGCACGAGCAGCGCAAGGATGAGAAGGGCGAAGGATTCATGGAGTCCGTCAAAGAGTCCATCGGCAAGGCCGGCGAGGCTATCAAAGATGCCGCCGTCGATGCCAAGGACAACGTAAAGCAGGGTGTCGAGAACATTCGCGAAGGCCGCTAGGCGCTCACGCGCTCGACCGTCAGCGGCGAGGGCGAAAGCGCTCTTACGCTGCTTTCGTCCTCGCCCCGGGCGCACTTGGAAACGAGCGCGCCCGGCATCCTCCGAAGCCCGTGGCCAGCGCCGCGGGCTTTTTCTTGCCGGTTGATTCACTCTTGAAAGGTCGTGCCATGGCTCCGTCTTCTTCCTCATCTGCTTCGTCCGCCTCGCGCGGACGCGGCAAGGGGTTCGCGCTTGTTGCGGCCGTGTATCTGCTGGGCCTGTTCATCGGGGCGCTCGATACCGGCATCGTCACGCCTGCCCGCACGGTCATCCAGAGCGATCTGGGCATCGGCGAGCAGATGGGCGTGTGGATCATCACCATCTATACGCTTGCCTACGCGGCCGCCATTCCGGTGATGGGCAAGCTGGCGGACCGTTCGGGACGCAAGTACGTGTACCTTGCGAGCATCCTGCTGTTCGGTGTCGGGTCGCTTCTATGCGGGTTGGCGCAGGACGTGGGGAGCTTTTGGATGCTGTTAGCCGCGCGCGCCGTGCAGGCGGTGGGCGGAGGCGGCATCGTGCCTGTTGCCACGGCCGAGTTCGGCACGACGTTTCCTCCCGAGAAGCGCGGGCTGGCGTTGGGTCTGGTAGGCGGCGTGTACGGCATTGCCAACATCTTCGGAGCGTCGGCCGGCAGCCTGATCCTATCGGTGTTCGGGCAGGCCAACTGGCAGTTCATCTTCTACGTGAACGTTCCCATCTGCGCCTTCATCGTGGTGGCGGGGCTGTTCGTGCTGCCGAACACGCGAGCCGAGCAGGTGAAGCCCATCGACGGGTGGGGCATTGCAGTGCTGGTGGCGATGGTGTTGTCGCTGCTGTACGGACTGAAGAACCTCGATTTCTTCGATCTGGGAGCATCTGCGACCTCGTCTGACGTGTGGCCGTTCTTGCTCGCGTTCGTCGTGCTGCTTCCGGTGTTCGTGCTGATCGAGCGCCGCGCGGCCGACCCGGTGCTCAACCTGTCGTACTTCCGCGACCGCGACATCGTGATCACGTTGGTGCTGTCGGTGATCACCGGCGTCATCCTGATGGGCATCATCTTCATCCCGCAGTTCGCCGAGAACGTGCTGAAACTGCCCTCGGGCAGCGGCGGCTACGTAGTCATCGTGCTGGCGGCGTTCGCCGGGGTGGGAGCGCCGGTGTCGGGCAAGCTCATCGATCGCTTCGGCGTGAAGGCGGTGCTCGCGTTCGGGCTGGCGGCTTCGGCTGCGGGAGCGATGTTCCTGGCGCTGGTGGCCACGCAGTTCGCGAATATGGCGACGCTCATCATCAGCCTCGTGGCCATCGGCATCGGGATGGGCTTCACGATTGGAACGCCGCTCAACTACATGATGCTGGCGAAGACGAAGGAGCGCGAGGCGAACTCGGCGCTGGCGACGCTGTCGCTGGTGCGCTCGGTGGGCACGGCGGTCGCGCCTGCCGTGCTGGTTGCGTTCATCGCGCATGCGGGCATGGCCATTCCCGATCGCATCATGGGCGTTCTGCCCGATGCGCCGGGCGGGCAATCGATTGCGCAGCTAGCGAGCGGGCAAGCGCAGGGAGGCGATGGCGCTGGGTTGCCCGACGATCTTCAACAGCTGATGAAGGGGTCGGATGTGACCACGATCGTCGCGAACGTGAAGACGCTGGCAAAAACCGAGATCGAACAGGAAGCTGCTTCGGCGGGCATGCCGGCCGAAGCCGTCGACGCGGCGGAGCAACAGTACCTCGCCGCCATCGACGATCGGGCAGGCGACATAGAAAGCACGTTCCAGAGCACGGTCGACGAAGGCTTTCGCGGTGCGTTTCTGCTGGTGGGGATTTGCTCGCTCGTGGGGTTGGCGCTGCTTGCGCTCTACCGGGAAGACAGGCCGCGGCCCGGGCAGGCGAAGGGGGAGCCGGCGCGCTGATCGCGCGGAATTGTCACCCTGGTCGTCGCGCGGGAAACGCCGTTGTGGCATACTGCCAGCATGCGTATCAACGTCAGTTCGTACATCCCCGGAACCTCTGCTGTGCACGCGTGCGACGCACGCGTGAAAATCGTGCTGCTTGCGGCGTATTCCGTCACGCTGTTTTTGGTGCGTTCTTGGATGGGCTTGGGGCTGTGCGCTTTGCTGTTCGTCACGGTGGCGACGGCGTCGCGCATTCCGGCGCGACGGTTCTTCGGTTTGCTCGTGCCGGTGTACGTGATCGTGGCGTTCACCGTGCTGTTCAACGGGTTCTCGCTTGACGTGGGGCAGGCTGCGAGCGCGGCTCCGCCGGCCTTGGGCGATGTGTCGGCGGGAGTGCTCGCCGCATGGGAGCCGGTGGCGCTGATCGGGTCGTTCGGGCTGGTGCCGGCAGGGCTTGCGCGTGGCCTTTTCTTCGCGGTGCGCATCGTGCTGCTGGTGGTGGCCAGCCTTACGGTCACGTACACGACGACTTCCACCGAGCTGACCGACGCGTTGGGCTTCTTCCTGAGGCCGCTCAAGCGTTTGGGCGTTCCCACCGACGACATCGCCATGGTGTTCTCGTTGGCGCTGCGGTTCATCCCGGTGACGGCCGAGGAGTTCGGTCGCGTGCACGACGCCCAATGGGCGCGAGGTGCTTCGTTTGCCGAGGGCAGCCTGTGGGAACGGCTGCGCGCGTGGCAGACGGTGCTGATTCCCCTGTTTGTCGGGTTGTTCCGGCGTGCCGATTCGCTGGCTGTCGCCATGGACGCGCGCTGCTACGGCGCCCCTGATGTCGAACGCACCTCGCTTGCGCCGCGCGCGTTCTCGGGGCGCAGCGGCCTCGTGCTGGCGGTGGGCTTGCTGGCGTGCATCGGTCTGGCCGTGTGGCTGTAGTAGTGCTATCACATCATTTGATGTCATTCGGCATGCTTTCATGGTATACTGATCACATCAAATGATGTGATGCGGGGTGAGCGATGGGGACGGTTGCAGAACGCTGGAAGATCGAAGCGGTGTTGGCGCTGGTGCGGCAGGTTGAAGCCTGCGATTTCTTTGTCGCTGGCGAATACAATCCATCCAGCAAAACGAGGGCTTTCATGAGGTTGGTGGAATTCGACTATCGTGACGTGCGCCGGATTATGCGAGGGCTTGAAGTCGAAGACTATTGCGAGGGGCCGCTATCTGACGACAAAGGTCGCCCTCATGATCTATGGGTGTTCGGAGCCTATGTGGCGCAATTCGAAACATATATAAAATTTGCGATCTACGTTATTCAGGGAACGGTGAAATCGATCTGCGTTTCGTTCCATGAGGCGGAACGACCTCTTTCGTATCCGTATAGAAAGGCATCGTGACATGACGTGCACGAAATCGCTGCTTTGCCCGGAATGCTGGGAGGAAGTTGACGCGACATACGAGATACGGCACCATGTCGAGCAAGTCCGAGGCGTGACGGTCGAGGCCGATATCGAACATTACGTTTGCCCGAAATGCGGTGAATCTATCGGATGGGCGCCGATCGTGGATAAGGGTCTTCATAAGCTCTACCACGCGTACCAAGAAAAGATGGGGCTGATGCTGCCCGAGGAGATCGTTGCGCTGCGTAAGAAATACGGGTTCTCGCAGCGAGTGCTCGCGGCGATTCTCGACATCGGCGTGGCCAGCTTGCAACGGTACGAGCGGGGGTGCCTCGCTTCCGATTCCCATGCGCAGCTGCTAGCCAACGCGCGCGATCCGCGCTTCTTGCTGAAGTGCCTGGAACGGGGCGCGCGCAAGCTTTCTGACGAAGAGCGCGCCAAAGCGTGCGATACGGTGCGGAAGCGCGGTCTCTTCCGGGTCGACTACGCGGTGGTTCGGCTCAACGTGCTGGACGAGATCGCGAAGGAAAAGACGCTGGATACGGGCATGCGCGCGTTCGATTCGGATCGCATGCGCGAGACGGTGGTCTACCTTGCCCGGCATGTTCACGATCTGTATCGCACGAAGCTGAACAAGGTGCTGTTCTATCTGGATTTCGCTGCCTACCGCGACGGCGGGGAAGGTTTCACGGGTCTGCGCTATGCGAAGGCGCCGTTCGGTCCGGTTCCCGACCAGTTCGAGCTGCTGGTTGCCGGTCTCGTCGACGACGAGGCGCTCGCATTGCGCGAACAGGGCGACGGCCAGGTGATCGTTGCGGGACGCGCGGAGGATCCCATCTGTTTTTCTGCATCCGACCTGAGCCTGCTCGACGCGGTATGCTCGTTCGCCAACGGCTTCGCTTCAACGTCGGCGTTATCCGAGTTCTCCCATGGCGAGCGAGGCTGGCGCGAGACGGAGGTGGGGGGCATCATCTCGTACGAGTACGCCGCGCACCTTCTCTGGGCTTCGTGATCGGGCTAGCGCGTTGAAGAGGTAGGGCTCGCGTTTCGCCCTCTCGACCGCTTGTCGACAATGGCGGGAAAACGGCCAAAGGGACGAACGCTGCGCTTCCGACGTGCTATGATTACCGCGAAGTGCATCTTTGCCGTGGCGATGCGGCAAAGCGGGAAAACCTACTAGGAGGCATGCATGAGCGTCATCATCGATGTGTTCGGTCGCGAGATTCTGGACTCGCGCGGCAACCCGACCGTGGAAGTTGAAGTGGTGCTGGAAGACGGCGCGTTCGGCCGTGCCGCGGTGCCGTCGGGCGCTTCGACGGGCGCGTTCGAGGCCGTCGAGCTGCGCGACTGCGACAAGGGCCGCTATCTCGGCAAGGGCACACTGGATGCTGTCGCCCACGTGAACGAGGAGATCGCCGAGGCGCTCATCGGCGTCGAGGCCGACGATCAGCGCTTTATCGACGACATCATGCTGCAGGTGGACGGCACCGACAACAAGGGTGCCTTGGGCGCGAACGCCATCCTTGGCGCGTCGCTGGCCTGCGCCAAGGCTGCTGCCGAGTCGGCTGAGCTGCCGCTGTACAAGTACGTCGGCGGCGCGAACGCGCACCTGCTGCCCACGCCCATGATGAACATCCTCAACGGCGGCGTGCATGCTGACAACAACGTGGACTTCCAGGAGTTCATGATCATGCCGGTGGGCGCGAGCACGTTCGCCGAGGCGCTGCGCTGGTGCGCCGAGATCTACCACACGCTGAAGAAGGTGCTGCATGACGCGGGCCTCGGCGGCGGCGTGGGTGACGAGGGTGGCTTCGCCCCCAACTTCAAGACGAACGAAGAGCCGCTCGAGTACGTGACGAAGGCGTGCGAGGCTGCCGGTTACAAGCCCGGCGTGGACATCATGTTCGCCATGGACCCGGCATCCACCGAGTTCTACGACGCCGATAAGAAGAAGTACGTGCTGGCGGGCGAGGGCCGCGAGCTGACCAGCGCCGAGATGGTGGACTATTGGGAAGCGCTCGTGAACAAGTACCCCATCGTCTCCATCGAGGACGGTATGGCCGAAGAGGATTGGGACGGCTGGAAAGAGCTGACCGACCGCATCGGCGACCGCGTGCAGCTGGTGGGCGACGACCTGTTCGTCACCAACTCCAAGCGCCTGGCCAAGGGTATCGAGCTGGGCTGCGCGAACGCCATCCTCATCAAGGTGAACCAGATCGGCAGCCTGACCGAGACGCTGGAGGCCATTGAGATGGCGAAGCAGGCCGGCTATGCATGCGTCATGAGCCACCGCTCCGGCGAGACCGAGGACACCACCATCGCCGACCTGGCCGTCGCTTGCAACACCGGCCAGATCAAGACGGGCGCGCCCTGCCGCAGCGACCGCGTGGCGAAGTACAACCAGCTGCTCCGCATCGAGGAAGAGTTGGACACCGCCGCCCAGTACGCCGGCATGAACGCCTTTTACAATATCAACCGCTAACGGTTGCGAGAGCTTGACGGCTCTTTAGCTTCGCGAAACGAGAAGGGCTGCCTTTGGGCAGCCCTTCTTCATGAGCGGGAAAAGGCTTTGCCCTACGCTCCCCGGTGCATGTCCATGTCGGGGGCGGGGTGCTCCAGCACTCCCTGCTCCAGCATTTCGCCGCTTTGGCGCACGTAGTCGTCGGCGGGGAAGGTGCACATGGACGCAATCTCCTCGTCGGTCAGCGCGCGCTTCACGCGCGCCGGCGTGCCCATGATGAGGCTGCCCGGCGGGAACTCCTTGCCCTCTGTCACCAGCGATCCTGCCCCGATCAGGCTGTTCGCGCCGATCTTCGCGCGGTTCATCACGATGGAGCCCATGCCCACCAGCACGTTTTCGCCCAGCTCGCACCCGTGCAGGATGGTGCCGTGGCCTACGGTGCAATGCGGCCCCACGATGCAGGGCACGTCGAAATCCACGTGGACGACCGTGTTCTCCTGCAAGTTGGACTCGTCGCCGATGACGACGGGCGCGTCGTCGCCGCGGATCTGCACGCCGGCGAACACGCTGGCGTCGCGGCCGATGGTCACGTCGCCCACGATGCCAGCCGACGGCGCGATGCGGGCGGTGGGATGGGCTTTCACGCGGTGGTACAGGGGCGTTTCTTCTGAGGTCATGGGCGTCTCCTTGTGTGCGAGGGTTCGGTGTCCTTCCATTATCGCGAACCTGGGGGCGAGGGGCTATCGTCAGATCATGGCGATTGGGTGGAGCGCCCCCCCTTGAAGCCCGCGTACGACTGCCGATGCTGCCAAACTTCCTGCGCAACACTATACTGCAAGCGCTATAATGAGCCGCACGAAGGAAAAGGATGTGCAACCATGCCAGAAATGATCTCACTTGAAGAGGCCCGTGCGCTCGTGTTGTCCCATGCGGCGCCCCTGCCGGTGGAAACCGTGCCCGTGTTGGAAGCGGTCGGCCGCGTGGCCGCCGCCGATTTGAAGAGCGATATCGACATCTCGCCGTTCGCCCATTCGGCGATGGACGGGTTCGCGGTTCGGGCCGCCGAGCTTGCCGAGGCGTCGCAGGAAGCGCCGGTCGAACTGGACGTCGTGGCCGAGATCGCGGCGGGCGACGTGTTTGAAGGCTCTATCGAGGCCGGGCAGTGCGTGCGCATCATGACCGGCGCGCCCATGCCCGACGACGCAGACTCCGTGGTGAAATACGAGATCGTCGACGTGGTGACCGGCGACGGCAAGCCCGGCAGCCGCGTGGCGTTCTCCGCCCCCACCGCCGTGCGCTCCAACGTGCGCGAGGCCGGGGAAGAGGCGAAGGCGGGCGAGACGGTGGTGTCGAAGGGCGAGGTCATCGGCTCGGCCGGCGTCGGGTTCCTCGCGGGATGCGGCATCGTGGAGGTGCCGACGCATCGGCGTCCGCGCGTGGCCGTCATCTCCATCGGCTCCGAGCTGGTGGATCCCACAGTCGTGCCCACGCCCGGCAAGATCCGCAACTCGAACAGCTACGCGCTTGCCGCCTGCGCGCAAGCAGCGGGTGCGGTACCCGTCATCCTGCCCATCGTGGAGGATACGAAGGAGGCGCTTGCGGCGGCGGTGTCCGCGGCGGCGGACGCGTACGACTTCGTCGTGACCAGCGGCGGGGCGTCGAACGGCGACTTCGACTTCATCAAGCCCGTGGTGTCCGAGTTGGGCGAGCTGCTGATGACCACGGTGAACATTCGTCCCGGCAAGGCCCAGACGTTCGGCATCGTGCGCGGTACGCCCGTGTTCGGCCTGCCCGGCAACCCGGCGGCGGCGTACGTGGGCTTCGAGATGATCATCCGCCCCGCGCTGCGCAAGATGCAAGGGTATGCGCATTTCGAGCGCCCGTCGGTGATGGCGAAGCTATCGCGCGACGTGAAGAAGAAGGACCCGCGCCGCATCTTCCTGCGCGGCACGCTGTACAAGAACGATGAGGGCGAATACGTGGTGGCGCCCGCCAAGAACCAGAGCTCGGGCCTGTTCGGAGTCATCCAGCGCAGCAACTGCATGGCCATCCTGCCGGAAGGCCTCGACTCTCGCACTGCCGGCTCGCTTGTGCAGTGCGTCCTGCTCGACGTTTCCGAGGAAGTGAGTTTGTAAGATGGAACAGAACATCACCTTCGCCATTATCACGTGCTCGGATACGCGCGGCATGAAGGAGGATACGGCCGGCGCAGCGCTGGAGACGCTGATCGCCGAAAACGGTTGGGAGTGCAAGAGCCACGTGGTGGTGCCCGACGAGCGACCGTTCATCGCGTCGGCCATTGTGCGCGCCTGCGACGAGCAGGACGTGGACGTGGTGCTGACCTGCGGAGGCAGCGGGCTCTCGCTGCGCGACGTGACGCCCGAGGCCACGATGGACGCGTGCGATCGCAACGTGCCCGGCATAGCCGAAGCCATGCGCGCGCATTCGCTGGCCATCACGCCGTACGCCATGCTGTCCCGCGCGCTGTGCATGCAGCGCGGCCGTCACCTGGTGATCAACCTGCCCGGCAGCGAGAAGGCTGCCCGCGAGAACTGGGACGGCGTGGTGAAAGCCCTGCCGCACGCCGTGAAGATGATGGCCGGCGGCGGGCATTAGGAACCGCTTCCCCGCGGTGTTTGACGTATGCGACTGAACTTTCCTATCGTAAGGGTTTCTTCGTACGCAGGGGAGTCGGTTTTTGTTTGCGCGGGCAGCGATAGTATCGGTAGCGAGTCGGATTTTGGCAAAAATTTCGAGGTAGGAAGATGTCATCTGCATCTAACTCTACGGTTCAGGCTGTATGGAAAAACATGACCTGGGATTATTGTCGAAACGAGCTGGGCAAGGCATCCTATAGTGCAAGTATTCCTTGGCTAACATCTTCTTACCTCGAAATTTTTGCCAAAATCAGGGAAGTCGGCGAACGACCGCTGTGTTGCCACACGGGAGAACTGTTCGATCAGAATCCCACGGTCATGTGCAGGTGGTAGAACACGATGCGGGTGACGAAGACGGCTGCGAGCGCGAGCAGGCTGGCGGTGGCTCTCAGTGCGAGTGTCGTGCGGCGGGATTGGACGCGCTTCATCGACAGGCCGGCTATTGCGAGTGCGATCGCGCCTACGATGAGATGCGCGCCGATGACAGCAGGATAGGAAGGCGCGAGCGTGCTGGCTGCGAACTCGTTGTTCGCGATGGCGGGAAGGCTCTCCTGGTGCAGTGCGAGCACGACGGTCCCCGCCACGAGCGCGGGCGCCGCCAGTACGACGAGCGCGCGCTCGAGCGCGCGCGGCCGCACCTGCGCCAGCTCCAGGAACAGGAGCCCCAACACAGGGCCTGCCAGCAACGCTGCCAACACGAGGTTCGCCGGCGTGAATGCGGTATCCCAGGTAGGAACCGTGTCCACGTTGTACGCCATGGACGTGCACGCGATAAGCGCGATTCCTGCCAGACAGGCCAACGCCAGCCATGGCTTCGCCACGGCATCGGGAAAGCGCTCCTTGAACGCCATCATCCAGTACGAACCTACCAGGAACAGGAACGCGACAGCGCTCAGAACCTCGTTGGACAGCGGCGAGCGGCCGACGCCCGAGAACACGTGCAGCGCGTTCGCGGGCGTTCCGAGGTGCGTGGCCGAGGCGATGAACCCGATCAGAACCACGCTGAACGGCAGCGCGATCATACGGTCGATGCGCACTGAGGCCGTGCGGTCGCGCGACCAGAGCCGCACGAGCGCGAGTGCCAGGAACGCAACGACGCCCGCCGGTGCGAGCGAGGTGAACAGGCCCAGCGAGAAGGCGTCGAATCCGCTGGTCATAGATGAAGCTCCGTTCGGTTCACGATGCTGCCTCCCTGCTTTTCGGCTCGTTCGGCCGCAGGCGACGGCAGGATGAGGAGGTTGGGGCGCGTGGCCGATTCGTCCGGCAGCGGCAGGATGGAGCGCACTGCGTCGGGGTGGCGGTCGGTCAGCTCGGACGTCAGCCCGAACTCCAGCGCGCGCAGCGGGCAGGCTTCCACGCAGACAGGCTGCTCGCCGTCGACGAGGCGGTCGCGGCAGCCGTCGCACTTGCTGCTGCGTTTCAGGCGCGCGTCGATATGCGGTGCGTGGTAGGGGCAGGCCATGGTGCAGTAGCCGCAGCCGATGCACTTGGTGGCATCGGGCCAGACCAGCCCGAGCTCGTCTTTATGCATGGCGCCGGTGGGGCATACGCGGGTGCACACGGGGTTGTTGCAGTGGTTGCACGAGATGGACACGTGGTAGGCGAACGCGTCCTGCGAGAACGTCCCGTCGACATCGGGTTGCCAGGAGCCGCCTTCGTAGTCGATGACCATGCGGAAGGCCATGTCCGGTCCGTGGTCATGGTAGTCCTTGCACGCTATGACGCAGGTTCTGCACCCGGTGCAGCGCGTATTGTCGTAAAAGAAGCCCCGTGGCATAATGCCGCTTTCGGTCGGAAACGATGGAAGACGAAGACGATTCTACCACGAAGGCCCGTCGATTCCCCGGAGCCCGTTCGGGCGGCGCCGTGCGCGGGGAAGCCCCGTCCTGGGGAAGGGGGCCTTCGTTCGAAGATGCGAAGGGGCGCCCCTGCGGCGCCCCTTCGAGTGGCGGATGCCGGTTAGGCCACGCCCGTCACTTCCTTCTCATTGGCGATGGCGCCAGTGGTGTCGCCGGGCTCCTTCGCCGCCGGGCACGGCAGGATTGCGATGGAGGGCGTCGTCTCGTCGGGCGACGGCATCGGCGCAATGCCTGCCACCGTTCCTTCGTGCTTCGCCCTCAGCTCCTCGATGTCGCCGAACTCCAGCGCGCGCAACGGGCAGGCCTCCACGCAGATGGGGCTCTTGCCCTCGGCCACGCGGTCGGCGCAGCCGTCGCATTTCACGCCCTTGCCCAGGGCCTTGTCCACGATGGGCACGTTGTAGGGGCACGTCTCCACGCAGGCGCCCACGCCCGTGCATTTTTCCTGGTTGATGTGCACCAGGCCCGTCTTGGTATCCTTCTCGATGGCACCCTGCGGGCACTTGGCCATGCAGGCCGGCATCGCGCAGTGCTGGCAGCCCAGCGACACGTGGTAGGCGAACGCGTCGGACGTGAAGGTGCCGTCGCCCACGTCGCTCCAGGCGCCGCCCTCGTAGTCGTACACCTTGCGGAATGCGATGGTGGCGGACAGGTCCTTGTAGTCCTTGCACGCCATCTCGCAGGTGCGGCAACCCGTGCAGCGCGTGCTGTCGAAGAAAAATCCGTACTGAGTCATGTGGTCCTCCCCCCGTTAGGCTTTCGTGATCTGGGCGATGATGGAGTGCGCCGGGCCGTTGCCCTTGGCAAGCGGCGTCGGGCGGTACGTGGTCAGCGTGTTGACGCACGCGCCCTCGTCCACGCGGTCGCCGTTCATGTCGGCCTTGTGCCACGCGCCCTGCGGGATGCCGATGGTGCCCGGGATGATGCGCGACGTGACCAAAGCCTCGATGCGGATCTCGCCGGCGGGGCTCTTCACGGCCACCGTGTCGCCGCTGGCGATGCCGCGCGACTCGGCGTCGGCGGGGTTGATCCACAGCTGCTGGCGCGCCACCTGCTCCAGCTCGGGGATGAAGCCGAAGGAGGAGTGGGTGCGGCTCTTGTGATGGAAGCCCGTGCAGTACAGCGGGTACTCGTCGGTCACCGAGCCGTAGCCCTGGAAGCCGGGCGTGAACACGGGGATGGGGTTGATGACGTCGCCCTCTTCGAGCTCCCACGTGGCGGCGATCTCGGCCAGCTGCTCGGAGTAGATCTCGATCTTGCCCGACGGCGTGGACAGCGGGTTCTTCACCGGGTCGGTGCGGAAGTCCACCAGGCCGATGGCCGGCTCCAGCGGACGCTTGTACACGCCTTGGGCCTTGATCTCGTCCCAGGTGGGCATGTTGCCGTCGGCTTTCGCGCCGGCCTCGTAGAGCTCCTTGATCCAGTCTTCCTGCGTCTTGCCCTCGGTGAACGCGTCCTTCTTGCCGAACTTGTCGGCGATGTCGGCGCATACGTCGTAGCTGGAGCGGCACTCGCCCGGCGCTTCCTGCGCGGGCCCGCCCACGACGACGGCGGTGTAGTATTCGGAGTAGCCCTGCGTCTGCATGTTCAGCTGCTCGGAGCGCATGGCGTCGGGCAGCAGAATGTCGGCGTACTTGGCGGAGTCGGTCATCACGGTGTCCCACACCAGGATGAACTCCAGCTTGCTCTCGTCTGCCAAAACGTCGTGCGTGTAGTTGATGTCGCCGTGCTGGTTCGTGATGCAGTTGCCCGCGTAGTTCCACAGGAACTTGATGTCGTTGTTCAGCTTGTCGGCGCCCACGATGCCGGCGTTGGTGGCCGTCATCTCCTTGCCGTGGTCCACGGCGTTGATCCACTGGTACACCGGGATGGCCGTCTTGATGGGGTTCTCGAACGGCAGGCTTCCCACGAGATAGGTGGGCGGTTCGGCCTCGCGCTGGCCGGTGTTCGTGCCGGGCAGGCCGATCTTGCCGATGAGCACGGGCAGCATGCAGATGGCGCGCGACGTGTCCTCGCCGTTCGTGTGGCGCTGCGGGCCCCAGCCTTGGCAGATGAACGGCGCCTCGGCGGCGGCGATGTCGGCTGCCAGCTGCTTGATGCGCTCGGCCGGGATGCCGGTGATGGGGGCGGCCCACTCGGCGGTCTTCTCTACCATGTCGTAGCCGGTGCCCATGATGTAGTCCTTGTAGGACTTGTTCTGGCCCTTGGCGCTCTCGGGCATGGTGTCCTCGTCGTAGCCGACGCAGTACTCGTCCAGGAAGCCCTTGTCCACCTGGTCGTTCGCGATCCACTCGTGCGCGATGGCGGACGCCAGCGCGGCGTCGGTGCCGGGACGGATGGGCAGCCACTCGTCCGGGTGTCCCGAGCACGACTCGTTCATGCGGTAGTCGATGTTGACGATCTTGCCGCCGCGGCCGGTGACGGACTCGCGCACCTTCGCGAAGTCCCACACGGCGTTCGCGCCGCCCATGCGGGTTTCCGCCGGGCTGTTGCCGAACATCACCACAAGGTCGGAGGCGCGCTCGGCCTCGGAGAACGAGGAAGCGTGCACGTTGTCGTACGGGCTGCACTTGCTGCCGTACATGAAGGGCAGCGCCACCTGCAGCATGTGGGTGGAGTAGTCGTACGCCTGGTTGATGTAGCCGCCCAGCAGGCCCAGCAGGCGCAGGCCCGGCTGCTTGCCGGTGGTGGAGTACATGCCGGTGGCGTAGTTCACGTAGATGGCCTCGTTGCCGTACGTGTCGATGACGCGCTTCAGCTCGCTGGCGATGGTGTCGATGGCCTCGTCCCAGCTGATCTCCTCGAACTTGCCTTCGCCGCGCTTGCCGACGCGCTTCATGGGCTTCGTCAGACGATCGGGGCTGTTGATCCAACGGCGCATGGAGCGGCCGCGCAGGCAGGCGCGCGCCTGCAGATCGACGTCGCCGGTGTTGTCGGACTCCATGTAGACGATCTTGCCGTCCTGGGAGTGCCACTGGAAGACGCAGTTGCCGCCGCAGTTGACGTTGCACTGGCTCCACGAGATCTGGTCGGTCGATGCGCCAGCGCCCTCGCTTGCGGCGCCCTTCTCGTCCTTCGGCGCGCAGCCGTACAGCGCGGTCGATCCGGCAGCGCCGGCAAGCGCCAGGCCGGCCAGCGATCCCTTGACGAACGTGCGGCGCGATACGCTCGATTCGTTCATGGTCATGGTTCCCTCCTCTTGCTTCGATTGTTCCTCTCGCCTGTTCCAAAGTACCGGAAACAGCTGGCGGGGGAATCACACTCGTCATGTGATTTAAGAACAAAACCCCAGGTAGGAGTCATCACTATTCTCTGAATCCCCCGTTTCGGAGCCGACGGCTATGCTACCATGCGAAGCGTCGTGCAAGCTGGGATAGGAGGGGTCGTGGAGCAAAGCTCATCGCGCATGCATGTGTCCAGTTGGGGCTACGCATGTTTTCTCACGGTGAACGCCACGTCCATTTGGGGCGGTGTCTTCCCGTTTCTGCCGCTCGAATTCCAGACGGCGGAGATCACCCTCACGTTCTTCCTAGCCCAGGCGCTCGCGTTCGGCGGCGCGTTCGTAGCCAGCATGCTCGGATCGTACTACTTTCCGCGCGGCGCGCGTGTGATGCTGGTGTCGCTGAGCGCGCTGTTGGTGTTCGCCGGGTCGGCCTGCCTTATCGCGGCCATGTACGTGCAGGCGGCCACGCTCCCGCTGGTGTTCGCCGGTGGCGTGTTGCTGGGCATCGGGTGCGCGGGCATGTTCATGCTATGGCAGCGCTACTTCGCGTCGCTGCCGTCGGCCGAGGGCAACTTGCGGCTCATCGTGGGCACGGCCATCGCGCCGCTCATCTACTTTGCGCTGTACCTCGTGCCCATCGCGCTGACGGCTTTCCTCATACCGCTCGTGTTCGTGCCCTTGTGCGGCCTTTGCATCGCGCTTTCGGTGCGCGAGATGCACGTGGACCAGCCTATGTTCGAGGACGTGCCGCAGCAGCATCCGCGCGTGTATCGGCAGGTGGTGGCCGACTATTGGCGCAGTGCGCTGTGCGTGGGGTCGCTCGCGTTCGCCAGCGGCGTCATCCGCGGCATCGCGCTTCTGCACGAGGATATCGGCGCAGTGGTGAACAGCGCGTCGATGCTGGGCTCGTTGGTGTCGGCGGTGGTGCTGTTGGTGCTGTGGTACCGCATGAGCTTCCGGTTCGGGCTGACCTCGGTGTTCCGTGTGGTGTATCCGCTCATCATCACGGGGTTCTTGCTGCTGCCGTTTTTGGGTGCGACCTATCTCAACCTGTTCGCGGCGCTTACGTACATGGTGTTCTCGCTAGTGCAGATGCTCATGATGATGCAGTGCGCGCAGATCTCGCGCGACCGCGGCATCAACCCGGTGTTCATCTACGGGTTCTTCGGCGGCGTGGCCTACATCATGCAGAGCGCCGGCTTCTTGCTGGGCTGGGTGAGCGACTTCATGTGGATCGGCGGTCGCGAGTGGTTGTTCATCGTGGCCATGGTATCGAGCTACGTGCTGGGCCTCACGCTGCTGGCGGCCACGGGCACGCTGTTCAAATCGCTGGCGGCGAAGGGCACGGTGACGGCCGATCCCATCGAGTTCCTGGCGGTCGGCGCGCCGGAGGAGCCGCGGCAGCAGAAGGCGGCGAAACCTGCGGCAAAGCGCCGACGGAATCGCCCTTCGGCATCCGAAGACGCGGGCGTCATCCGCGATCGCACGTCGAAGCAATGTCTCATGCTGCAGGAGGCGCACGGGTTGTCGACGCGCGAAACGGAGGTCATGGAGCTTATCGCGCGCGGGAACAGCATGGCCGCCATCGCCGAGCGCCTGGTCATCAGCGAGAACACCGTGCGCACGCACGCGAAGCACATTTACACGAAGCTCGACATCCACCGTCGTCAAGAGCTGTTGGACATGCTGCATGAATGAGGGCGGGCTTCGCCACGATCCCAAGTGCTATACTGATGCCCGATCGACTGAAAGGCGTAGAGCATGGCACAGGATCTTCCCAACGGGTTCACCGGTTTCTCGCAACGCAGGCCCAACGGCTTCGTGTCGGCGAGCGCGGCGATGGGTACGCCGCGATACGTAGGCGAGCAGCCTCCGGCGGGCAACGCGGCCAACAAGGGCGCGTACGAGGCGGCCACGGCGGCGTTCAGCAGCGGAGCGGAGGGCGCGTTCCAGTACGCGCGCGACCACGCGCGGCCCGACGGCGAGCCGGCCCAATTCGACCCCGACAAGCTGCGCCTCATTCCCGACGTCGACCGCCGCTGGTCGTGGACCGAGATCGACCTCAACGCCATCCGTCATAACACGAGCGCCGTCAAGCAGCGCATCGACAACGGCGTGCGCCTCATGGCCGTGGTGAAGGCCGACGGATACGGTCACGGCGCGGTGCGCTGTGCCAAGACCGCGCTCAACTCCGGCGCCGACTACCTGGGCGTGGCCACGGTGAACGAAGCCATCGAGCTGCGCGAGGCGCTGGTAAACGCGCCCATCCTCGTTCTTTCGCAGCCGCCCGAGACGGCCATCCCGCTGCTTCTGGCTTACAAGGTCATGCCGAGCGTCTATACCTCCGAGTTCGCCATCCAGTACGCCGAGGCCGCCGACGCGTACGGCGTGCGCGCTCCGTACCACCTGGCGGTGAACACGGGTATGAACCGCATCGGCGTGCGCCACGACGAAGTGGTCGAGTTCATGGGGCAGGTGAGCTTCCATCGCGCGCTCGACCTCGTGGGCACGTTCACGCACTTCGCCACGGCCGACTCCGCGGAGACGTTGGACTTCCAGATCCAGGTGAAGCGGTTCATCGAGGCCGTCACGGCGCTGCGCACGGCAGGCGTCAACCCCGGCATCGTGCATGCGGCGAACTCGGCCGCGGCCATCCGCTATCCTGACGTGCAGTTCGACATGGTGCGCCTGGGCATAGCCATGTACGGCCTGCATCCGTCGGGCGTCACGCGCCCGATGATCGACCTGCACCCCGCCATGAGCGTGCACGCGCGCATCACCGACGTGCGCACCGTGCCCATGAGCGAGGGCGTGAGCTACGGCATGAACTACCGCAGTCCCGGCAGCGTGAAGATATGCACCGTGCCCGTGGGGTACGCCGACGGCCTGCGTCGCGGCCTGTCGGGGCGCACCGACGTGATCCTCAAGGGGCAGCGCTGCCATCAGGTGGGCAACATCTGCATGGACCAGTGCATGTTCGAGGTGGATCTGCGGGTGTACGGCAGCCGGCGCCGGCTCGATCCGATGATTGGCGACGAGGTGCTGCTGGTGGGACGCGAGGGCGATTCCGTGATCACCCTCGACGACATGGCGAACACGCTGGGCACCATCAACTACGAGCTGGCCTGCGGGTTCAGCTTGCGCATGCCGCGCGTGTACGTGTAGGAAAGGGGATTCGCATGACCAAGCCGCATATTCCGCTCGACGAGATACGCGCGCAGGTGGAAGGGTGCCGCAAGTGCCCCTTGGCCGACGGCCGCACGCAGACGGTGTTCGGCGTGGGCAATCCCGAAGCACGCGTCATGATCATCGGCGAGGCGCCGGGCAAGAACGAAGACCTGCAAGGCGAGCCCTTCGTGGGCGCGGCGGGCAAGTACCTCAACGAGCTGCTGGCCGTCGCCGGGCTCGTCCGCGAGGACGTGTTCATCGCGAACGTGCTGAAGTGCCGCCCGCCCGGAAACCGCGACCCGCGTCCCGAGGAGATCGAGCTGTGCACGCCGTACCTGCGCGAGCAGACGCGCACCATCGATCCCGAGTTCCTGGTGACGCTGGGGAACTTCTCCACGAAGTTCATCCTGAAGACGGATATCGGCATCACGCGCCTGCACGGCACCGTGCAGCGCGCCGGCAAGTTCAAGGTGTTCCCCATCTTCCACCCGGCGGCCGCGCTGTACGACGGTTCCAAGCGCGAGGCGCTGGAGAACGACTTCGCCACGCTGGGCGAGCTGTTGCGCGCAAGCGAAGCCGAACGGGCCGCGGAGGCCGCCGCCAAAGCCGCCGAACCCCCGCACGTCGAGCAACCGCCGCTGCTGTAACGGCTCGACGCAAGCGCCGTCCGTCCCCTTGCCTCATACAGCCCCGTTAACGAAAGGTTTCTTTCGATAGCGGGGCCTTTTCGCAGCGTAACGAAAAAACAGCTGATTTCTTTCGTTAGCGGCTGGCTTAGTGCGCAGCCCCCTTCGGTTCGAGATTGCCCCTTTGGCGCTCGTGCAGCGGATCGAGGCCGAAATGGCAAAAAAGCATCGAATTCGGAATGCATCGCAAGCCTTGAGCAAGCGCCGTGCGCGGCACCAGAAGAAGTGCTCTTCGTAATCAGGCATTATGCGGGGTGGTTATCCGGAGCACGGTCGGCTCGCAGTCGATCCCAGGCGGCAACTTCCGAATTCGATGCTTTTTTGCCATCTGGGCCTTCGTTGGATGCGCGGGAGGGGGTGAGGCACTACAGCCACTTCTTGCGCTTGAAGATGATGATTTCGATCACGACGATGATTACCGATACGGCGATGATGGCTTCGTGGCCCCAGCGCCAGTCAAGGCCGGGCATGTTCGTGAAATTCATGCCGAACCAGCTGGTCAGCAGCGTCAGCGGCGCGAACAACGTGGTGATAACCGTGAAGAACTGCATCGTGTTGTTCTGCTGCAGGTCGATTTGCGTCTGGTACAGTTCGCGCAACTGCAAGCTGTACTCCTTGAGGGTGAGCGAGCGCTTCAACAGGCGTTCGGCCTGACGTTCCGCTACCAGGAATAGGCGGCTTTCCTCCTTGCTGAGCAGCCCGTTCTCGTTTTCGGCTATGCCGCTGGCCATGTCCACCAGCTGCTGGTAGTACGTGTCGATGCGCAGCAGCTTGCGCCGGAACGTCAGCATGGTGCGGCTGTTGGCGTTCTTGCCGCGATCGATGATGGACTCCTCCACGTCCTCCATGCGATCCTCCAGATCGGCCAGGAAGGAGAGGTCGTTCTTCATGAGCATCTTCATGAACTCGAACAGGCAGTGACCGACGGTGGGCTGCTTCAAAACGCCTTGCGAGGCGATTTCCTCGAGAACGCGCGCGCAGGTGGTGCCGTCGTCGAGGAACACCAGATGCGTGGCGTCGAAGTAGAACGCGAAGCAGAGCGGGTCGAACAGGATGTGGTTCTTGTTGGGCACGGCGAACGATCCGATGAGGCAGTGGGGGAACACATCGAGGTAGGTGTTCTCGACCGTGTATATGGAGCGCAGCGACTCCCGCGTCTCGGAGCTGAGGAAGCAGGCCTCGCCAATTTCCAGCGAGTTGAGCACTTCGACCACCGGCTGATCGGCGTCGATGGGCGTGCCTGCCGGGGCGGCTTGCAGGCGGTTGTGCAGAAAGTAGAGGTGAGCCATCGCGTTCTCCCAAACGAAACCCCGGGCGTCTTGCCCGCGGACCGGACGATTCCCCAGCTTACCATGCAGGAGCCTCCCTGCATGCTCTCCGGTTGCTCCGTTGGGGGATTGTTGACGCACGCCAGAACATTGAGAAACCCTTCCGGCGCGATTTCCTCCACTGGCCGGGTGGAAACATGCTCGTAACATAGGTGCGGCAGCGCCTTTGCTATACTGACGGCCACATCTACGAGACGGCACCGCTTTCGGTGCTGCTTTTGTATCTGAGACGAGAAGGGCAGTGACGTGTATCCCATCGAACAGGTAGAGGCGCTCAATCCCGAGGTGACGCGCATGGTGGTGCGCGCGCCCGAGATCGCGAAGAAGATCAAGCCGGGTCAGTTCATCATGCTGCGCATCGACGAGCAGGGCGAGCGCATCCCGTTGACCATGAACGACTGCGACCCGGAGGCGGGCACGATTACGATCATCTTCCAGGCGGTTGGCGCCACCACGATGCGCCTCGCCCAGATGAAAGCGGGCGACGCGCTGCAGGACTTCGCCGGGCCGTTGGGCAACCCCACCGAGCTGGAAGGCGCGAAGCGCGCGTGCGTCATCGGCGGCGGTTTGGGAACAGCCATCGCGTTTCCTCAGGCCAAGTGGCTGTACGACCATGGCTGCGAGGTGGATGTTATCACCGGCTTCCGCAACAAGGACCTCGTGCTGCTGGAAGACGAGATCAACCAGCATTCTACGCGCCAGATCATCATGACCGACGACGGCTCGAACGGCAACAAGGGCCTGGTGACACAGGCGCTGCAGCAGCGCATCGACGAGGGAGCGGACTACGACCTCGTGCTGGCCGTGGGCCCCGTCATCATGATGAAGTTCGTGGCCGCCACGACGAAGCCCTACGGCATCAAAACGTACGTGAGCATGAACCCTCTCATGATCGACGGCACCGGCATGTGCGGCGGTTGCCGCGTGAAGGTGGGCGACGAGTACCTGCACGCGTGCGTGGACGGCCCAGACTTCGACGGCCATCTGGTGGACTTCGACGACGCCATGCGTCGCGGCGTGATGTACCGGAGCTTCGAGGCCGAGGCGCGCGAAGGACGCTCGTGCGGCGCGCATGCGGGCGACGAGCGGAAGGGGGCCTAGCATGGCGCGGACGAACTACGAGGTGAACAGGCAGAAGACGCGCGTTCCCATGCCGGAGCTCGATCCGGTCGAGCGTGCGCAGACGTTCGACGAGGTGGCTCTGGGCTACTCCGAAGAAGAGGCGGTAGCTGAGGCGCGCCGCTGCATCCAGTGCCCGAACGCTCCGTGCGTGGGCGGCTGCCCCGTGGGCGTTCCCATCCCGCAGTTTATCGCACAGGTGGCCGAGGGCAATTTCGCCCGTGCGTACGCCATAGTGAAGAGCGCGAACTCGCTGCCTGCCATCTGCGGACGCGTGTGCCCGCAGGAGACGCAGTGCGAGGGCGTGTGCACGCGCGGAAAGAACGGCGAGCCCGTTTCTATCGGTCGTCTGGAACGCTTCACGTCTGACTGGGCGTTCGAGCACCCTGAGGAAGCGGCTGCGGCTATGGAGGAGTTCGCGTGCGAAGGCGAAGGGCTCGTCGAGCAGACGGCCGGCGATGACGCGGCGGCATCGATCGACCTTTCCGGCAAGCGCGTGGCCGTTGTGGGCTCGGGCCCGGCGTCGCTGACGTGCGCGGGCGAGCTGGCGAAGCTGGGCTGCGACGTGACCGTGTTCGAGGCGCTGCACAAGGTGGGCGGCGTGCTGACCTACGGCATCCCCGAGTTCCGTCTTCCGAAGGACCTCGTGCAGCGCGAGGTGTCGAAGCTGGGCGACAAGGGCGTGTCGTTCGAGGTGAACGCGCTGGTGGGCAAGCTCTACGACATCGACGAGCTCATGGAGGATCGCGGCTTCGACGCGGTGTTCGTGGGCACGGGCGCGGGGCTTCCCAGCTACCTGGGCATCGAGGGCGAGGGCCTCAACGGCGTGTCGGTGGCAAGCGAGCTGCTGACCCGCGTGAACCTTATGAAGGCGTACCTGTTCCCCGAGTACGAGACGCCGGTGTACGCTGGCAAGAAGTGCGTGGTGGTGGGCGGCGGCAACGTGGCCATGGACGCCGCGCGCACGGCGAGGCGCCTGGGCGCCGAGGTGACCGTGGTGTACCGCCGCGGCCGCGAGGAGATGCCGGCGCGCGCCGAGGAAGTGCACCATGCCGAGCAGGAGGGCATCCGTTTCCAGCTGCTGACGAACCCGACGCGCATCCTGGGCGACGAGAAGGGCTGGGTGTCCGGCGTCGAATGCGTGCGCATGGAGCTGGGCGAGCCTGACGCGAGCGGCCGTCGCCGCCCGACGGCGGTCGAGGGCAGCGAGTTCGTCATCGACATCGACATGCTGGTGGTTGCGGCGGGCTCGAAGACCAACCCGCTGATCGCGAAAACCACGCCGGGGCTGGAAGTGACGCCGCGCAGCCTGATCGTGGCCGACGAGCGCACGGGCGCCACGTCGAAGCCGGGCGTGTTCGCCGGCGGTGACGCGGTCATCGGCGCGGCCACCGTGATCCTGGCCATGGGTGCCGGCAAGCGCGCCGCCGCGGGCATCGCGGAGTATTTGACGCAGGACTAGACTGAATACCGTTGTACAAGGGAACGAGTGTTTCATTTGAAACACTCGTTCGTGTTTTTTTGGGAGGCTGGATATGCCGTTCGATCCTATCGCCTACATCAACGAGCCCCGCTGGATGGAATCGCGCTTGGGGCTCGATCGCATTCGCGAGCTGCTCGACCGGCTGGGCCGTCCGCAGGACCGCCTCAAGTTCGTGCACGTGGCCGGCACGAACGGCAAGGGTTCGACCTGCGCGTACCTGGCTTCCATCTTGCAAGCGGCCGGCTTGCGCACGGGGCTGTTCACCAGCCCCTACCTGATCACGTTCGAAGAGCGCATCCGCGTGGACGGCGTTAACATCGCGCTGGACCAACTGGCCGAGGTCGCGTTGCTCGTGAAGGAGCAGGCCGAGGCCATGACCGACCACCCCACCGAATTCGAGCTGATGACGGCGGTGGCGCTCGTGCACTTCGCGCGCCAGGGCTGCGACATCGTGGTGCTGGAAGTGGGCCTCGGCGGGCGCCTGGACTCCACGAACGTCATCGACGCGCCCGAAGCGGCCGTCATCGCGCGCATCGGCCTCGACCACACGAAGCTGCTCGGCACCACGCTGGCCGCCATCGCGGGCGAGAAGGCCGGCATCGTCAAGCCGGGGTCGGCTGTGGTGTCGTGGCCGCAGGACGCCGAGGCCATGGCCGTGGTCGAAGCGGCTGCAGCCGCGGCCGATGACACGCTGACGGTGCCCGACTTCTCACGGCTTGCCGTGGGAGCCGTCGACTGGAACGCCCCCGGGGCTCCCGTGCGCTCGTTCTCGTACGGGCGCTTTGCGAACCTGCGCACAAAGCTATTGGGTTCGTATCAGCCGTCGAACGCGGCGCTGGCTATCGAGACGGCCGTCGCGCTGCGCGAGCGCGGATGGCGCATATCCGACGAAGCGGTGCGCCAGGGCGTCGCAGATGCCGCATGGCCTGGGCGCTTCGAGATCGTGCGCGCGGGGGAGGGCGAACCGACCATCGTCGTAGACGGCGGTCACAACCCGCAGGGCGCTCAGGCGCTCGTCGATTCGCTGGTCGACGTGTTTCCCGGTCGCAAGCCCGTGTTTATTATCGGCGTGCTGGAGGACAAGGACTATCCGGTCATGCTGGAGACGGTGCTGCCGCACGGCTCGGCGTTCGTCGCGGTGGCACCCGACAATCCGCGCGCGCTGCCCGCCAGCAAGCTGGCGCGCGCCATCCGTTGGACCGGGCAGGATCTGCTGGGGTGCTCGGCGTGCGTAAACCCGTACGTCGCGCGCGATATGGCCGACGCGCTGGCGCATGCGCGCGAGCTGGCCGGCCCCGACGGCCTCATCTGCTCGTTCGGCAGTCTGTACTCCGTTGGCGCGCTGAAGGGGTTGCTGGCAGGGTAGACCTCACTCCCTGTTCTGCAGCAGGTCGATCAGTTCCTGCTTCGAATGCACGTCCAGCTTCGCGTAGACGTTCTTCGCGTGCGTGCGCACCGTGTTCTCCGACAGGCACAGCGCGTCGGCGATGTAAGCCTTGCTGCGCCCCTGCGCGATGAGCAGCGCGACCTCCGTCTCGCGCTCCGACAGGTCGAATTCCTCGCGGAACCAGTCCTGAGCGCTCGGCGCCTTCTTGGCGTCCAGCACCCCGGGCGCCGCTCCGTCGGCCGCTTGCGGCGCGGCGAACGCGCCCGACGCTTCAGGTGCCAGGCTTGCAACGGGTGCCGACGGCTTCGGCCCCCTCGCGCGCCGTTCCGGTTTGGGCGCTTCGTCCTCGGCGAATAGCGGCCGCATCTTCAAGATGCCGTCCGACAGCAGCAGCGCCATGCTGGCGGCCAGCGCGAACACCACGATGCCGATGACGGCGGTCACCGCGTACGACGATGCGCCCACCGCGCCCAGCACCATGATCAGCACGCGGCCCGCGTCGCGCGACAGCACGCGCGACGCCCAGGCGAATCCGTACACGGCGTACACGTCGGTGGTGGCGTGGCGCGCCACGTCCTGCAGCGTGATCCACAGCACGCCCAGCATCAGCGTGTCGGCGATGTTCACGGTGGCGATGGCCAGCCCCGTGAAGTGCCCGGGGAACACCGACAGGATCAGCATCCCTACGGCCACCAGCATGATCTCGATGCGCCAGAGGAACGAGAAGCTCAGCCGCTTGCGTTTCACGATGAACCACCAGATGATGAACAGGCTGATGATCACCACGCCCATCTGGTGCACCACGCGCTGCAGCGCGTCCATGGGCACCGGCTCGCCCGCCGGGAATCCGCGCGAGATGCCCAGCGCCAGCCCGAACACCGCCAAGCCGCCGAAGATGAACAGCATGGTGGTGCGCGGTTCCTTGTCGTATACGGGCTCGGGTGCGGGAAGCGGGCCCACGTCGGCTTTCATGGCGCGCTGGTAGCATAAAAGCGCGATGGCCGGCATGAACATGCTGATCGTGTAGCTGAGGAGGTCGGGCAGGAAACTCAGCGCCAAGCCGCCGACGGATCCGAGGGCCAGCGACAAGAACCCGTACAGCACCGATTGGCGCAGGCCCAGCCGCACGTAGGCCGCCGTCCACATGCCGCCGCCCAGCGCGCCGCCGATGCCGGCCAAGACGCTGGCCACTGCCAGGATCTCGACCGCGCCGGTCTCCTTGCCCGCCAAGATAAGCACGGTGGAGAACGTCATCACCGTGAAACCCAGCCACGCCACCGCCGTGCGGCCTCCCTTCGAGAAGGGCTTGTGCAGCGCGATGGCCGCGCCGATGACCATCACCAGGCCGTACGCGAGGTTGTTGACCACCGTGAACAGCCCGTCGTCGCTTTGGGTGTACGAGGCGAACAGGTTCACTTGCAGCCAGACGCGCGTGGCTGCCAGCCCGAGAAACGACGGCAGGAAGGTGCCGCCCATGAGGGCGATTATTTGGCTTGTTCGAGCGGCGGCGCTCGTGTGCGGCATCGATCCTCGATTCTTGCGGGGGACGGAGTACGGCAACCAGTATATACGAGCATGCGCGGACGCGTGCGCAACGCACAGAACGCGTCCTCACACCTTCCGGGTGAATCTTGGCCCGCCGACGTCGGTTTCACCCGGAAGGTGGCTTCTGATCTGCGCGCATCGTGCGTAGAGTGCAGGGCATGAAGCAGCACCCCAGGGAGGAAAGGATCAATCATGACGGGAATCAAGACGGGACGCTCCACCACCCAGCCGACGAGGGCTTCCGTGCCGTTGACGCGTCGCCAGTTCGCCCAGGCGATGACCGGCGGCCTGGCCACGTTGGCGCTGGGCGGCCTGTTCGGCTGCGCACCGCAACAGGCTGCGGCGGCCGAGGCGCACGAGACGATGGACTACGACGTGGTGGTCCTGGGAGGCGGCGGCGCCGGCGTGACGGCTGCGGGCCAGGCTGCGGCGGCCGGCGCGAAAACCGTGCTGGTGGAGAAGATGGCGTGGCTGGCGGGTTCCAGTTCGCTGGCCATCGGCACGCTGTACGGCGCGGGCACGAAGCTGCAGAAGGAGGCCGGCATCGAGGATACGCCGGAGGGCCTGCTGGAGTACTTCCTGTCGCGTGGCGGCGACAAGCTGGACTACGACGTGCAGAAGTTCTGCGCCGAGCATTTCGGGGAAACCATCGACTGGCTGTACGAGGATCTGAAGGTGCCCTTCAAGGAAACGGTGTCCAAGAAGGGCAAGGATCCTGTTCCGCGCGGCCATAACTGTTCGAACAACGCCATGGACTACCTGCGCGCGGTCACGGCGTACGCGCAGGAACAGGGCGCCGAGTTCCACTTCGGCACCACGGTGGAATCGCTTGTCGTGGACGAGGGCGGCGCGGTGACCGGCGTGCTCGCTAAGCGCGGGAACGGCTCGACGGTGCTCTACAACGCGAAGAACGTGATCGTGGCCACGGGCGGGTTCTGTCGCAACGCCGACATGATCGACGAGTACATGCCCGACTATTCCGGCGTGTACACCGAAGTGGGCGTCGGCTGCACAGGCGAGGGCCTGCGGATGGGCCTCGACATCGGCGCGGACTACGTGGGCCACGGCGGCACGAATGGTATCCTCGCCTGCCCGGTCGAGCCGGGCCAGTCGAAGCTGATCAGCAACAAGGCGCTGTGGATCAACTCCAAGGGCGAGCGCTTCGCCAACGAGGCCGGCCAGACCCACGACATCTACTATGACGTGGCGCACTTCGACGACCAGAAGTTCTTCGCGGTGTACGACCAGGCCATGGTGGACGCGCTCGACGACGACCTGCGCTCGAAGTTCGAATTCGGCCTGGAGCAGGGCATGTTCGCCCAGGGCGACACGGTGGCCGAAGCCGCGGCAGCGCTCGGCATCGACGGCGCCGCAGCGCAGATGGCGCTCGACGGGTACAACGAGCTGGCCGCTGCGGGCGAGGACGCCCAGTTCAAGAAGAAGGCCGAGGTGCTCGTCCCGCTCACGGAGGCTCCCTACTACGTGCTGACCATGGGCGTGTGCACGCACGGCAGCTTCGGCGGCTACCGCGTGAACACCGAGTTCCAGGTGCTCGATACGAACGGCCAGCCCATTCCGCACCTGTACGCGGCGGGCGAGGTGTGCTGCGGCACGTTCATCTACGACGACTATCCGGCGGGCGGCTGCGGCCTTAACTGGTCCTACACTTCCGGCCGCTACTCGGGCAAGAACGCGGCCAAGGCGGCGCTCGCGTAAGGGTTCCCACCGAGCGTACCCTCCCTGAACAAGCGAAGGCCCGCCGATCGGCGGGCCTTCGCGGTGCTGCTTGCAGGGTCGTGCTTACAAGGAGTCGATGTACTCCACGAGGGCGCCCACGGTGTCGAGGCCCTCGGGCTCGCCGAAGTCCACGTCGCAGGCTTCTTCGAGGTCGCAGATCAGCTCGACCATGTCGAGCGAGTCGATGCCCAGCGAGTCGAACGTCGAGCTCTCCTCAACGGTGTTCGGATCGATATCGAGGTTCTCCTCGAGGATGGTCTTGATGGTGTCGATGGTTGCCATGCTCTTATTCCTCCGTCTGCTTGAGCAGGCCGTAGCCGCCGTCGTCGCGACGGTACAGCACGTTCACCATGCCGCTGTCGCGGTCGGTGTAGGCGAAGAAGTCGTGACCCAGAAGGTCGATCTTCACGAGCGCTTCCTCCTCGGTCAGCGGCTCGAACTCGATCGTCTTCACGCGCACCACTTCGTCATCGGCGGCAAGTTCCTGCATGAGCCCGTCTACGTCCAGCTCGCCCGCTGCGGCAGGCTCGGCCATGCGGATGGTTTCGTCGGCGGCGCGCAGCTTGCGGTCGACGACCTTCGTCTTGTACTTGCGCAGCTGGCGGACCACCTTGGCTGCGGCCACGTCGATGGCCGCGTACATGTCCTCTTCGTGTTCTTCAACACGAATGATGTGACCCTTCGTGCGCAGCGTGACTTCGCAGACGGCGGGGCGGGGGTTGGCAGGGTTCTTCTCGACGAACAGCACGACCTCGGCAACAAGCGGGTCGATGTCCATGACCTTCATGGAATTGCCGATCTTCTCCTCGGCGTACTCGCGAAGCGCGTCGGTTACAGGCATCTTGCGTCCGGTGACGGTAATGCTCATAGCGATCACCTCTTACCTCGTGGCGAATAAAAAAACAGCTCGGTCGCCGTCGTCGTACCTGGTCATACGAGCGATCGGGTGATATGCCCTCCACGCGAATCCCAAGCCGACTCCTAACGCCTAAGCTGATGAGTACAGAATAGCGCAATTCTCAGCGTTTTGCCCGGTCATTTTGATCTGTTGTGAAATCGATCTAAAAACGGGTAACAATTGCGCGAACGTATCGGGCAAATGAGGGATAATACCCCAAAAGACGAAGCCGAAAGGGCACCATGACCGAACAGAACCAAGACGGAACGCAGCGTATCTTCATCAGCGAAGTGCAGCGTCATCAGGCACGATACAGGAAACTCATCCAGTTCACCCATTCGTCCACCAAGGCGGCCGGCGCCATGCTGCTGGCGGCTGTCGTGGCTCTCATCGTGGCGAACACGGGCGCGTACGAGGCGTTCTTGGAATTCTGGCATACCGAGGCGGGCTTCTTCTTCGGCGACGCGTTCGCGGGCATGTCGCTGGCGCATGTGATCAACGACATATTCATGGCCGTGTTTTTCCTGCTGGTGGGCTTGGAGGTGAAGTACGAGCTGACGGTGGGCGAGCTGACGAACATCCGCCAGGCTCTGCTGCCCATCATGGCGGCCATCGGCGGCGTGCTGGCGCCTATCGGCATCTACCTGGCGTTCAACGCGACGAATCCCGAAACCGTGCAAGGCTGGGGCGTCCCCACCGCCACCGACATCGCGTTCGCGCTGGGTATCCTGGCTTTGTTGGGCAACCGCGTTCCCAGCGGCGTGCGCGTGTTTTTGAGCACGCTGGCTGTGGCCGACGATATCATCGCCATCCTGGTGATCGCCGTCTTCTACGGCCACAGCCCGTCGATGTTCTGGCTGGGCATGGCCGCCGCCGTGCTGGTGGTGCTGGTGCTGATGAATCGCAGCCACATCTACTCGTTGGTGCCGTATCTGCTGGTGGGTGCCGTGCTGTGGTACTGCGTGTTCATGTCGGGCGTTCACTCCACCATCGCGGGCGTGTTGCTGGCGTTCGTTATCCCGTCGGGGTCGCGCGTTAATCTCGAGAGCTTCATTTCGTGGTCGGGCGACAAGGTTCGTCAGGCGCGCGACGCGTTCCAGCCCGAGACGCCCGTCATCGCGCAGGGCGACTACATCAAGACCGTAGCGGATCTCAGCCAGGTGACGCGCCAGGTTGTGCCGCCGGCGACTCGTCTCGAGCACAAGCTGTATCCGTGGGTGTACTTCGGCATCCTGCCCTTGTTCGCTTTGACCAATGCCGATGTCAGCTTCACGGGTATGGACATCGGCTCCATGCTTACGGATCCGGTGCTGTACGGTGTCATGCTGGGCCTGTTGGTGGGCAAGCCGCTCGGCATCATGCTGATGAGCTTTGCGATCGTCAAGAGCAAGCTGGCCTCGCTGCCCGAGAACGTGAACTGGTTCCATATGCTGGGAGCCAGCATCTTGGGAGGCGTCGGCTTCACCATGGCCATCTTCGTGGCGAATCTTGCTTATACCGACGAGATGCACATCGCCACGGCGAAGCTGGCCATTCTGGCGGCCTCGCTGCTTGCCGGCGTGCTGGGCTTCGTGTTCCTGCTGCTGCAGGCGAAGGCTGCGCAGAAGCGCGGCGTGGCGTACGTTTCGGCTTCGAGCGACGACGTGGCTCGTCAGACTGCCGGCAGCGAGGTTGCGCGCGAGTCGGAGGAGCTGCTGCGCGGCATCGAGGATCATCCCGCCATCAAGAGCGAGCTCGAGGCGGCGAAGAAGCGCGGCGGCGTGTTCGAGATCGTCGTGGATCTAGGGCCGACCGGTCTTTTGGGCGGCGGCTCCATCGGGGACGTGCGCGAAGCGGTGCGCAACGAGGTGGTGCGTGTGCTGAAAGAGGAGGGCAAGGACGACCTGCTTGAAAAAGTGCAGGAGGATTTCAACGACGAAGGAAAGCCTCCGCTGCTCAGCGTGGAGGAGGCTCTTCTGCGCGAGGGCGGCGAGGAAGCGCTGCGCCGCGCCCTGCACCACGAGGAAGAGGACGTGGAGGGCGTGTCGGGCGATACCGACTCTCGAAACGAACGGTGATCGTGCCGTTGCGCTATACTTTTTAACCTTGATGAACTGCGTTGCGAAGGAGCGATATGGAAGCTGCCGCTATCGTGTTGGCCGCAGGTGCGGGCACCCGGATGAAGTCCAAAAAGCCGAAGGTCGCTCATGAGGTGTTGGGCAAGCCGCTTGTCCGCTGGGTGGTGGACGCGGCGCGCGAGGCGGGCGTCCAGCGTGTGGTGTCCGTGGTGGGGCACGCGCGCGAGCAGGTGGAGCCGCTGGTGGCCGACACGCAGACTGTGGTGCAGACGGAGCAGAACGGCACGGCGGGCGCCGTGGCCGTGTGCAAGGACGCTCTAGCCGATTTCGACGGCTCGCTGGTGGTGCTGTCGGGCGACTGCCCGCTGATCACGGCCGATACCATCGCGCGCCTTGCGGCCGTGCGCGAGGAGAACGACGCGGCCGTGGTGGTGCTCACGATGCAGCTGGACGACCCGTTCGGCTACGGGCGCATCGTGCGCGACGAGCAGGGCGCGGTGGCGCGTATCGTGGAGCAGAAGGACGCCACGCCCGAGGAGGCGGCCATCTGCGAGTGCAATTCCGGGTTCTACTGCTTCGATGCGCGGGCGCTGTTCGACGCGCTCGGGCAGGTGGGCAACGATAACGCGCAAGGCGAGTTCTACCTCACCGACGTGCTGGAGATCTGTCGCAACGCTGGCCGTCCCGTGTTGGCATTGGCCTGCGACGACCCTGCCGAGTGCCTGGGCGTGAACTCGCGCATCCAGCTGGCCGAGGCCACGAAGCTGGCCCAGCGTCGCATCAACCGTGCGCATATGGCGGCCGGCGTGACCATGATCGACCCCGAGCTGGTATGGATCGGTCCGGACGTGGCCATCGCGCAGGACGTGGAGCTGCTGCCCAACGTCATGCTCATGGGCGAAACGAGCATCGGCGAGGACAGCGTCATCGGCCCCGATTCGCGCCTGACCGACACCGCGGTGGGACGAGGCTGCGTCGTGGACGAGACGGTGGCCGTGGAGGCGCAGGTGGACGACGGCGCCACGTGCGGCCCGCGCGCGTACCTGCGTCCGGCGGCGCACCTGTGCGAGGGCGCGAAGGCCGGCACCCACGTGGAGATCAAGAAGTCCACGGTGGGGAAGGGCTCGAAGGTGCCGCATCTGTCCTACATCGGCGACACCACCATCGGCGAGGACGTGAACATCGGCGCCGGCTCCATCACCTGCAACTACGATGGCAAGAAGAAGCATGCCACCACTATCGGCGACGGCGCGTTCGTCGGCAGCGACACCATGATGGTGGCCCCGGTGAGCATCGGCGCGGGTGCCATCATCGGCGCGGGCTCGTGCATTACGAAAGACGTCGCGCCCGACGCCCTGGCCCTCACGCGCCCCGAGCAGCGCGAGATCCCCGGCTGGGCCGCCAAGAAGCGCAGTCAACAAGAATAGCATTGTCCCAATGGGGACAGTCCCCATTGGGACATCTACGCCATATCGGCTTGCAGCAGCGTGAGCGCGTCGCTGGGCGTGAGCGCGGCCACGGGGGCGTGCTTGATGAGCAGCTCGTCGCTGGTGATCAGGTACGTCGCGTTCGACCGTTGCGCCGCAGCGACGATCAGGTTGTCCTCGAGGTCGTTGTGGAGGTTGCAGAGGCCGCATGCCGTCCACAAGTCCGACTCGTCTGATCCTACGGCGGTGGCCTGTTCCCGCATGTTGCCCACGCATCCCCAAGCGATTTCGGTCGCTGCCGCCGCATCGCGTTCGGTGAGCCTGCCGTTCTCGTTGCACATGTCTCGCTTGAAGGCGTTCGCGGTCAGGTAGAACACGTCCTTGACGATGGCGGTGGGGTACAGCAGCGGATAGCCGTGCTCATGCGCGAATAGCATGAAGGACATCGCTGCGGCATGCGCTGGACGGTTGGCAAGAAAGTAGTCGAGCCAGATGTTCGTGTCGACCAGGAGGGAAGTTTGCTGGCTAGGCATCGAGGCCCCGTTCCCGAAGGCGCTCGAGCAGGGCGTAGTCGCGCATCTCTTCGTACGATGCGTTCATCGTCCAGTCGGAAGGCTTGATTCCGTGCCGCTCGTACGCATCGGCGACGATGTTCGCACCCCTGATCGTGATTTCCCGCCTCCGCGCGCGCTCCTCTTCAGCTTCTCGTTTCTCCGCTTCGTCTTCTGCGTCGAACAGGTTTTGTATGGCGCGCGGGTTGTGCGCGTTCTTCGCGGCGTAGTCCCACAGCTTGCGAACCGCCTGCGACGGCGAGTAACCGGCGCGCTCCAGCGCCGCATCGCCGCGCTCCTTGAGCGAGCGGCTGATGCGCGTGTTCATCTGCACCATATCCGTCGTCATCGCGTACCTCCTCATTCGTTGCTATACGTATAGTATAGCATGGGTGCTCGTTTGGGGCTCGTCTGCAGTTGGGGCTTTGGCGAAGAGCACCGGAGGGGCGATTCCGATTCCCGGGTTCCTCGGATGCGGTTCGATGTGTTGCAAAATCGGGCTTTTGGCAATTCGGAGACGATCGGAGGCGCTGCTCCGCAGTCGCGAAAATTGGTGACCTGGGGTTTTGTCCGAAAGAATCCCAAAAGGGAGTGCGGAGGCTGCCAAAAACCCGATTTCGCCACCTATAGCACTGCTGTTTCGAACACTTCGAACTGATGGGGAGCTTCGAGCGCATCGACGAACCGAGCTGCTGAAAGCATCCGTGCGACAATCCTCTCGGCGCGGGATTGGTGCGGAGCCTGTGAGCGACTCGTCGCGGGGATTGGTGCGGAACCTGTGAGCGAGACTGCGATACCCCCAGCTCAGCGCCATCGGTCATCCATTATTGGTGGCGTTTTCGCACCCTCGTTCACCCATAAATATCCGGGCTCATCGCGTTTTTTCACGAACAACGGACGTTTCCCCTCCGCTCGCCCGGCCGTAAGGTGAAGCTGCTCGAAGTCAGACGAGACGAGCAGAAACGGGGGAACCATGAGCAACGACACGCAGGCCGCGGCCACATCCGCATCTACAGCCGCGTCGGCCGCCGACGAGGCCGCCGCAACCGTCGACGCCATCGTCAAGCGACTCAACGCCAATCGCGCCAACACGCTGGCGCTGTGCGCCGTGCTGTCCGTGTGCGAGCAGCGCATGCCCTATCGCGATGCCGAGGCGCTCATCGACGAGCGGCCCGAACTGAGCCTCAGTACGCAGAACGCCCACGCGCTGCTGCGCATCATGGTGGACTGCGGCGGCGTGGATGCCGTCGAGGTTCCCGAGCCCGCGTACGCGCCGGGCGAGGAGAAGCAGGATCGGCCCATCGACTACACCGTGCAAACGACCGCAGCCGGCCTCGCCGCGCTCGCGCAATTCGAGCCCACGAGGCGGTTCGGTGAAACCCTGCGCGACGAACCTGCGGCCTACGCGCAAACGTACGCCACCGTGCTCGCCCTCTGCGAGGGCGGCGCGACGAAGGCCGCCATCGAGCGAGCGCTCGAAGGCGACCCCGCGCTCAGCGACCCCAAGCAGGTGTATCCCAGCTATTTCATCTCCAAATTGGAGACCGTAGGCGGTCTTGCATGGGACGGCTCGTGGAAGACGACGGATGCCGGCCGGCAGATGCTGGCCATGGTCGGGTAAAGCGCTGCCCGACCGCCCCGGCTCCGCCCGCGCGCGAGCGTCCCATTTGAGATAACCCCAAGCACCATCAGCAAAGACGAGATACAAGGAGGAGGGAACATGACACAGCCTACCATCACGCGACGCAGTTTCGTGAAGTCGGCGGCGGCGCTGGGCGCCGCATGCGGTCTGGGCGTTGCCGTGAGCGACGACCTCGTGCACGTCGATCCGGCGCATGCCGATACGGGCGGCGACGTGAAGATCGTGAAGACGGCCTGCCGCGCCTGCATCGCAAGCTGCGCCGTGCTGGCGCATGTGAAGAACGGTCGCGTCATCAAGATCGAGGGCAATCCCGAAAGCCCTATGAGCCAGGGCGGCCTGTGCGCGAAGGGCATGGCCGGCATCCAGGCGCTGTACCATCCCAACCGCAACAAGTACCCCATGCGCCGCGTGGGCGAGCGCGGCCAGAACCAGTGGGAGCGCATCACCTGGGACGAGGCCATCACCGAGATCGCCACGAAGCTCATCGAGATCGACGAGAAGTACGGCTCGGAATGCGTGGCCGTGTCCACCGGCGGTGGCGGCAACCCGCACTTCAGCAACGTGAAGCGCTTCGGCGAGGCCATCAACACGCCCAACGTGTGGGAGCCTGGCTGCGCGCAGTGCTACCTGCCACGCATGGGCGCCTCGCAGCTGTCGAACGGCATGGGCAAGCCGAACAACCTGTCCTTCAGCGACTCCAATGGTTGGGACTACTACTTCACCGACTCGCCGGTGGACTCCCTCGTGCTGTGGGGCACCGACCCGGCCAACAGCTCGGTTGCCACGGGCGGCCGCGCGCTGGCCGAGCTGCGCGCCCGCGAGCAGGGCTTGAAGACCGTGGTCATCGACCCGCGCATGACGATGGACGCCGCCAAGGCCGACGTGTGGCTGCCCATCCGCCCCGGCACCGACGCCGCGCTGCTCATGGCGTGGACGAAGTGGATCATCGACAACGAGAAGTACGACGAGGACTTCTGCACGAACTGGACCAACATGCCCTACCTCGTGAACCCCGAGACGCGCCTGACCCTCAAGCCCACCGAATGCGGCCTCGAAGGCACCGACGCCGATTACGTCATCTGGGATCCGGCGCAGGGCAAGCCCGTCGTGCTGGAGTACCCCATGAACGAGGGCGTCACCCCGCCGCTGTTCGGCACGTACGAGATCGACGGGAAGCAGTACCCCACGGGCGGCCAGCTGCTCAAGGAGAGCGTGGAGGAGTTCACGCTGGCGAAGGCGGCCGAGATCTGCTGGCTCGACGAGGGCCAGATCGAGAAGGCGCTGGAGATCTACACGACGGGCCAGTCCGGCATCATGCAGGGCGTGCCCATCGACCAATACGAGCAGTCGCAGCAGTGCGCGCTCGGCGCCCTCAACCTCGAGTACCTCATGGGCAACGTGCAGAAGCCCGGCGCCATGCTGCAAAGCTTCAAAGCCTGCCCGGCGCGCGATCAGATCCCCAACACGCCGCGCTTCCTCAAGAAGGAGAAGATGCTCAAGCGCTTGGGCGTGCAGGAGCACAAGGGCCTGCTGGACTGGGATATGGCGTTCATTCCCGCGGTGTTCAAGGCCATGAAGGACGGCGATCCCTACCAGATCCACGCATGGTTCGAGCGCTCCGGCAACAAGCACGTGGTGCTGGGCAACGCCACGTGCCTCGACGAGATCGTCCCGAACCTCGACTTCGTCTGCCACATCTTCATGTACCCGACCGCGTTCTCGGTGCTGTGCGCCGACATGCTGCTGCCTTCTGCCGAGTGGCTTGAAACCAACCTGGTCATCCCGCAGCTGAACGCCATCGTCATCCGCCAGGCGGTCACCCACCTGTTCGAGACGGTGGAAGAGGGCCTCATCTGGACGCAGATCGTGCAGAAGATGGCCGAGATGGGCAACGTCCACGCGCAGGAGGCCTTCACGGCCGAGGGCACGAACGGCATCCCCATGTACAGAAACGAGTACGAGAAGCAGAAGCTGCACCTGAACAACTTGAAGATGAGCTGGGAGGAGGCGGCCGAGAAGGGCGTGTTCGAGTGGTGCACCGAAGAGGAGTACCGCACGTACTACGGCTATAAGGCGGTTGACGAGGCCACGGGCAAGGAGAAGGGCTTCGGCACGCCTTCCAAGAAGTGCGAGGTGTACTGCGAGTCCAACACCATCCTGGGCCGCACGGGCTTCCCCTGGTCGCAGTGCTTCGAGGAGAAGAACCTGGTGCTGGAGCCGGCCTCGAAGGACTACGAGCCGCTGTGCTACTACAAGGAGCCGGCCGAAAGCCCGCTCACGGACACCGAGTATCCGCTGGTGCTGACCGAGGGCCGTCTGCCTATGTACCACCACGGCACGCTGCGCAACATACCCTACCTGCGCGAGATCTACCCCGTGCCCGAGATGTGGATCCATCCCGACGACGCGGCGACCTACGGCGTGGAGGACGGCCAGTGGTGCACCATCGCCAGCCGCCGCGGCGAGACGCACGGCAAGGCGCGCGTTACCACGGCCATCGCCAAGGGCGTCATCTACCAGGAGCGCTTCTGGGCGCCCGAGCTGCTGGACACCGACCCCGAGCGCGCTTACCGCGTGATGAACATCAACGTGCTGACCAAGAACGACGAGCCGTACAACCCCGAGTACGGCACCTATACCCTGCGCGGCTTCCAGGTGAAGGTCACGCCTGACGCCGCTGCTCCGGAAGGCGTGTGGACCGAGCCCGAGCAGTTCGAGCCCTGGATGCCGCAGCCGAGCGATCCTACCGAGGAGGTGTTCGATTATGGCGCATAACTGCATCGTGGTGAACCTCGATCGCTGCACGGGCTGCTATTCCTGCGAGATCACGTGCAAGATGGAGAACGACATCGCCCTGGGCGAGCATTGGAACAAGATGCTGCAGCGCGGGCCCTTCGGCGACTACCCGAACATGACGCGCTACCCGCTGCCCACCATGTGCCAGCAGTGCGCCGATGCCCCGTGCGTGCACGTGTGCCCCACCGGCGCCAGCTACCGCGATGGCAACAACGTGGTGCTCATCGACCGCGAGAAGTGCATCGGCTGCAAGTACTGCATGATGGCCTGCCCCTACGGCGTGCGCGATTGGAACAAGGCGTCCAAGACGGTGGAGAAGTGCACGCTGTGCGGCCACCTGACGGCGAACGGCGAGCTTCCCGCGTGCGTGAAGAGCTGCAGCGCCGGCGCCCGTTTCTACGGCGACTTGGACGATCCGAACTCCGACGTGTCCAAGGAGCTGGCGAAGTACGATGCGGCGGACATCCACGAGCTGCCGAACGTGGGCAACAACCCCTGCACGAAGTACATCATGACCAGCATGCACGGCGAGTGGATGGAAGGGGCTGAGTAGCATGGACATCCAATGGTCCCTCGTTCTGTTCACGGCGATCGCCAGCTGCGGCACATGGGTGTCGGTCGGCGTGGCCGTTGACGAGCTGCGTGGATTGACGCAGCGCACCAACCTGGTGGCTTCCGTTCTGGCGCTCGTGCTGGCCGTCGTGGGCGGCATCGCGTCGGTCACGCACCTGTCGCACCCCGACCGCATCATGGCCGTGCTGAGCCATCCCACGGCGGGCATCTTCCTGGAAGCGCTGCTCATCGGTCTGTTCATCGCGGCGGTGGCCGTGTACGTGATCCTGCTGAAGCGCGATGCGTCGGCCGGAGCCCGCAAAGCGGTTGCCGTGCTGGCCGCCGTCATCGGCATCGTGTTCAGCTTCGCCAGCGGCTACTCCTACATGATGGAGGCGCGCACCACGTGGAACACCATCACGCTGCCGTTGGGCTATCTGGGCTTCGGCGCGGCGAGCGGCTTGAGCCTGTACCTGCTGCTGGTCGCCTGCAAGAAAGAGAGCGCCGAGGCCGTGAAGCTGGCCGGCTTGGAAACCGTGATCGGCGGCGTTCTGGCGCTCGTGTCCGGTTTGGCCTTCGGCTTCGCGTCCGGCGCGGCGACGGGCGATGCCGCGGCCATCTTCTGGGTCGCACTCGTGTGCGGCGGTCTCGCGCCCCTCGTGTGCGGATGGCTGGCGCGCAGCAAGCCCGCGTCGGCCGTGACCATGGCGACCGTCGCGTTCGCCGGCGGCATCATCGGATCCATCGCGTTCCGCGCCGTCATGTGGATGGTGGGCACCGCGGTGGCCAACTACTTCGGCATCGTCCTGTAGACGATGCCGGCGGGGAAGGGGCCGTCCTGCGCGCGTGCGGAGGACGGCCCCCGACCGGGCCGCTCGATCAAGCCATACGCAACCCCCCCCTCCCTCATGCGTATGGCTCGATCGGTCGACAACGGAACCGGTAACCAACGGGGAATGCAAGGAGAGCACCATGGAACAGCATGATCGCGAAGAGCTTGCCGAGGTGAACGCCGCGCGCAAGGGCTTTTACGAATTCCTGGCAAGCATGTACAAGCTGGAACTGACCGACGAGCAGATAGGGACGCTGACGAAGCAGGACCTGCCGACGGATGCCGAGTACGTGGGCGCGGGATACGCGACGGTGAAGGAGTACCTGCGCCATCGCGATTCGGGCACGCGCCAGGAGCTTGCCGTGGACTACGCGCGCGTGTTCTTGTGCGCGGGCATGTACGAGCAGCTGATGGCGCCGCCGTACGAGTCGGTGTACACGAGCGAGGAGCACCTGCTCATGCAGGATGCGCGCGATTCCGCGGTGGCGTTCTACCTGGGCGAGGAGCTGGGCCTGCCGGCCGACAACACCACGCCGGAGGATCATCTGTCGTTCGAGTTCCAGTTCATGGCGAAGCTGATCGAGCGCGCGGGCGCGGCGCTCGATGCTGGCGACGAGGCGCGCTACGCCGAGCTGTGCGCGAAGCAACGCGCGTTCTTCGACGAGCACCTGGCCAACTGGGTGCCGCGTTTGTGCGCTGACGTGCGCGCGTACGCGCAAACCGCGTTCTATCGGGGCGTCGCCGACATCACCGAGGGCTTTCTGCAGTTGGAAGACCAGATGATCGGCCAGAGCGCCCAGGCGGCGTAAGCCATGGCCGCGTACACGCGACGGGCGTTCGCAGGGTTCTGCGGCGCAGCGGCCGTATTCGCCGCGTTCGGCGGGGCGGTGAAGGCGGCCGACGGCGTGTCCGAAACCGCGCTCGTGCGGCCGCCGGGGGCGCAGGACGAGCTGCATCTGCTGGCCTCGTGCGTGAAGTGCGACCGCTGCCGCAGCGTGTGCCACACCGGGGTGATCGGCGTGGCGGAGGTTGGCGACGGCTTTCTACGCGCCCGCACGCCCAAGCTGAACTTCCATCGGGGAAGCTGCGACTTCTGCGGCGACTGCCAGCGCGTATGCCCCACGGGAGCCATCGGGGCGTTCGACCCGGAGGCCGACAAGATGGGCATGGCGGTGGTGCAGAAGGACCGCTGCGTGGCCTACTACCAGGGGTGCGTCGAGTGCCAGAAGGCCTGCCCGTTCGAGGCGATCGCGCTTGATGGAGACGGCCATCCCGTGGTGGACGCCGACCGATGCAACGGCTGCGGCGTGTGCGAGGACGTGTGCCCGGCGCTTGTGTACCGCAGCTTCTCGGGCGGCACGCGGCGCGGCATCGTGGTGGTGAGTCCCAGCGCGTACGCGCGACTGGGGAAGACGGTGGTGGAGGACGAGAGCGAGATGAGCGCGTGATGAAACGGAACTCCAAACTGCTGCGCACGCTGTCCGTCTTGGCGGTGATTGCGCTCGTGTGCCTGGGGCTGGCCCTGCACACCGGTACGGGCACGCCGTCGGCCTGGGGCATCTACGACATCGCGGCCATCTGTCCGCTCGGCGCGGCGGAGGCGGCGCTGGCCAGCAAGACCGTGGTGCCGCCGATGCTCATCGCGCTGGCCATCGGTATTGCGCTGGTGGTGCTGTTCGGCCGTGCGTTCTGCGCCTGGGGCTGCCCGATCCCCCTGCTGAGGCGTATCTTCGGCTTGAAGGAGCCGAAGCGCAAGCGTCGTGCGTCCGATGCGCTCGACGTGCCCGCCGCCCAGCGCGGCGGCGCGGCCGATTCGCGCAACTGGGTGCTGGGCGGCGCGCTGCTGTCCACGGCGGTGTTCGGGTTCCCGGTGTTCTGTCTCATCTGCCCGGTGGGCCTCACGTTCGCCACGCTCATCGCGGTGTGGCGCTTGTTCCAGTTCAACGAGGTGGCCCTGTCGTTGCTGGTGTTTCCGGCCATGCTCGCCCTGGAGGTGCTGGTGCTGCGCAAGTGGTGCAGCCGCTTCTGCCCGCTGGGCGCGCTGTTGTCGCTGGTGTCGCGGCTGAACAAGACGTTTCGTCCCGTCAGCAACGAGGCGACGTGTTTGCGCTCGTCCAAAGGCGAGCCCTGCCATCAGTGCGCCGACGTGTGTCCCGAGGGCATCGACCTGCACGACGCATCCGGCTCGGCGCCGATGCACGAGTGCACGAAATGCCGTGCGTGCGCCGACGCATGCCCGATGCATGCCATCTCGTTTCCGTTTCTTCCGAAACGCGTCGGCGAGGACGGCGACGGGGTCGAAGCGGGGGAGGACGAGCGGGTGTTAGAATAGGCCTTTGCGGTACGGGGAGCGCGGGCTGTTGCGAGGCCGCGTAAAGGGGAGGAACATGATGCGTGAGATGAAGGCTGGCGAAGAGCGGGATCGCGCGCGGTTTTCGGCGACGCGGCTGCTCGAGGACCTGGACGAGCAGTGGCCCAGCATGAAGTTCCTGGGCTTCGGAGCTTATTACGCGTGGATTTTCCTCAGCTACAACAGCGACGTGCTGTTCGGCTGGTCGGGGGCTTCCGTCGGGGGCAACGCCATGTCGGTGATGTACCTGGCTTCCACGACGGCGCTGGGCCTCGTGCTCATCGTGGCCGGGGCGTTCCAGAAGGTCACGGCGCGCATCGTGGAGTCGCGGCTGTCGGTGACGGTGCTGGCGGGAATGGCGACGCTGGCCACGCTGGTGGTGGCCTGGTCGGCGCCTGCCCAGGCCGGCGAGGCGCTGTACGTGGCGGGTTGCTCGCTCACCGGGGTGGGCACCGCGTTCGTCGCCTTGCGCCTGGGTTCGGTGTACAGCACGGTGGGCGCGCGCCAAGTTTTCATGTACACGGCGGGGTCGTTCATCTTCGCGGGCATGCTGTACTTCGTCTGCATCGGGCTGCCCCAGCCGGTGGGGCTGCTGATGGCGGCCAGCTTGCCGCTTCTGGCGGTGGTGTTCACCATGGCCGCGGTGCGCGCGCCGAGCGAGCCGGCGGAGGACGTCGTTCCCGTGCGCGAGCTTCCGCGCGGCTACTTCATCCGCCTCGTGGTGGCGGTGTCGGTGTTCTCGGTGATCGCGGGCGTGATCAAGGGGTTCATGGCGCTGCAGCAGCCGCTGTCGGCGGCCACGGACCAGGGCGTGATCATCGTGTTTGCCACGGCGTGCGCGGCCGTGCTGCTGTTCGTGCTGGTGGGGCTGCTGGTGCGCGAGTTCGACATCAGCCAGCTGTACTATCCCATCATCATCCTCACGTGTTTGGGCAACCTCGTGGTGCCGTTGTTCGGCGGCCTGGGCGTCATCCAGGGCGAGCTTGTGAGCATCGCGTACAACCTGTTCATCCTCATGGTGTGGTGCCTGCTGGCCAACGTGGCGAACCGCACCGACCTGTCGTACGTGCGCGTGTTCGGGTGGGGCCGCGGCGCGTCGGCGGCGGGCACCACCGTGGGCTGGTTCGCCGGGGCGTCGCTGGCGCCCGTGCTGGTGGAGAACCCCAGCAACATGGTGGCGCTTGCCATGGGCATGGTGTTCGTGCTGCTGGTGGTGTCGATGGTCATCCTCAACGAGCGCACCATCGGCATGGCGCTCAGGAAGACCCGCAACGCCCAGACCGACCAGGGGACGGGCGATTTCTTCCCTAGCGGCAGGGGGCCGGAGGGCGCTGGGGGCGCCAGCGACGGCGACGGCGCGCCGCGCGAGGGCGCCTGGACGAAAAGCTGCAACGCGCTGGCCGAGCAGGCGGGCCTGTCGCTGCGCGAGCGCGACGTGCTGTTCCTGCTGGGGAAGGGCTATACCATCGAGTACATCGCAGGCGAGTTGGGCATCTCGTTCAACACGGCGAAAAGCCACATCCGCAACGTCTACGCGAAGGCGGGCGTGCATTCCAAGCAGGAGCTGCAAAGCCTCATCGAGGACGGGAAGATCGTGCGCTGAGCGTTCTCCGTCCGGAGTTGGGCGCTTGCCTCTTGTCAGACCTTGCGGTCAATCTGCGAAGATGCCGAAGTTCACCCTGTGCGTGCGCGACGCGTGCGGATACAATAGTGCCGATGAGACAGGGGGCGACGGCTGCGCGGTGCGGCGGCCCTGAGGGTGAAGCGAAGGAGCGCGCACATGACGGAAGTGCAGAAGAGCATGGCCTTGTTCTCGGGGTCGGTCAACCCCGAGCTTGCCGAGGAGATCGCGAAGGATCTGAACGTGTCGCTCGGCAACGTCAAGCTTGAGAAGTTCGCCAACGGCGAGATCTACGCGCGCTACCAGGAAAGCGTGCGCGGCGCGGACGTGTTCCTGGTCCAATCGGTGTGCAGCGGCGCGGGCTACGACGTGAATGACGCGCTCATGGAGTTGCTCATCATGGTGGACGCCGCCAAGCGCGCCTCGGCCCGCTCGGTGTCGGCGGTGGTGGCCCATTACGGCTACGCGCGCCAGGATCGCAAGGCCGCCCCGCGCGAGCCTATCACCGCCAAGCTCGTGGCCGATCTCATGGCCGCGTCGGGCGTGGACAACGTCATCACCATCGACCTGCACCAGGACGCCATCCAGGGTTTCTTCGACTTGCCGGTGAACCATATGACCGCCATGCCCATCTTCGTCGACTACTTCCAGAGCATGGGCTTGGACAAGGACAAGCTGTGCGTCGTGTCGCCCGACGTGGGCCGCGCGAAGGCCGCGAAGAAGTTCTCCACCATGCTGGACTGCGACATCGCCATCATGCACAAGGACCGCCCGAAGCACAACCAGGCCGAGATCACGGCGCTCATCGGCAACGTGCACGGCAAGGTGTGCATCCTGAACGACGACATGATCGACACGGCCGGCTCGCTGGTTGCCGCCGCCACCACGCTCAAGGCGAAGGGCGCCGAGAAGGTGTACGCGTGCGCGACGCACGGCCTGTTCAGCGGCCCGGCGTACGAGCGCATCGCGAACTCGTCCATCGAGGAAGTGGTGGTGACGAACGCTGTGCCCGTGCCGCTGGAGCGCCAGACCGGCAAGGTGAAGGTGCTGTCCGTGGGCCCGCTGTTCGCGAAGACCATCAGCAACGTCTACAACAACGGCTCCGTTGCCTCGCTGTTCGAGTAGGGTCCGATGTTTTTGATCGTTGGCCTGGGAAATCCGGGCGAGGAGTACGAGCATACGCGGCACAACGCCGGGTTCGACGCCGTGGACCTGATCGCCGAGGAGGTGGGCGCGCGCTACTGGAAGACGGAATGCGGCGCGCTGACCACCAAAGGCGTGTATCGCGATCACGACCTGGTGCTGGCCAAGCCGCAAAGCTACATGAACACGTCGGGCGGTCCGGTGAAGCAGCTGATGAACGCGTACGGCGTGGATGCTGAGCACCTGATCGTCGTGCATGACGAGCTGGACATCGACCCCGGTACCGTGCGCGTGAAGTTCGGCGGCGGGCACGCGGGGCACAACGGCCTGCGCTCTATCTGCGACAAGCTGGGAACGCGCGACTGGCATCGCGTGCGCGTGGGCATCGGGCGCCCGCCGGGACGCATGCCCGTGGTGGACTGGGTGCTGTCGAAGCCGAAGAAGGACGCGGCCGACGACTTCGCCCAAGCCACCGACCGCGGCGCACAAGCGGCGTTGTCCTTGGTGCAGGTAGGGTTGGAGAAGACCCAGCAAGCGTTCAACTAGCGCGCACCCGTCGAAAGTGGCGGGTGCGTTTTCATTTCACCGTTACGAGTAATTCCACGAGGACGATGACGGTGAGGAATAGCAGCAAACCGCCGATGGCGCGCGCCTGCTGTTTGTCGGCTCCGGTGCGTTTCTCGAGGTCGCTCGTTCCGGGATGGAAGTTCACGAGCGAGAGGCCCTTGCCCGTGATCAGCATGTACAGGGCTGGCGTGAGTAGGGAGAGCGCCACGACGAGGCAGACGATCCCTCCGATGAGCGAGCCCATGTTCTCTGGCATCGAGAAGCCTCCCAGCTGGAAGGCGGCGAAGACGTAGGCGGCGTCGAGGCAATCAATGATCGCAAGGCAGATGGAGAAGACGGGAAACATGCTGGTGACGGGACCGTCGACGACGAGCCAATCCTCCCGCCCCGTTTCTCGTTGATGTTCGACCACGGCGTATACCGTCACGAGGACGAACGCGATGACGGTGATGATGCCGGCGGCAACGAACAGCTCGCCTTTCGATCCCCATCGATCCGGGCCGCTTGCTCCGTAGTGCAGGGGAACGCTATCCGGCAGAAACGGTTGGGCGAGCGCGGTCAACACGACCGGCAAGATGGCCAGCACCGCCAGCAGCGCAACGCGTCCGCGGCTCATGCGGTAGGCGGGCGCAGCGGCTGTATCGTCGATGTCGGGATCGCATGGTTCGTTTCGGTCGGTATCGTTTTCCGCCATGTGCGCTCCCTTCCTCTATAGCCTAGCAATACTAAATATAGCTGAACTGGCATTATCATGCAATGGGGGCAAGGATGTCGACGCGCGCCAAAGCAGCGGCGTAATTGCGTCGGAGGACGTCCTCGTTGGCTGTCCCCAAATGGCAAGCTGTGGCAATTTTGGAGGCGATTTTGGACGGGTTGGACTGAATGCCAGGGCGGATGCACGACATAAGGCCAGGTCGTGAAGATCCCAACGCGAGTTCGCCGAAGCTAATTTTGTCATGGCTGCCAATTCGGGGACAGCGTTTGGCGTCCGTGCCTGCTGCTCGTTTGAGTTTTGGCGCTATGCGCTTTGGTGTCCATTGCGCATGTCGAGCTCCGCGATCTCTTTCTGAACTTGGTCGATGAAAGCTTGTCGATTGTGGACATCGAATTTGCGGTAGATATGCGTGATATGCGTTTTGACGGTGCCATCGGACAAGCAGAATACCTCGCAAATATAAGGACGGCTTCTGCCTTGAGCCAAAAGGAGGAATACCTCGCTTTCGCGGGAGGAAAGATTGTGCCGCTTCGCGATTTCCAGATGGTATTTCGTCAGGGTTTCGCTGACGCGTTGCTCTATCGAGGGTTCGTTGCGCTCTGTTGGCTCGCTTGCGCTTGTCGAACGATCGCCTTGAAGCTCCGCTGCGCCTTCGCAAGATGACAAAGAGAGCGAGCGCTCGATTTCCATGGGGCGCGTGCTCATGGGACGTATGGCGGCTACCATCACGAGGAAGATGGCTACGGCCATCAGGATTCTGATATCGACATGAGCTTCCTGAACGAGGAGCAGCCATGGTACAGCGACTAAGCCGAAAGCTGAATCGCTTATTCCTTGGAACAGCCAGGCCGGCGCCGATGCCGAGCGGATGGCGGTGATGATCATGGTTCCCGAGAGCAGGTGCCCGAACAACTCTACGGTCAGGTAGAGCCAGTCGAACACGGGATCTGCGATCCGTGCGAAAACGTACTCATTCTGAAGAACGTAGATGAGAAAGCCTCCGGCTAGGACAAGGAACGCAGGCTGGTATCGAACAAGCATCTGATTATTGCTGTTGCGAAGCAGGGTGAGGTATGCGCAAGCAGTCAAAGCGAGGGCGACTGTGAGGTAGCCTGCCGGAGTTGAGACGGGCGATCCCAAATGGTTGCTTCCCCAGAGTCCAAGATGGCTGGTGCCTCTCAGAGCCGCCAGTATCAACGATACGGCTACTAGCAGAAACACGAGGTCGTACATACCTTTTTTCGTCAAAAGTGGGCGAGAGCGGTATGCTTCGAGATAGCGTGATGTGCCGAAGCGCTTGAGCGCCTCCAGGCACGCGAAGGAGACCCAAGGCAGAATCGAAGCAAAAACCACTTGTGCCGACGAGGTCAGAGCCGTGCTTAACTCCGAGCCGACGATCGTTTTGAGAATCAAGCTCGCTGATAAGGCTCCTATTGCCATGACGAGGCGTTTCGTTTTTGCGAGTTCGCAATATATGAGCAAAGTCGTCGCGTAGTATCCGGCGCCGCAGCAGACGAGTCCCAGAAGCGCGATGATCTCCGACGGTAGCGCCGTTTGCAGGTAGGCGAAGCCGTATAGTCCTGTTCCAAGGAAAGCGGCTGTCGGAGCCGCCTTTGTCAGCACCTGCGTTTTTCTTTGTGGAGCTCTCGCTAAAAGCACGGATCCTATGGCGCAGAGGGTGAATCCTACGAGAAAGAAAAGACGGGCATTTCCCAGCTGTTGAATAATCGACGAAGACGGTGCGAATCCGAATCCGTGCCCCAAGAGGTCGGCCCATACTATCACGTCAGTCAATCCGATCGAAGATATGACGGAGACGGCTGCATCCGAACGAACAGCTTCGTCATCGAGCGAATAGGGCGTGACGTTCTTCATGGGCGCCTTTCTGCATTCCAGAGAGATTTGGAAGCCTGATTTCATTCGAACGACCAACCGTTGACCGTTTATCGCGTCGCGTCCGATTCAGGCCTTACGCTAGCGCGCGAAAACGCGTGCCGCTCTTCTTGGTCGTGCCTGGTTCGAGACGGTGCAGTTTCTGGTTCGATCCACTATAGAACATCGAGGTTCTCGCGGTAAGCGCGCAGATAGCGATATTGCCTCGCATAGTGCGTCCGGGACGAAAATCATCCGGTTCGGGGATGCGTTTCAACCTCGTTCGGACAGTTTGTCGGATGAACGGGCTCGGGAGGAAGGGTAAAAGTGGAAGCGGCAGGTTGCGGAAGCGAGCCTTGCCGTCTGTCGAGGCGCTGGCTTCGGCAGGCTAGCGATCGATGCAGAAAGGGATGAGATATGGAGGGGGAATGCGCGATGACGAATGAGAATCAGCAGGGAACCAAGACAACGCGCCGCAATTTCTTGAAGGGGGCAGGTCTGGCTTTGGCCGGGGCTACCGCTTTCGGTCTTGCGGGGTGCGCCAGCGGGGAAGCCGATTCGGCTTCTTCCAATGAGAAATGGGACGGAGAGTACGACGTCATAGTGGCGGGTGCCGGCATTGCGGGGCTTACTGCTGCGATAACGGTGGCGGACGAGGGTGACGGGGCTTCCTGTCTTGTCGTGGAAAAGGACTCGCTTCCGAACGGGAACAGCCCGTTCTGCGCGGGTTGGCAGCTGTATTTCGACGAAACCGACGGCCCGATGAACTACTTGGGACACCTTATAGGGGAAAGCACTCCGGAAGCAACCATCAGGGCGTTCGTGGAAGAATCGAAGGAAAACCTGAACTGGATTTTGGGTTTGGGGGCTAAGGAAGAGTGGCTGAACATCTACGAACCCGACCCATCGGGGGAGGAGACGAACGAATACGCCGAGTACCCCGACGACAACACGGTGGGCTTCCTTCTCTTCAAAACGGAGGGCGATCAGCCCCATCATATCCATGAGTTCTTGTTTTCCGAAATGAAGAAGCGCAACGACACGATAGAGTACAAGGCTTCCACGCCTTTGGAGTCGCTTGTTCGCGATGCCTCAACGGGCGAAGTGACGGGCGTTGTGGCGGGCGGCAAATCGTACCGTGCGAAGCGAGGCGTCATCATGTGCACGGGGGGCTTCGAAAGCGACCCGGATATGCTTCGCGACTATACGGGCGTCAAAGGCTATCCGTATGCAGGCAAGGCGAACACTGGCGACGGGCATCGTATCTGCATGAAAGCGGGTGCCGACTTCTGGCATATGCACGGAGGCGCCCAATACTGGCTCTCTTTGCGCAACATAGAGAACACCCGGTTCGTTTCGACGTTGTACTCGTTTACGGTGAAGCAGCACGGCATCACCGTCGGCGTGAACGGACGAAGGTTCTACCAGGACTTCGACGCATGCAGCAATTTCAAAAAATATGCGCTGCCCGATACCGACATAACTCGCAACGTCGGCTACCGACACGGCATCACGCAGTTCGGTGGAGATATGGCGCACCTTCCCTTGCCGGAAAAGGGTTGGTTCGTATTCGATCAGGCGGGTCTTGACGCGGGTGCGTGTCCGGAAGAGACTTCGACCGATCCCGTCGGTGACGGATGGGCGGTTTCAGCGGACACTCTCGAGGAGCTTGCCAAGGTTATCGAAGTTCCCGAAGACGAGCTGCTGAAAACGGTCAAGCAATGGAACGAGTTTGTGGACAAGGGAGAGGATCTCGCTTTCTACCGTCCTTCTGACACGCTCACCGGTTTGAACCAGCCTCCTTACTACGCGATGCTTTGCGTCCCTGCACTGCTCAATACCGATGGCGGTCCGGTTCGCAACGAAAAGGGCGAGATTCTCGACCCGTTCGGGCAGGCTATTCCGGGATTGTATTCTGCCGGTGAGTTCGGCTCGATTTGGGGCCATCTGTACCAAGGAGGTGGAAACGTGGGGGAGTGCGGTGCGTTCGGGAGGATATCGGCTAGAAGCGCACTCGCTCGTTCGTAGCGATAGGCGTTTCCGGAGTCGATTGCTTTCGGGTTGTTCGCTAAGATGATCCGATGGCCGCACGCATGTCTTTCAAGCGACCCGTCCAAGGAGGAGTCTCGTGCGCTTTAGCGATTTTGCATCGCGAAGCGCGAGAGGCTCCTCCTGCGTTCGCGCATATTTGGGATATACTGGAATGCGCTGGTGGGAAACGGAGGGTAGGCGACATGCGGGCATGAAACGAGTGAAGAGCGAGCGGATGGGCGTGTACGCGCTGTTCGCCATCGTCGTGCTGGCGTCGGCGTCGGGGAACCTCTCGCAGACTGCGGTCAACGCCATGCTGGGCGACATCATGCTGCAGTTCGGCCTGACGGTGGACTTGGGACAATGGCTGACTACCAGCTACATGCTGGTGCTGGGCATCACCGTTCCGGTGGCCACGTTCCTCTCGCGACGCTTCTCGGTGCGCCAGCACGTGTTCATCGCGCTTGCGTTCTTCCTGGTGGGGGCGCTGGCCGACCTGTTCGCTCCCAACTTCGGCGTGCTGCTGGCGGGCCGCGTGTTCCAGGCTATCTCCACGGGCATGCTCATGCCCCTCATGCAGACCATCGCCATGACGCGCTTCCCGCGCGGTCGTCAGGCCACGGCCATGGGCGTGGCAGGCATCGCGATGGGCTTCGCGCCGAACATCGGTCCCACCATCGGCGGGGCGATGAGCTTCTCGCTGGGATGGCGCAGCTTCTTCGTGCTGCTCGTGGTCATCATGTTGGCGCTTGCCGCTGCGGCGGCCGTCGCCATCAAACCCTCGGCGGCTCCCGACAAGAGCGCGCGCCTCGACGTGGTGTCGCTCGCGCAGTCGACGCTCGGGTTCGGCGGGCTGCTGCTGGCGTTCTCGAACGCGAGCAGCTTCTCGTTCGAAAGCCCGTTCATCTGGGCTCCGCTTGTGCTGGGCGCGCTGTTCCTCGTGCTGTTCGTGCGGCGGCAGAAGCGGGTGGACGACCCGCTGATCAGCATGGATATCTTCTCATCGCGCCAGTATCGCGCGGGCTTCATTGCGCAGAACCTGCTGAACGCCTCCTTCATGGGCGTGACGCTGATCGTGCCGCTGTACGTGGAAGGGCTGTGCGGCGGAACCGCGCTCGAAGCCGGGGTTGTGCTGCTGCCCGGCACCGTGGCCGCGCTCGTGCTGAACCCGCTGGCGGGCGTGCTCACCGACAAAGTGGGGGTGCGTCCCGTCGCGCTCGTGTCGGGCGCGTTTCTGGCGACCGGCGCGGTGCTCATGTCGTTTCTCGATGCGGACACGCCGTTGTATGTGACCACGTTGTGCCAGGCCGTGCGTGCGGTGGGCGTGTCGGGGCTGGTGGGGCCGCTCACGTCGTGGAGCCTCGCGCAGCTGCCGCGGCCTATCGTGGCCGACGGCTCGTCGTTCTGCATCTCGGCCCGCCAAGCGTGCGCGTCGCTGGGCACGTCGGTCATGGTGTTCCTCATCGCGGTGGCAGGCGCGTCTGCGGCGGGGCTCGCGAACCCCGCGCTGGCCTACCAGCTGGCCTTCGGCTTCTCCGCCGTCATGGCCGTGGCCACCCTGGGCTTCATCGTGGCGAAGGTACGCTAGCTGCGAAACATGCGCGATCGCAGCGAGCGGAGCCGTGCGCGGCCCATCATCGCCCGAAAAACACGTCTCAGGTGCGAAAACCGTGTTTTACGGGCGATGATGCGTTGTCTCGCTTTGCATAAGGCTGGGGAAGGTGAGCGTCTTTCGCCATGTCGTTCGCGCGCCGCGTCCGTCACGAATCGGCGCGGAACGCGCTCCTTCAGATCGCAAGCGCGACTTCGCGCCATAGGAGCGATCAGTACGCCAGCGGGGTGTCCTCGAGGCCGTATTGGGCGAGGCGCTGGGCATCGAAGATGCGGATGCGCGTGCGCGTGCGCTCGATGACGCCCTCGTTCTCCAGCGCCGCCACGATCTTCGTGCAGGTGGTAATGTGGATGGACAGCAGCTCGGACAGCTGTTGCAGCGTCAGCTTGCACTCGATGTCGTACACGCCGTGCTCGTCGCATTCCTGCGTGGCGCACAGCTTCTGCAGCCACATGATCATGCGCTTCGTCGACGATTGGTGGCCCGTGTTGCTGATGCGGTGTCCCATCTGCGCGAACGACATGTGTCACACGTTGATGAACTCGTAGAACAGCTCGGGGTCGTCCTGGCTCAGCTCGTAGAGCTGGCGCTGCGTGAACGCGAACAGCACGGTGTTCTGCGCGGCGATGAAGCGCGCTTTGTAGCGGCCGATGGACGCGTAGTCGTTGTACTCGGCGGAGAAGGCGTTGCCCGCGTTGCGCCAGTACAGCGGCGCCACCTCGCCCGATTCCTGCTCGAACGTGGCCACGATCTGGCCTTCGTCGATGTAGTAATAGTACAAGTCGTCGATGGTCTTGGCGCTCGTGCGGATGTACTCGCCCTTGAAGAGCTTTTTCTTCTTCCCCTGCGAAATGTAGTCGGCGATCTTCAGCCGGCGGAACGGCTGGTTCGGTATCAGGATGGATCGATACTCTTGCTCGGTTGCCATGGTTCCCTCTCCCTGCGGCTCGGCCAGCCGCGCTGCATGGTGAATCCCCAGGACAATACTATCACTTGTGGGGGTTTGCCGCCAACGCCGAAGAGCGTGTGTCGTGTGTCAAAGGGACGGGCGATTTGACACACATGCCGCTCGTCACCGACAAGGTTGAGGTGTGTCAAGTCGCCCGTCCCTTTGACGTGCTTAAACCTGGCGTACGCCAGAAACCGATGATGCCGCTGCCAGCCGCGCGGGAGGGCGAAATACGGAAATCGGTTGTTGCGGGCGCTTCTGGAAGAGGCCCTCGGTCCCGCGTAGAGTTCGCACCAGGAGATGTGCGAGCCGAAACGGCCGCGCCAGGGAGAAAGGACGAGGGGATGACAAGGTACGGAATGGCCATCGACCTGCGCCGATGCGCAGGATGCGGCGCATGCGTGGTGGCGTGCCAGATGCAGAACAACCAGCGGCCGGGGGTGTCGTGGAACAACCTGGACGTGTACGAATGGGGCACGCAGGCAGGGGAGAGCGGTCGGGCGTACGTGCCGAACGCGTGCGTGCAGTGCGAGAAGCCCGCGTGTGTGGACGCCTGCCCCACGGGAGCCAGCGTGCGGCGCGACGACGGCATCACCGTCATCGACTACGAGAAGTGCATCGCGTGCGGGCTGTGCCTGGCGGCGTGCCCGTACGGCGCGCGCAAGCTCAACCGCACGAGCGAGAACATGTTCGGCGCCGACGTGCCCGCGCCCTACGAGTCCTACGGCGTGCAGCGCGAGCTGGTGGCCGAGAAGTGCATCTTCTGCGAGGCCCGGCTGGCCGAGGGCAAGCAGCCGGCATGCGTGGTGAACTGCCCGGGCCGCGCGCGCTACTTCGGCGACCTGGACGACCCGGAGAGCCCGGTGTCGAAGTTCATCGCCGGCGACGAGGCGGTGCTGCGCGTGGACGAGACTTCGTTCTACTACCGCCCGGTCGATGGCATGCCGCTTGACGTGCTGCCGTCCAACGCGCTGGCCTCGTCGAAGAAGGGAAGGTAGGGGGATACTATGAGCGAGTATATCAATGTTTCGCGCCGCACGTTCCTCAAGGGGACGGCGGCCGTTGCGGGTGCCGCGCTGGCCGGTGGGGCGTACGAGATCGTGCATCCCGAAGGGGCCGTTGCGGAAGAGGCGCCCATCGAGGTGAAGAACACCTATTGCGACATGTGCAACCACGTGCCGAAGTGCGGCATCGCCGCGTCGGTGAAGGACGGCAAGGTGGTGCGCGTGGAGGCGCGCGACAAGTACCCGGCCGACCCCATTTGCGCGAAGGGCATTTCCAGCTTGCAGGAGTTGTACGATCCGCATCGCATCACGTATCCCATGGTGCGCACGAACCCGAAGGGCACGGGTGCGCCCGAATGGGAGCCCATCTCCTGGGACGACGCGTACGCGCGCATCGCCAGCGAGCTCAACCGCATCAAAGAAGAGAGCGGTCCCGAAGCGGTGCTGTTCTACTGCGGCGACCCGAAGGAGCCGCGCGGCGCTATGCAGCGCCTGGCCACGCTGTTCGGCTCGCCCACGTACGGCACAGAAAGCTCCACCTGCGCGGCGGCCACGTGGATCTGCTCGCAGCTGGTGACCGGCCAGCTGACCATGGGTTCCGATCCTACCGACGCCACGGCCAGCTGCCTGGTGTGGTCGCTCAACCCGGCATGGTCGCAGCCCTACCGTTTCGGCGACATGATGAAGCAGAAGGAGCGCGGCTGCAAGTTCGTCGTCGTCGACCCGCGCATCACGCCCACGGTGACCGGCTTGGCCGACGTGCATCTGCAGCTGCGCCCCGGCACCGACGGCGCGCTTGCGCTCGGGTTCATCCACGTCATGCTGCGCGACGGTCTGTACGACAAGGACTTCGTGGAGAAGTGGACGCACGGCTTCGACGAGCTGTCCGGTTACGTGCAGGAGTTCACGCCCGAGCGCGTGGAGGAGATCACCTGGGTTCCCGCTGCGAAGCTCGAGGAGGCCGTGCGCATCATCTGCGAGAACGCGCCCGCGACGCTGGTGTCCAGCTCGGCCGGCGCGTGCCACGCCACCAACGTGGGCAACTTCCAGCGCGCGGTGTACTCGATCATCGCGCTGACGGGCGATTTGGACGTGGCGGGCGGCCTGGCCATGGGGCCGGGGCTGCCGTTCGATTACTCGGCGTCCACTGCGGCGTTTCGACTCGAGGACATGTACGCCGAGAAGGGCCTGCAGGATATCCGCTACGACAAGGATGACTTCCCGGTGTGGGCGCACTATTTCAAGATGATCCAGACCGCGCACCTGCCCGAGCTGGTGGCCGACGGCAAGATCCGCGCCGGCGTGCTGCTGGGCGTGAACTCCATGATGTGGCCGCAGACGCCTGAGTACCAGAGGGCCATTAAGGACATGGAGTTCACCGTGGCCATCGACTACTATATGCGTCCTTGGACGCACGACCTGGTGGACATGCTGCTGCCGGCCGCCATGTGCTACGAGCGCATGGCCCCGCCAGCCATCTTCGGCCGCAAGATCTTCCATCGCGACCCGGTGGTGAAGCCGATGGGCCAGTGCCGCGAGGATTGGCAGATCATCCTGGAGATCGGCTGCGCGCTGGGCTTCGAGGAGGAGTGCTACGGCGGCAGCGTGGAGGCGGCGCTCGACGATATGTACCGGGGTGCGGGCATCGACATCTCGCTGGAGCTGCTGCGGGAGCATCCCGAGGGTTACGAGGTGCCGGGCGGCTCGAAGGACGAGAAGAAGTACGAGACCGGCGGCCTGCGCAAGGACGGCCAGCCCGGCTTCAACACGCCGACGGGCAAGATCGAGCTGGTGAGCGAGATTCTGAAGCAGTACGGCTTCGAGGGGCTGCCGGTGTACGAGGAGCCGGTGCATAGCCCGGTGAGCACGCCCGACGAGGCGAAGGACTACTCGCTGGTGCTGAACAGCGGCTCGCGCGTGCCGTACTACACCCACTCGAAGCTGCGCGATCTGCCGTGGCTCAACCAGTTCATGCCCGACCCGGTGGTGCGCCTGCACCCCGACGACGCCGAGGCGCGCGGCATCACGGACGGCGCGCAGGTGCGCGTGTTCAACCAGTTCGGTGAAGTGACGATGAAAGCCGAGATCACGAACCTCGTGCTGCCCGGTGTCGTGGACGTCTTCCACGGTTGGCACCAGGCCGATATCAACTTGCTGACCACGCGCGACTTCGACCCCATCACCGGATTCCCTCCCTTCCGATCCGGCTTGTGCGAGGTCGAGCGTACGGGCAAGGGCAAGATCACCGTATAGCGCGGCGATCTTGAGGAGGGGCGTTCCGTTTCGGGGCGTCCCTCCTACGCCGCGTGCCGCCTGCAACGACGGCGGGGTGTTTCATGTGAAGCGTACTCGGATGGCAGGGGTCCTTCTGCCAGCCTCCCGCTCGTGCAGCTCGAGTAGAAAAATCGAGCTTCTCTGCAACTTTTTCGACTTCGTGGCAGGTTGAGGAAGCCGCCGAAAGCGCCGACCAGGGGTTTTCCAAGAGCTTCTCGATTGGTTGCAGTCGATCGATCATCCGGAAGATCGTTTTCGACCCTGAAGCCTGCCACGAAGTCGAAAAAGTTGCAGAGGGGTCCTTGAAATCGGTTCGAGCCTCGCGACGCGAAATGATGCGAGGCTGTGCTTGCGCAGATGAATGGGTGCGTACTGCGCCGACGCCCTTTGCGTCCGCGGATCCCGCGCAGGCGCAGGGGAGGAGGGCGCCGGCCGTAGCGTTCGAAGAGCAAAGCGCGAGCTCGACCCCGCCCTCACTTCTTCTTGGTGCGCGGCGACCGCACCAAGTGCGGCGGGATGTTTCACGTGAAACATCCGTTCTTGTTATCCCGTTCGATGCTGAGCAAGGGGGTTTGGGTTCCGGTTCGCTTTCTTGGGGTGACGGGTTGGCGGGCGCGCTCGTCGACGCATCGGCCTCGGCGCTGTCCGCCCTCTACCTGTGCGCGGCGCTGCCCGCCGTCAGCGCCGTCGTCTGCCCGGTGATCAAGCGGTAGGCGCGTATGCTAGCTTGCCGTGCGGGCGAGGTCGGCTTTCGTCATGTCGTCGGGCAGGCCCGCCTGCGGCATAGCGAGGGTGCCGGCTTTCTCGCGGCGGTGCATATCCCACAGCATGAGGGCCGCGACCACGATGAACGCGCTGCCGCCGACGATGCCCACGGGCATGGGTCCCACGAAGGGGTTGCCGCCCGTGAGCGAGAACATGATACCCGCGCTGACGAACGCGTTGATCGCACCGTGGCCGACAGCCGCCGCCAAGCAGCTGCCCGTGCGCACAGTGACGTAGGTGAGGAAGATTCCAAGCGCCGTGCAGAACACGCACATGGCAGCGATGCCGGCGAATGGCCAGCCGGGATACCCCACGCCGTAGTTGTGCCCGATGATGGTGAGCGGCGCGTGCCACAAACCCCAGATCACGCCCGTGACCAGCAGCGTCGGCACGATGCGCAGGCGCGCAGCCGTCTTCGGCACCAGGTAGCCGCGCCAGCCCCACTCCTCGCCGAACGTCGTGAAGATGTTGAGCGCGGGGCCCAGGAACACGGCGAAAGGCAGCTGGGCCAGCAGCATGGCGCGCACTTGGTCGGCGGAGACGTCGCCCGCGCCCGCCGCCGCTGCGGCCTGCTGTTGCGTGGCGACGATGGTCGACATGCTGGGGTCGAAATCCTGCGGGAACGCCAGAAAGTACACCGCCGCGCCGATGGCGGCCAGCAGGGCGGGACCGAACCAGGCGACGACGAACCACGGCAGGGATTTCTTGAACCCGCGCGGCTTGATGAGGCTGTTCTTGAATCCCTCGCGCGTGACGAGGCGCGTGATGAGCACGCCCAGGGCGGGGAAGAACATGGCGGCGCCGGTGGCGAACTGCGCGGCGACCGGAGGAACGCCCACGAGCGCTCCCGACGATATCGGATACACCACCCCGAACTCGTACGCCCAGGTCAATATGAACGTGATCGCCAAGAAAATAGAAATCCGCTTCATGCTAGCGCCCCTTGTCTCTCCTGAATCCGATCCCCAGCACGGCTCTTGCATCTTTGTTCCATCTGTTATAGCATAAATATAACAAACAACCGCGGGAAGGTCAACAACCGCGAACGGATCGCGGATAGGGAAGGAAACGCGCATGACGGCAGAACAGAAGAAGGCCGCTCCGGTGCTTTCGGTCAACCATGTGGTGAAGGCGTTCGGCGCGAAACGGGCGGTGGACGATGTGACGCTCGACGTCATGCCGGGCGACATTTTCGGATTCGTCGGCCACAACGGCGCCGGCAAAACCACGCTCATCCGCGCTATCGTGGGCGTGACGGGCTTCGACGAGGGCGACATCCGCATCGCAGGTCAGTCGGTGAAAACCGACGCGCTGGCCTGCAAGCGCATGACCGCCTACGTGCCCGACAACCCCGACATCTACGAGTTCCTCACGGGCATTCAGTATCTCAACTACCTTTCGGACATCTTCGAGGTGCCCGCCGACGTGCGTGAACGCCGCATCCGGGCGTACGCGGACCGGCTGAGCCTCACCTCGGCGCTGGGCGACCTCATCTCCTTGTACTCGCACGGCATGCGCCAGAAGCTGGTGCTCATCGGCGCGCTCGTGCACCAACCGACACTGCTGGTGCTGGACGAGCCGTTCGTCGGTCTCGACCCCGAGGCGTCCTTCCACGTGAAGGAGATGCTGCGCGAGCTGGCCGATGGCGGCTCGGCCGTGTTCTTCTCCAGCCACGTGCTGGAAGTGGTGGAGAAGCTGTGCAACAAGGTGGCCATCATCAAGCAGGGCACGCTGCGCGCATGCGGCCCGACGGCCGACGTGGTGGGCGACGAGAGCCTGGAGGACGTGTTCCTCGACATGATCGACCGGAACGCGTAGGGGGTTTGCCATGAAACCGTTCATTCTGCTGCTGAAGATACAGCTGCTAGGGCTGTTCGGCATCAACAAGACGCTGCACGCCGACCCCGCGAAGGCGAAGCGCACGCTGGCGCTTGCGGCGCTGGTCGTGGCGGCCGTGGTGCTGTTCGCTTCGGCGTACTCGGCGGGCGTGGCGCAGGGGCTCGTCCAAATCGGCTTGGCCGAAGCCGTTCCCCTGGTCGCGGTGCTGGTGGGCGCGATCGCCGGCGCGGTTGCGGCGTTCCTCAAAACGAACGGCGTGCTGTTCGGCTTCAAGGACTACGACCTGGTGATGTCGCTTCCCGTGCCCACGTCGTCGGTGGTGTTGTCGCGTATCGCATCGCTGTACGCCATGAGCCTGCTGTTCGGCGTGCTGGTGATGGTGCCGGCTTTCGCCGTGTACGCGTCGGCTGCCGGGGTGTCGGCGGTCGGGGTCGCGTGCATGGCGCTGTCCATCGTGCTGGCGCCGCTTCTGCCCCTGGCCGCGGCCGTCGTGCTGGCGGTGCTGATCGCTGCGGTGTCCTCGCGCTTCAAGCACGCGAACGTCGCGGTCATCGTGCTGACGCTGGCCGCCACGCTGGCGGCGGTGTTCGGCTCGTTCGCGCTGTCCGGCCAATCCGACGACCTGGCGGCGTTGAGTGCGCTCGGCGCCCAGCTGACGGGGCAGCTCGCGGCCATCTTCCCGCCGGCCGCATGGGCGACTGCAGGCATCGTGCAGGGCGACCTCGTGCAGTTCGCCGCCTTCGCTGCGGTCAACATCGCGGCTGCGGCGGCAGTGTTTGCGCTGGTCGCGCGCCTATTCGTGCCGGTGAACTCGCTGCTCATGTCGTCCAGGCCGCGCGGGACGTTCTCGTTCGACGGCGATAAGGGCGCGGGTGCGAAGTCGTCCACGCCCTTCCGCGCGCTCATGGTGAAGGAGCTGCGGCTTTTGGCCGCCACGCCCATCTACTTCATGAACGCGTGCATAGGCTACGTGCTGGTGCTGGTTGCAGCCGTCGCGGTGGCGGTGGGCTCTGCCACGGGGATGCTGTCGCTCGATTTGCTGCCGCCCGCGTACGCGCCGTTCGTCGGCGCGCTGCTTCCGTGGGCGCTCGCGTTCTTCTGCGCTATCTCGTCCACGACGGCCGCGTCGGTTTCGCTCGAGGGCTCGGCGCGTTGGCTCATGCTGACGGCTCCCGTGTCGCCGGCGACGGTGCTGGGAGCGAAGGTGGCCGTCAACTTGGCCATCGCCGTGCAGTGCCTCGCGGTGTCGGCCGTGCTCATGGCGGTGTCGCTGCCGCTGGACGCCCTGTCTGTCGCAGCGCTGTTCGCGGTGCCGCTTGCGGCCAGCATGCTGGCGGCATGTCTGGGACTGGCGCTTGACGCGCGCAGCCCGAAGTACGACTGGACCAGCGTGTACGAGCCGGTGAAGCGCGGCGTTCCGGTGTTCGCCGTGATCATGATCGGCATGGTGTTCTGCGTCCTCGGCATGGGCGTCACGACGTTGCTAGGCGTGGGCGCGTCGCTCGTGCTGGCGCTTCTGGCGGCCGCGGTCTCCGTCGCGGCGTACCGCGGCGCGGTGAAGCGGGGGCTGAGGGCGTAGTCGCTCAAGGCGGCGCGGAGGACGAATGTGCGAGACGATAATCGCCTGCGCGATCGCCGCCTCTCGGTTGCGCGCGCTACAATACGACGAGGAAACGAAAGGGAGAAGGCGTGCGTATGGTTATTCGCATCGATCAGAAGTCGGAAGAACCGCTGTACCTGCAGATACGCAGCCAGATCATCGCGGCCATCGCCACGGGCGAGCTGGTGCCCGGCACGGCGTTGCCATCCGTTCGCGCGCTGGCTAGCGACTTGGGCATCAACCTGCACACGGTGAACAAGGCGTACGCCGTGCTGCGCGACGAGGGCTACGTGCTGATGCGCGGCCGATCGGGCGCCTACATCGCCGACCCGTGCGAGGACGATCGGGCCGACCGCGCCCAAATCGAGCTGGCGAAGATGGAGGACGGCCTGTTCGAGCTGGCGTTGGCGCACCGGGCGCGCGGCGGCACGTGGGGCGAGTTCCTGGAGTGCGCGCAGCGCCAGGCCGCGCGCGCCTACGGGGCGGGCGAACGATCCGATGCCCGAACTGCGCAAGCGAGCCGCGACGCGCAGGGCGAGAACATCGAGCGCGCCGCCTCGTGCGAACCGGCGTTCAAAGGGGGTGCGCTGTAGTGGAAGGGTTCGACCCGACCGTCATGATGGCCGTTACGGCATTGCTCATGCCGGTCATCGGCGCGTTCATGGCCATCACCCCGTACCTCATGCGCCGCGGCGAGGTGTTCACGGTCACCGTTCCCACCTCCGAGCAGCACGATCCGTACGTCGTAGGACTCAAGCGCCGCTACGCCGCCATCGTCGGGTCGGCTACGGCGGTGTTCACGGTCGTCGGCTTCGCGAGCGCCGCCATGGGCAACGCAGGCGGCGTGCTGGGCGCGCTGATCGTCGGGTCGCTGGCGGTGACCGCAGGCGGCTACGCGCTCATGCTGGCGTTCCGCGCCAAGATGTCCGCATACAAAGCCAAGCGCGGTTGGACGGCTGACGCGCAAGAGTCCGTCGCGGTGGTGGGCGAGCAGCCCGTGCCGCGAGCCATCTCTCTCAAATGGAACCTGTTGTACCTGCCCATCATGGCCATCACCTTCGCCGTGGGCGCGGTGGGTTACGTGCATATGCCCGACATGATTCCCATGCATATGGGCTTCGACGGCACCGTGAACGATTGGACTGAGAAAACCCCGCTCATCCTGTGGATGCCGGTACTCATCCAGGGGTTCATGGCCGCGTGTTTCGTGTTCTCCCACTGGACCATCGCTCGTTCGAAGAAGTGGGCCGAACCCGGCGCGCCGGCCACGTCGGCGCTGGCCTACGGCCTGTTCGCCCGCGCGCAGAGCATCTATCTGGTGGCGGGAGGCGTGGTGATAGCGGTGGCCATGATCGCCATGCCGCTGTCGTTCATGAACGTGATCGACCTGGGTCAGGCAGCCGTCTTCATCATGATCGCGGCTATCGTGCTGTGCGTCGGCGCCATGGCGATCAGCCTCGTGTACGGCCAGGCGGGTTCACGCGTGTTCAAGAACATGCAGACATCCGATCGGCTGCATGTGGACGACGACCGTTATTGGAAGTTCGGCGTGTTCTACTGCAACCCCGACGATGCCAGCCTGTTCCTGCCCGAGCGTTTCGGCGTCGGTTGGACGCTGAACTGGGCGCGCCCTGCTGTGTGGGCCATCGTCGCAGGCGGTTTCGTGGTGACGGCTGCTTTCGTGGTCGCGGTGATGCTGCTGTTCTAGGCGAGGCGCGTGCTACGTGCGCGGGTTGCATGCGCAAGCTGGGCAGCCGAGGCGAAGTCCCCCTGAAAATGAGACATTGACTCCGTCCTTTTGTCTTGTTCTACACGTTGTCCTCCAGATCGATTTGCATGAGCATCACGTTCTCGCGCAGCCGTTTGTACGAGAAGCGGGGCAGCGCCCCCTCCTCGTAGCGCGCCTGAATAGCTTCCAGCTCAAGCCGCAGTCCTTGGCGCTGGATGTCCACGGCTTTGTTCGCAGTGCTGGTCAGCACGGTGATGGACGGGCTTGCGGCGCTGTGAATGGTTTGCACGAGGCTTTGGTATTCCAGTAGCAGCTTGCTCAGGTTCTCGGTAGGCTCTTCCGAAGTGGGAGAGGCGAGCTCCGCCTGCAACTTTTCGATGACGTGCTCGTTGCTGCGGAGGCGCAGGTCGCGCTCGGCCTGCACGCGCTCGGAGAGATCGTCGCCGGGCAGCGCCTCCACGATACGATGCCATCCTGCGTGAGCGAGCGTGCGCACGCGCAGGTAGGCGATTTGCAGCGACACACGGTCGGCATGATGGCGCAGCAGATTTTCCGTGCGCGAGAGGCGCTTGATGTGCCGGTACCCTATCAGCTGATCCACTTCCTCGCGTTCAAGGAGATCGAGCGTGAAATCGCGTTCCCACCGGTTCGCTTTCAGGCGCAAGGGCGTCATGGACTCGTCGGGCAGTTCGCTTCTGTTCTTCAGGCGGGCTATGCGCTCGTTGTAGCCGTGGACGACCGCTTGCGTGGCCGCGCGGTTCTCGCCGGTTTGACGTGCCGCCAGCTCTTCGATGACCGATCGGAGTATCTCGATATTGGCTTGCTCCTCGTCGAAGCAATCCTCGTCGTCGGTATCTTTCTTCGGCGCGATCAGCGGCACGGCGAACGTGGCCAACAGCATGGTGACCACGATGACGCCGCATGCTAGGAACAGCAGCAGCTCGCGCTGCGGGATGGAGAACGGAATAGTGAACGCCACGGCAAGCGTGATGGTTCCCTTCGGGCCGGCCAAGGTCATGATGGCCGTCGAGCGAAGCTCATCCAACGTCATCCGGCCTCTGCGCTGGCGATGGACGCGCTCCATGATAAGCACCCAAAGGAAGCGGGCGGCCAGCATGAGCACGGTGATGCCCAGGATGTAGCCGATGAGAGCGTCGTTGTCGATGGTGACGTTTTCCCAGGTACGCTGCATGGCGCGCGGCAGCTGAGTACCCAGAAGCACGAATACGATGCCGTTGAGGGCGAACGTCAGCACGCGCCACACGCTGGCGGACACGATATTCATGCGCGAGACGGACGGGCCGATGGCGCGCGGCGATACGACGTTCAAAATGCCGGCGGCGACGACCGCGATGATACCGCTGGTGCCCAGCGCGTTGGCCACCAGGTACACGATGAACGGCACGAACACCTCGAACAGCACATGGAACGTGGTGTTCTCGAGGCCCCACGAGCGCACGCGGCGCACGATGAAGTTGCCCGTGAGCCCCAACGCTACGCCCACGAGTACGCCGCCGAGGAATGCGAAGAAGAAGTTCGCCGTGGCGCCGACCAGCGAGAATGTACCGGTGACGGCTGCGGCTATGGCGAATTGGAACGACACGATGCCCGAGGCGTCGTTGATGATGGATTCGCTTTCCAAGATATTGCGCGAACGTGCGGGGATCTTCACCTGCTTCGACAGCGAGGCGACCGACACCGCGTCGGTGGGTCCGAGCGCGGCGCCCAAGGCGAACGCCGCGGCCAAGGGGATGGATGGAACCAGCCAGTTGACGGCGAACCCGATGATCAGGGCCGAGGCGATGACCAGCCCGACGGCCAGCGACAGCACCGGGCGTTTGTTCTCCCACAGCGCCTTCTTGTCGAGGTTTTTGGCCTCGTCGTACAGAAGCGGGGCTATGAACAGCACTAGGAACAGGTTGGGATCGAAGGCGATGCTGATCTGCGTGCCCATGACCAGCGCGATGAGCAGGCCCAGCCCTATCTGGATGAGGGGCGATGACACTTTGGGAACCAGCTGGTCGATGACGGATGAGAGCAGCACGGCGGCCAGCATGAGCAGCGAGAATTCAAGGAGTTCCACGCGGCGCCTCCTTTTGCATGATGATCAGGGCTTGACCCCATTGTAACGCAATCGCTAGCTGGCGGGGCGTTGCGAGCCGGTCTTCCTGCTTGGGGTCGGGATTCGAGACGAGGCTTCGTATGGGCATGAGGCGCAAGATGAGGGCGGCCTTCTCGTGGATCGGCGGCTCGCTTTCCCGCCATGCGCTATAATCGGCCTTCCGAACTACATGAAGAAGGATGGCGGGCGATGGCGTTTCTGCTTGGATGCGAAAAGGTGCGGGTCGATTTCCCCACGAAAGAGGTGTTCTCCGAGGTGTCGCTGGGCGTTGACGAGGGCGACCGGGTGGGCATCGTCGGGCGCAACGGCGACGGCAAGTCGACGCTGCTGAACCTGTTGGCAGGCACGCTGGATCCCGACGAAGGCCGCGTGCTGCGTAACGGCGCCGTGCGCGTGGGCGTGCTGGGACAGGCCGACTCGCTCGATCCCGCTGCCACGGTGGGGCAATCCGTGGTGGGCGATCTGCCTGAATACGAGTGGGCCGGCGACGCGCGCATCCGCGACATCATTGCCGGGTTGGCCGGCGACATCCCTTGGGACGCGCAGGTGGGAACGCTGTCGGGCGGGCAGCGCCGTCGAGTGGACCTCGTGCGGCTGCTCATCGGCGACTGGGACGTGCTGGCGCTGGACGAGCCCACGAACCATCTGGACGTGCGCGCTATCACGTGGCTGGCGGACCATCTGAAAACCCGCTGGAAAAAGGGCGCGGGCGCGCTGTTGGTAGTCACGCACGACCGTTGGTTCCTCGACGAGGTGTGCCTGCGTATGTGGGAGGTGCACGATAAACGGGTGGAGCCGTTCGAGGGCGGATTCTCGGCCTACATCATGCAGCGCGTGGAGCGCGATCGCGTGGCCGCGCTAGCCGAGCAGAAACGCCAGAACGAGCTGCGCCGCGAGCTGGCGTGGCTCTCGCGCGGCGCACGGGCGCGTGCGACGAAGCCGAAGTTCCACGTGGCCGCCGCCCAGGAACTCATCGCCGACGTGCCGCCTTTGCGCGACGAGCTGGAGCTCAAGCGCATGGCCATGGCGCGCCTGGGCAAGCAGGTGGTCGACCTCGAGCACGTGAGCGTGCGCTTCGACGACAAGACGATCCTCGACGACGTGGACTGGATCATCGGCCCGGGCGACCGCTACGGCATCGTCGGCGAGAACGGCACGGGCAAGACCACGCTGCTGCGCGTGATCCAGGGTCTGCAGCGCCCGAACGCCGGCGAGGTGAAGATCGGCAAGACCGTGCGTTTCGCCGTGCTGTCGCAGCATCTGGACGATCTGTCCGAACTGGGCGACGACCGTGTGCGCCAGGTCATCGGCCGCTACAGCCGTCGCACGATGCTGGACGGCAAGGAGATGACGCCCGCCCAGCTGCTGGAGAAGCTGGGCTTCAAGCGCGCCGACCTCAACGAGCCGGTGAAGGACTTGTCCGGCGGGCAGAAGCGCCGTCTGGCCCTCATGTTGATCCTGCTGGACGAGCCGAACGTGCTGATCCTCGACGAGCCCGGCAACGACCTGGACACCGACATGCTGGCCGTGGTGGAGGACCTGTTGGACGCCTGGCCGGGCACGCTGCTTCTGGTCACGCACGACCGCTACCTCATGGAGCGCGTCACCGACCACCAGTTCGCCCTGGTGAACGGGAAGATCCGTCATCTGCCGGGTGGGGTGGACGAGTATTTGAGGTTGTCCGACGCTTCCCCCTCTTCCATGGCGGCCGGCAGTCCCGCACGTCAACGCCCTGCGCACGCCGCCGATTCGGGCTTATCTGGGACCGAAGCATCGCCCGAAAGCTCCCGCCTCTCCGGCGGCGAGCAGCGTACCCTGCGCAAGCTCATGCAATCCAACGAGCGCAAGGTGGAAACGCTCAACGGCAAGATCGAGGACGTGCGCGCGAGCATGGCCGCCGCCGACCCCACCGACTTCACCGCGCTCGGCGACTTCCAAGCCCAGATTTCCGATCTCCAACAGCAGATCGATGCCCTTGAGGAAGAATGGATGGAAGCCGCCGAGAAGCTGGGGGAGTAGCTACCGTACCTCTTTGAACGGAACCGGACGGACGGGTTTGCTGACGAGCGTGTCGTTGGCTGGTGATGCGGCCGCGCGTTCGAAGCCGATGAAGGCCTCGATGATGCCTTGGGCCTCGAACGCCCGATTGCGCTTGCCGATGTTGATTTGTCTGACGATGCCGGCTTCTGCAAATCGCTCGATGACTGTGTTTGCCGTCGGCATTGATCTTCCGATGGCGCGAGCCATGCTCGCCGCAGTGAAAATAGGCCGACCTGCCATGGCATCGGCCAGTGCGCCGAGCGCAGGCGTGCGTTTCCCGAGAGCCTCGTGTCGGCAAGCAGTGCCCGATGAATGGTTTTCAGCAAGGCCACTGATACGGGTTCCTGCGCTGCTTGCGTGAGCGCCTCGTTTATGGGTGGGAAGAGCTTCGTGCAAGCGGGCGATTGGGATGGACACGGTGCTTTCGGGCTCCATCGCCTCTGCTGCGTGCGGAATCGGCTATGGTACAATTCCGCCATGAAGCAAGGGGAGGAAAACGGAAGTGGTGAGCGCGCCCGGGCGGTTGACCGGTATCTTCATACTGGTTCTTTCGAGGCGTTCAGATCGACATTCCTATCCGGTTTGGTTCTTGCTTTTTTCGGCATAGGCTTCTACCGGCTCTGGTACCAGTTCAACTTCTACAACCTGCATTTTTCCGCCGACGTGGGCATGGTGACGGTGGGTGCGAACGTCGCTCGGGTGGTGGTGATCGCGCTGCTGGTTTTGCTAGTGTACAAGGCCGGTTTCACGCGTGCGACGCGCGGTGTGTTCGTATGGTCCGGCTTCGTGCTTATGACGGTTTCCAGCTTGCTTTACTTGCTCGATCTCTTTTTCGACGCGACCCGATTCGAGGCGCTACGCGTCATCGTCGGAGGAATAGGTCTGGTCGGCGGCGAGATCATCTGGATTTTCTTTCTCGAACGGCTTCGTCCTGGCGAAGTATTCTTCTACGCTGCCGGCGGCTTGGCTCTTTCATGCGCGCTCTCGCTCGTCATGGGGTATTTGGATCCTGTCGTTTCGGGCATGATCAACCTGTTCATTCCCGCCCTGTCGGTGTTCGCGTACTGGCAGGCGATGACGCGCCTTGACGAGCGCGCCAAAACGACGCGGGCGGGTCGGGAAGACGGCATGGGGAAGGCTCCGGGGGTCGATGCGCTGTACGAATCGGATCCGTTTCGTACAGGAGCCGTGCATGCGCTGATCGCGTTCTTCCTGTACGCGCTGCTGCTGGGCATGGCGCTTGGATACCCCGATGGACGTCATCGAGAATTGTCGCAAACGGTTCGTTCGATTCATCAGGTGCTCGTGGTGCTGCTGATCGCGTTCGTCGTGTGGCTCGTGCTGGTGCGGGGACGTTCGTTCAAGTTGTCCGGATACTGGCTGTTTCAGAATGCGCTCATGATGGCCAGCATATGCTTTTTGATGAGCGGATCGAGCGGATCCGAAGAAGCCAGCACGTTTCTTCTGACCAATGCGGTGACGTGCTTCTATATCCCCCTCGTGTTCTTCATTTGTCTCATCGGCCGCCACGTCCACTATCAGACGACGTTGGTATACGCGGTGGTTTACGGCGGTTCGCTTCTGTGCATGGCCGTTGGACGCATTATTGTGTACGCGGTAGGCCCGACGCTCGATCATAGTTTGTGGCTGCTCATCGTGATGGCGATCGTGGTGCTGGTCGAAGCGACGCTCATTATGAGGCCGCGTTTCATGGGCGATTACCCAATCGGCTTCGAGCTTGGGACTATGCGAAACGAAGCGTCCGAAGGGGCCGCCGAGGTCGGGGTCGTCGATCCTGTTGCGGCATTCGCAGGGTTGTACGGCTTGAGCGACGTCGAGAGGGATATCGTGTCGCTTATTTCCCAAGGTCGAAGTCGATCCTTCATCGCTCAAACGCTTAATTACTCGGAAAACACCATCCGGAATTATACGAGGACGGTGTACCGTAAAGTCGGGGTGCATTCCAAGCAAGAGCTGCTCGACAAAGTTGCCGACGCGCGAGAATAATATCAGCAAAAGATCGCCCTGACCGCAGAAGGAATATACGGCCAGGGCGTAAGGAAGGTGCGTCGGGGAGGGGTAGGCTTAGCTTGTCGCGTGCTGTGCCGCCTGCGTACCGGCTTGGCGTCCGAACGTGATGCAGTCGGCAATGGCGTTACCGCCCAAACGGTTGCTTCCGTGAATGCCGCCGGTGCATTCGCCGCAAGCGTAAAGACCGGGAACGACTTCGCCATCCGCGCTCACGGCCTCCGTGTTGACGTTGATGCGGATGCCGCCCATGGTGTGATGAACCGTCGGTACCTTGCGGCATGCATACCACGGTCCCTCGGTCAACTGCCGGTCGGCGGTATTGTTTGCTTTGAAGCCGAAAGGATCCTCGGTTGCGCCGGCAACGACCTGGTTGTAACCGTCGATGGATGCTTGCAGCTTCGTGGCGTCCATCTGCGTCTGCTCTGCCAAGTCTTCAACGGTTTCGCCTTTCACGATATGGCCGAGCGCCAGCATGTTCTCGATGGTCGCGCCGTTCGCGTCGGGCTCGGTCTCCGAGGGGTAGCGAACCTTGTTGACAACGATCCAGTACGTCGATTCAGGCTGTGCGAAGATGGCTTTGCACAGGGTGTCACGTTCGGCGCCTTCGTTGACGAATCTCTCCCCGCTCTTGTTGACGAAGATGCGGTTGCGTCCTGAGGTGCGGATGTCTTCCATGAGGCCGGTGCCGGGCGTGCCGCACGGATGCAGCTGGATGTCCGACAGCCCGATGAGCTCCGCGCCGGCTCCCTCGGCAAGCTTGAGGCCTTCCCCTTGCGCGCACGGCTTGATGTTCGTGCAGCCGATGGTGTCGTCGAGCTTCACGTCGGCCCATACGCCGTCGTTGACTTGCTGTCGGTATTCGACGTTGGCGCCGAATCCGCCGGTGGCTACGACAATCGATTTCGCGTTCACGGTGATCTCTTGGCTTCCGCGGTGCACGGCCGTCAGACCAGCGACGGAGCCGTTTTCTAGGATGAGCTCTTTCGCTTGAGTCTCGTGCAAAACGACGAGTTGGTCAGCGTGGTCTGCCGCGAACGCTTCGAAAGCGCGGATGTAGGTGTTTCCCGACGGCGTGGCTGGATAGTGGCTTCGCTCGCCCAGCGATCCGGTGGCCGATCCCGTTTCGTCCTTGAACTTCACACCGAGCGATTCGAGCCAATGAACCGAATCGAGCGCGTTGTCGGTCAGGTAGTGTATGAGTTCGGGCGTGCCCTGTTCGTGTCCTCCTTCATAGGTGACTTCGTAGAACTGCTCGACAGAGTCTTCGATTCCCTGCTTCTGCTGACGTTCCGGATCGACTGCGTTGAGCGCGCCTTCGGAGACGTTCGTCGATCCGCCCGTGATGCCGCATTTCTCGACAACCACAACGTTGGCTCCGGCTTGCACGGCAGAGATGGCGGCTGTGAGGCCCGCACCGCCGCCGCCGACAACGCATACGTCGGCATTGTAGGACGATTCTACGGAGTCGTCCGGGCCGGGAGCCTTTGCGAGGGTTTTCGCTGCGTTTGCTTGCTCGGCGCAATCCTTCACACCTTGCTGGAGGCTCATGCTAGATAGGGTGGCGCCGGTGACGGAATCCACGTTCAGCGTCTGATATTCCATGATCTTGTTCGACAGATCTTCAAGAGCCGATGCGCCGACGCCCAGCGACTCCTGGTTCGTGCTGGTGTCGATGGCGGTAATGGCGTTCTCCGAGAATGTTACGTCGACGGTGAACGGGGCGTTATGGCCGGTCACATTGGCAGAATAAGTGCCTGCTTTCCACCCTTGCGCGGCCGCGCCGCCGGTATTCGCTGGCGTGCATCCGGTTAGACCGAATCCCATCAGTCCGCCGCAGGCGCCGAGAAACGCGGCTCCCTGCAAAAACGTGCGTCGATCGACGACGCTCTTGCGAAACAAGGACGCGCTGTTTGCGGCACCTCGTTTCGTGGTCGCTTCGATCAGATCGTCGTAGCGCGAATCTTTCATGCGTACCCCTCCTTCGCCCGCCACGTGCGGGCATTCGGTTTTCCCTACGGGTCGAAATCGTAGGGCGAGAGAGAGGGAAGGTGCTAGGCACAAAGAGTACACGCTGGTGTCCAAAAGGTACTTTCCTAGTGCTTCCACGTGCGTCCCGCGGGGTCGTTGGCTTCGCGCGGGGCGGACGACGGGGTCGGCGTTTGGGACGACGCGGGGTCTTCGGGTCCCCGGGACCAGGGATCATCTTGCTGCGCGTACTTCACCCAGGCGTCCTCCTGGCGCGCTTCGGCGATCCAGTCTTCCTGGGTCTTCGACACCACGCTGCCGATCATCCACACGATGCCGCACAGGATGCCGCCCACCACGAAGGCGATCCAGCTGATGGCGAAACCGCCCGCGCCGCGGCGGATGGCGTCTTTGAGCGCGAACTTGTCGATGCCGTCCCAGCCGCCGATCTGGTCGAACAGCGGCACGAAGCCCCACACCAGGAACACGATGGTGGCCAGCAGCATGATGCAGCCGCAGATGACGCCCATCACGCGTTCGGCGCGAATCTGCTCGGGTGACTTGACGACGGCGGTAGAGGGCATGTCGGCACCCAGGTTGCGGCGATGCGCGATGTAGGTGAGCTCGGAGAGGTCGTACTTCGACTTTTGCATGCAGGCCCAGATGAGAATGCCAATGGCGATGGCGAGGATGAGCATGAAGGGGAACATGACGAGCTCCTCCACGTATGCGCCGTTGATCATGGAGCTACTGTTGTCGGGTACGAGGCCGATTAGCATGATGACGTCGATGAGGATGAGACCCACGCCGACGGCGATGAGCGTCGGGTAGCGTTGCCCGAACCGATCGAGCGTGTCGGAGGAGTACCGCGGCTCGATGGAAGGGTTGCGACGCTTGAATTCGCTGTGGTTGAGACTGCCGACGACCAGGATTACCACGCCGATGACGATGCAGGAAAGCAGGGCGACGGTCTGCAGGTTATCCGGCCAGCCGAAGGCTTCAAGCAGCGCGTTCAGACCCACGCCGACCAGGATGCAGGCGACGCCGGCCGCGATGGACAGGTCGAAGCGGTTCATGTGCTCGTCGTAGCGCTCGGTGTCGTTTTCTTTGACGACATGCACGCTGCCGCGCATGAGGTCGTCGAGGCTGGTATGAAACAGGTCGCATAATTGCAGCAGCTTGTCCATTTCAGGGTAGTTCGTGCCGGCTTTCCATTTGCTGACGGTCTGGCGCGACACGCTTAACTGCTCGGCAAGCCCTTCCTGCGTGATGCCGTAATGCTGGCGCAGGTACACGAGGTTGTCGGCGAAACTCATGGCGGTCCCTTCTTCGTGGTCGATTGCATGATACCCGAAGCGCGGAGCTGAGCGGCCGCGCTTCTGCGTTTACCATCATGCGGTTGCAGAGCCGCCCGCTCTACCAATCTGGTGTTGCGTTTTGGGATTTTCTCCGCACGCTCAGGGTGCGAAGCATTTTGAACTGGGGTTTTGTAAAACAGGTATCAAGTTCGTGCAAAGTAGTCGTGTAGGGTCACGCAGGTTGACGCGAGCGTCGTACAATGATCGGAACACGCGGTTATTTCAAGGAGGGCTTTCTGATGATCAAGCTTATCGCCAGCGATATGGACGGCACGTTCCTCGACGGAAACGAGTGCGTGCCGGAAGGCTCGTACGACCTCGTTATGCGTTTGCGCGATGCGGGGATCCAGTTCGTAGCATCGTCGGGTCGGCGCTTCGACACGCTGCACGAGCTGTTCGAACCGGTGGTCGACTGCATGGACTTCGTCGCGTCGAACGGCGCGCAGGTGATGGTCGCCGGCGAGCTGGTCGACTTGGAGGTGTTCTCGCATGCGGCCGTGAAGCGGTTGGCCCGTGTCGTTGATATGTTCGACACCATGCACCTTGCGCTGTTCGACGAGACGCGCAGCTACTTGTTGGACGACGAAGCGCGCTTCGAGCGAGAGGTGGACAAGAACCTGCCGAACCCCGTGCGCGTGTTCGACGTGCCCTCGCCGCAGACGAGCATCCTGAAAGCATCCGTGTATTGCGACGATGCCGTCATGGACATGGCCTACATCCTCACGCGCGAGCTGGACGACGACTTCGTGTTCGCGCCGTCGGGCCGTAAATGGATCGACGTCATGCAGCGCGGCGTGAGCAAGGCGACGGGCATCCAGCAGGTGCTGGACGCGCACGGCATCCAGGCGAGCGAGATGATGGCGTTCGGCGACTCTATGAACGACTACGAAATCCTGCGCATGGCGGGAACGAGCGTCGCCATGGGCAACGCTCGGTCGGCCATCAAGCAGATCGCCACGAAGGTGATCGGCACGAACGTCGACCGCAGCGTCCAGCGCGAGCTTCACGCCCTGCTGGAGGGCGCGCGGTAGGACGGTTTTGAATTTGTGCAGACGGTGTCTGCACAAATGGGTTCGCTCTGCAATGGCATCCTTTTGGGTGGGACGTAAAATCCGTGCTGCAGAAGGCCTGCGCTCTTCGAAAGGCGCTTCGTTACGCGTGGATTACCAGCTCGCTTGTCGGGATGCGCTCGGTGGCGTGGCGGTCGGGGCTCTTCAGCTCGCCGGCGGGATGCCCGACGGCCAGGATGTTCACCGGGACCAAAGTTTCCGGCAGCCCGAATTCCTCTCGGATGACCGTAGGGTCGAAGCGGCAGATCCAGACGCTTCCCAGGCCCAAGTCGGTGGCGGCCAGCATCATGTGGTCGGTGAGGATGGACGCGTCCACATGGACGGTGCTCATGCCGTCGAGCGGACGCTTCCACGCCTTCTCGCCGTCGGCGCACACGACGAATGCGAGCGGCGCGTCGAACACGTTCGCGGCTTTCGCCAGGCTGGCGAGCCCTTCCTCGCTGGTCACCTGGAGGATGCGCACAGGTTGGCGGTTCGCGGCGGTCGGCGCGACGCGGGCCGCTTCGACGATGGCGTCGATGTGCTCCTGGCTGACGGGGACGGGCTGGTAGGCGCGGGTCGAGCAGCGCTTTTTGGCGAGATCGAGAAACGACATGGGTGCTCCTATCTCTGAGGCGAGCGACGGTTCGTTCTTCCTCCATACTACTCTTCGGTTTCTGCGGGGCAAGTAGATACTTTTTTGGAATATACTACCCGAAAAGAAAGTATTGGACGGAAGAGGCTGCGCATGAAAACCTGTCCCGACGCGTACCATTGCCCGGTCGAGGCAACCATCGACATCGTGGGCGGCAAGCACAAGGTGCTCATCCTGTGGCACCTGAGCAAGGCCGGCGTGCTGCGTTTCGGCGAGCTGCAACGCCGCATGTCGCAGGCCACGCCCAAGATGCTCACCCAGCAGCTGCGCGAGCTGGAGGCCGACGGCATGGTGCATCGCGAGCTGTACCACCAGGTGCCGCCCAAAACCGAGTACTCGCTCACCCAGCGCGGCGTCAGCTTCGTCCCCATCCTCAACGCCATGTGCGCCTGGGGAAAGGACGTGCTGGACGAGGTGGGGAAGCCGTCGCCCGAAGCCTCGGAGGTTCTGGCGGGTTGACCGCTTCGGCATCGCGCAGTATGCTGGGCGACGCTGTATCCGCCTCAACGAGAAGGCACACATGAAGCTTTGCAGAGTAGCGGCTCCGCGCATGATCGCCGATGAAGCATCGCACGGAGCCGAGGGACATATTCATCGGCATCGATAGACGCGCCGCGCAAAACCCGGGCGCGCGTTTCCTTTGATGCCGGCATGACGGACTCGTTCAGCGCCGCAGGTGATGATTCATCTGCGGCGTTTTTTTGCGCCCTCGGGCGCTTCGTTACGTTTCCGCATTCCGAATTCTCAGAGGTGAACATATCGTGTCAGATGCTTCTCTTTCCTTTACCGAGGGGCCGCTGTTCAGGCGGTTGCTGGCGTTCGCGTTGCCGCTCATGGCGGTGAACCTGCTGCAGTACGTGTACCAGGCTGTGGACATGGTGGTGGTCGGCCAGGTGGTGGGGCCGGTGGGGCTCGTGTCCATCAGCAACGCGACGAACGCCGCCTATATCGTGAACGCGTTCGTCATCGGCCTCACGGCGGGCGGCGGCGTGGTCGTCGCGCGGTTCGTGGGCGCGCGCGACGTGGCCGGCCAGCGGCGCGCGTACGCGGCCACGTTGGCGGTGGCCCTGGCGGGGTCGGCGGCCATCGCCGTGCTGGGCGTGGCGTTGGCGCGCCCAGCCTTCACGGCGAACGCCGTGCCTGCGGCATCGCTCGAAGGCGCCGTCGGCTACACCGTGGTGCTGTGCTGCGGCTGCGCGGGGCCGTTCCCCATGAACGCCGCAGCGGCCTTCCTCAAGGCGCAGGGCGACGCGCGCACGCCGCTTCAGCTGGTGGGCGTATCGGCGCTGGTGAACGTGGCGCTCGACCTGGTGCTGGTGGGACCGGCGGGCCTCGGCGTGGTGGGCGCCGCCTGGGCGACGGTGGTCGCGCAGAGCGTGGCGGCCGTCGGCGCGCTCGTCGTGGTGCGGCGGCGTTTCCCCGGCGGGCGCCTGGCCGGCGCGTTTTCGCGCGGCAGCGACGTGCCGGTTGGAACGAGCGTGGTCGAGGTGCTGCGCGTGGGTGTTCCCTCCGCCGTGCAGATGGCGGTGGTGAACTTGTCGTACGCGCTGGTCACCGGGTTGCTGAACCGCTACGGCACCGACGTTGCCGCCGCTGCCGGCGTCGGCCTGCAGATCAGCACCATCGCGGGACTGCCGTGCTGGGCCATCGGCCAGGCCATCACCACGGCGGCGGCGCAGAACGCGGGCGCGGGCGAGCTGCGCCGGGCCCGCGACGTGGCGCGCATCGGAGCTGCGTTCAACGTGAGCGTGATCGTGGGCGTGCAGATCGCGGTGCAGCTGCTGGCGCCGGCGCTGGTGGTCGCGTACGGCCTGACCGAGCCGTTCACGATGGATACGGCCGTGCTGTACCTGCGCATCACGTGCAGCGTGAACGGGCTGTTCTATGCGGCCATGTACAGCTTCGACTCGTTCGCGCTGGGGGCGGGCTCGCCGCGGCTCGTGCTGGCGAACTCGCTGATCGACGCGTTCGTCGTGCGCTTCGGCCTGGCGTTTCTGCTGAGCGGCGTGCTGGGCTTCGGCTACGTGGGCATCTTCGTCGCCCAGGCGGCGTCGCCCGTGATACCGGCGCTCATCGGCGCCTTCTACCTGCGCCACTGGACGCGCGCACGGGGCGTGTAGGGGGGGAGGTAACTCGAAACCGTTGTCGCCCGAAACGTGCGCTTTTGAGCGAAAAAACGCACGTTTCGGGCGACAACGGCAATCGGGAGCAGGGCGCGACGCGTTAGTCGGTCCCTCGGCGTGCTGGCTGGGCGGCGCCGAGGGCCGGCTTCGTCAGCGCTTGTTGAACGGCACGATGGTGGCGGGGATGCCGCCCTTCATGACGAGTTTCGGCTCGCCTTCGATGAGCGGCCGGAAGTACGCGACCGCTTCCGGCGTAATGCCCTGGTAGTTCGGCAGGATCCACTCGGCGGGGAAGCGCTTGACGAAATTGGCGAACTCGCTTGCGGGGCCGGCGAACAGCTCGGCCTCGTAGCGGCCGGTGGCTGCGGCCTCCGGGTTGCGGCGGATGCCCACCACCTGGCCGGTGAAGGCGGGGTCGGCGCTGCGCATATGGGCGCTCATCCCCAGGTCGTAGGCCTCGGTCACGTCCACGAGGCTCTGCGCGAAGTTGCTGGAGCGCGCCGCGCGCGACAAATCCTGCACCACGCCGCGCGGCACGATGCCCGCGTCGACAATCATTTGCTTGATCGTTTGCGCCGCCCCGCCCAGCACGGCGTGGGCGAACCCGTCGTGCGCAGTATCGCCGGCGGACAGGTAGGTGCCGTCGGCGTAGCGCGCGCCCTCGGACACTACGATGTAGCACGAGCCGGTCGCCTCGAACTTCGCGCGCACTTCGGCGAGAAACGCGTCGCGGTCGAAGGCGACCTCGGGCAGCACCAACAAATCGACGTCGCCGGTGATGCAGCAGCTCGCCGCCAACCAGCCCGCGTCGCGTCCCATCACTTCCAGAACGAACACCTCGGGGCGCGTGTACGCGTCGTAGTCGAGGCGCGTCGCGTGCGTGATCTGGCAGGCCACCTTCGCCGCGCTGGGGAAGCCGGGGCAGTGGTCCACCGGTACCAGGTCGTTGTCCACGGTTTTCGGAATGCCGATGAAGCGCTTGCTCGGCGCGTTCTCGGCCGCCCATTCGGCCAGCGCGTCCACGGTGTCCATGGAGTCGTTGCCGCCGATGTAGAACATGGTTTCGATGTCGTGCGCGTCCATCACGTCGGTGAGGCGGCGGAAATCGGCCTCGTCGTCGCGCTTCAGCTTGTAGCGGCACGTGCCCAGCGCCGACGAGGGCGTCTGCCTCAGCAGCTCCAGGTCGTGCTCGGAAAGGTCGGTGAGGTCGTACAGCTGGTCGGTCAGCACGCCCTCGATGCCGTGGATGCCACCCAGCACGCGGTCGTACAGTGGGTTCAGCTGGTTCGCGCGGATGACGCCGGCCAGGCTGGCGTTGATAACGGCGGTGGGTCCGCCGGATTGTGCAACAAGGCAGGTGCTCATGGGTCGATGCTCCTGTTCTCTCTGATCGCTTTGGCGCATGCGCACCAGTATGATGCTGCCCAGGACGTGCGGCAAACTTTTTCTTGCCTTCTCCACTGGAGGAGCGTAGGATACATACCGTTGGTATGTAACGTGATGGAGAGGATGGCCGATGGCCCGCAACAAGCATCCCGAGGAGACGGTGAACCTCATCCTCGACGTGGCCTTGGCCCTGTTCTTCGAGAAAGGGTACGACAATACCAGCATTCAGGACATCATCGATGGGCTGGGCGGCTTGACGAAGGGGGCCGTGTACCACCACTTCAAGTCGAAGGAGGACATCCTGTCGGCTGCGCTCGACCGCGACAACCAAGCGCTGTTCGACGAGCTTCGCCGCATCCGCGACGACGGCCGCATGACCGGCGCCGAGAAGCTGCAAGCGCTGTTCGCGGCATCCATCACCGGGCCGCAGATGGACATGTGGGCCAAGGCGGCTCCCGACGTGGATCCGGTGAAGAACGCGCGTCTGCTGGGCCTGCAGTACCAGGCGGTGCTTCAGGAGACGGTGCCCGATTTCGTGCTGCCCATCGTGGAGCAGGGTGTGCGCGACGGCAGCATCCAAACCGATCATCCGCGTGAGTTCAGCGAGGTCATCGTGCTGCTGGCGAACCTTTGGGTCAGCCCCATGTTCCGTTCCGCCACCGCCGAGGAGCTGCGTGCGCGCGTCGATTACTACCTCGATATCGTGAAGGCGCTGGGCGGCCTGTCCCTGGAAGTAGGCGGGCTGGCGACCATCCTCGAGGGGTATCGCAGCCAATTTCACGAAAGGCTTGATGCTATGAGCTCGTAAATACGTACGAATGTTTCACGTGAAACATTCCGGAAGCAGGAAGGCGGGCAGGGGAAGGTCGAGCGAGCGGATGCTCCCGGCTGTCGTTGTGAGCGAGCGCGGCGAGTCGAAGGACCCTGCTCGGGATGACGGCGCGTGCTTGCGGTTTCCTCTTGCGATGTCTTAGCGAACCCTGGTTGCCTGGCAACCTTCTTTTTTTGTCCAATATACATACCAACCGAATGTATGTAAATGAAAGGAAACGACATGAACACTCTTCTCAACCGCTCGTTCGTTTCGGTGATCTTCGCGCAGATTGCTTCGTTGTTCGGCGATGCCGTGCTGCGCTTCGCCCTGCCGCTGTACGTGCTGAACCAAACGGGCTCGGCGGCGCTCATGGGCGCGGTGTCGGCTTGCGCGTGGATCCCCTACATCGTGCTGACGCCCATCGGAGGGGTTGCGGCCGACCGCGTGAACAAGCGGCGCATCATGGCGGCGCTCGATATCCTTCTGGCTGCGACGTGTGCGGCGTTTCTCGCACTCGACGGCGTCATCGACCTCGTCGGCCTGTGCATCTGCGCGCTCATCGTCCTGTACGCCGCGCAGAGCGTGTACCAGCCCACCGTGCAGGCGGCGGTGCCGTTCATCGCCCCGCGCGACGGCATCGTGCGCGCCACCGCCATCGTCAGCCAGATCAGCGCACTTTCGGGCCTCGTGGGCCCGGTGCTGGGCGGCTTGCTGTTCGGCCTGTTCGGCATCGAGCCGGTGGTGTTCGTGTCGGGAGCGGCGTTCGCGGTTTCTGCCGTGCTCATCGTCACCGTGGTGCGCATCCCGCGCGACGCCATCGAGCGCAGCGGCGTGGGTGTGGTGCGCACGGTGGCGAACGATATCGTCGAGAGCTTCGCGTTTCTGCGCCACGAACGCACGGTCATCCTCAAGGTGATCTTCCTGGTGGCGGGCATCAACGTCACGCTGACGGCGTTCATCCTCATCGGCGCGCCGGTTGTGATCACACAGATCCTGGGCCTGCCGAACCAGTACATGGGCTTCGCCGAGGGTGCGCTGGCGTTGGGCGGTTTGGCGGGCGGCGTCTCGGTGGGCGTGTTCGCCGAGCGTTTGCGTCTCAGCCGCGCGCCGCTGTTCCTGCTGGTGGCGGCCTTGGGGTTGCTGCCCATTGCCGTGGTGCTGGGCGTGCCGATGGACGCGATGCTGGCGTACGGCATCGTGGTAGCGGGCCTGTTCGTGTCCATGGCGTGCGCCACGATGTTCAGCATCCAAGCCATCTCGTTCGTGCAGCTCGAGACGCCCGGCTACCTGGTGGGGAAGGTGATCGCGCTTACCATGTCGCTGGCGAACTGCGCGCAACCCGTGGGGCAGCTCATCTACGGCGGCCTGTTCGACGCGCTGCGCGGCAACCTCGTGCCGGTGGCGCTGGGCACGGCGGCCGTCGCGTTCGTCATCGGTTTGGTTACGTTCCGCGTGCTGAAGAAGGGCTTGGCCGAGCTGCAAGCAGCCGTGCCGGGGGCCGCAGATGCGCGGTGAAAACCCTGATTTTTGGCAGTTTTCGACGGGATTCTGCCGTCCCTTTCTGAACTCGTTGCTTTATGCCGAGACAGAGCTTTTGCCTGGATGTATCGGGCCTGGTTAGGGGGCCGGACGCGGAAAGGCCGAAGGGCGCGGGCTTTCTCGATGACGGAATCGCGTCGATTCCTGCCGGAATTTCCCGTTTCCTATGCGCTGCCTGGTTTCGCAGGGTGTTGAGCGGTTCGTGTGCCGCGGGTTTCTCGATTGGCCGGAATTCGGGATCCGCAAGAGGCACGTGCTTGCGGCATGCGAGGGCGCGGCCCCTCGCGGCCCTAGTCCACGCCGCGTAGCTGAGCGCCCGGCACGACGGCCTGCAGCTCGGGCAGCAGTGCCCGCAGGTCGTCGGGGTCCCATGCGTGGAAGCGACCTTCGCCGCCCAGCACGCTGTCCACGTCGATGAAGCTTTGCAGGTGCCATGCTTGTACGCCTTCGATCCACGCAGTCAGCGCGCGCAGGTCGTCGGCTGTGTGCAGCTCGCGCACCACGGTGGTGCGCACCTCGTAGGGGACCGCGCCCGAACGCAGGAAGTCGAGAGACTCCTGCACCGGCGCGAGGTCGAACGCGGGGACGCCGACGGTTTCGGCGTAACGCTCTGGCGCGTTCTTCACGTCCATGGCCGCATAATCCACAAGGCCTTCCTCAACAAGCGCGCGCAAGCGGCCGGGGAAGCTGCCGTTCGTATCCAGCTTCACGGCGAACCCCAGCTCGTGCACGCGAGCGCAGAACTCATCGATACCGGGCTGCAGCAACGGTTCACCGCCTGTGATGCACACGCCGTCGAGCAGCCCCTGGCGTTTGCCGAGGAACGCGAAGAGCTCGTCGATCGATAGGGCGCTGCTGTCCGCGGCTGCGCCATCGCGCTCTGCCTCGCCCGTCACCAAGGCGGCGTTGTGGCAGAACGGGCAACGGAAGTTGCAGCCCGGCGTGAACACCGTGGCCGCGGTCTTGCCCGGGAAATCGAGCAGCGTGAGCTTCTGCAAGCCGGCGATGCGCATGGTTCAGGCTCCTTCGCCGCCGAGGGCGGCGACTGGTTCCGCGCCCGCGCCCGGGTCCGCCTGCCTGCCGACGCCCGTGTCGGCGCATCCGCCGCCGTCCGCGGCATCCGTGCGCCCGTCCCCGCTCGCATCGCCACGTGGCCCCGGATGCGCTTTGCCGCTTATCTCTTCGATGTCGATGGCCCACACGGACGTGTGCGGCCCTTCCTTCTCCATCGCTTTCCCGATGCTGCGCTTTGCCTCCGGCACGTACTTCATGCAGAGGCCCACCAGCGCATGCTTGAACTCGGTCGCTTCGACGACCTCGCGGACGCGGCCGAATGTCATGGCCGACCGGAAGCTGGTGGAGAAATCGCCGTCTTCGAAGAACGCTCTGACGCCCGTCACCGCTGTCGCGCACACGCGATCGTCGCGACGAAAATCGACCGTCTTGTGCCCGCCCTCGTTTGTGGCGTGGAAGTACAGCGTATCGCCTCGCCGCACGAAGGAGAGCGGCACGCCGTAGGGCATGCCGTCATCGTCCACGGTGGACACGATGGCGAACTCGGCGGCGTCGAGTACGGCCAGCGCCTCGTCGTGCGGCAAGGCGCGCTCGGAGCGGCGCAGGGGGAAGCGGGTCATGGCGGATGCTCCTTCTAGTTGGTTGCGCAGGGGTCTATCATAATCCCGCTGCGCCCTGCGATCAAACGCGTTGCCGCTCGCCGAAAGCTTCGGCGTCGGGCATCTGCAAAACGGCCCGCGCGGTGCTTTGTTCTAAACTCGCAGGTCGCTTTTCGAAGAGCTCCATCGAGCGCTCGCGCAAAACCCCAGATGGCAAAATCTACCATATATAGTTGTGTATTGTGGAGGCATATTCAACATATGGATTACAATCATTGACTGGCCCGGTGGACGCTGCTAGGGTGTTTGAAACCGCATGCGAGGCGCGGAACGGTTGGCAGTCGCCGCGCAAACGAAGCGAATCCACAGCAAAAGGAGCAAGCATGTACGAGGTCCAGAAGCGCGACGGAAAGATCGCGGAATTCGATATAGCCAAAATCTCAAGCGCTATCGCCAAGGCGTTCGACGCGTTGGAGAAGCAGTACCATCCGTCCACGATCGACCTTCTGGCCCTCAACGTGACCGCCCATTTCGAGCCGCGCATCAAAAACGGCATCATCAGCGTCGAGGACGTGCAGGACAGCGTGGAGGAGGTGCTGTCCACGGCCGGGTACGCCGACGTGGCGAAGTCCTACATTCTGTACCGCAAGCAGCGCGAGAAGGTGCGCAACGCCAACGCCACGCTGCTGGACTATAAGGATCTCGTGGACCAGTACGTCAAGGTGGAAGACTGGCGCGTGAAGGAGAACTCCACGGTCACGTACTCCGTCGGCGGCCTGATCCTGTCGAACTCGGGCGCCATCACGGCGAACTACTGGCTTAGCGAGATCTACGACGACGAGGTGGCGAAGGCTCACCGCAACGCCGACATCCACCTGCACGACCTGTCCATGCTGACGGGTTACTGCGCGGGCTGGTCGCTCAAGCAGCTCATCCAGGAGGGCCTCGGCGGCGTGCCCGGCAAGATCACGTCGAAGCCGGCCAGCCACCTGTCCAGCCTGTGCAACCAGATGGTGAACTTCCTGGGCATCATGCAGAACGAATGGGCGGGCGCCCAGGCGTTCAGCAGCTTCGACACGTATCTCGCGCCGTTCGTGAAGGCCGACAACCTGACCTACGAAGAGACGAAGCAGTGCGTCGAGTCGTTCGTGTTCGGCGTGAACACGCCTTCGCGCTGGGGCACGCAGGCGCCGTTCAGCAACATCACGCTGGACTGGGTGTGCCCGGCCGACCTGCGCGATCAGCCGGCCATCGTGGGCGGCAAGGAGATGGACTTCACCTACGGCGACTGCAAGGTCGAAATGGATATGGTGAACAAGGCCTTCATCGAGATCATGATCGAAGGCGATGCGAACGGTCGCGGCTTCCAGTACCCAATCCCCACGTACTCCATCACGCGCGACTTCGACTGGAGCGAAACCGAGAACAACCGGCTGCTGTTCGAAATGACCTCGAAGTACGGCACTCCGTACTTCTCCAACTACATCAACTCCGACATGGAACCGTCCGACGTGCGTTCCATGTGCTGCCGCCTGCGCCTCGACCTGCGCGAGCTGCGCAAGAAGTCGGGCGGTTTCTTCGGCAGCGGCGAGTCCACGGGCTCCATCGGCGTGGTCACCATCAACATGCCGCGCCTGGCCTATCTGTCCGCCGACGAAGCCGACTTCTACCGTCGACTCGACCATCTCATGGACGTTTCCGCGCGCTCGCTGCACACGAAGCGCGAAGTGGTCACGCGCCTGCTGGATGCGGGCTTGTACCCGTACACCAAGCGCTACCTGGGCACGTTCGAGAACCACTTCTCCACGATCGGCCTGGTGGGCATGAACGAGGCGTGCCTGAACGCGCAGTGGCTGCGCGCTGACATGACGCAGGAGCCGGCGCAGGCGTTCACGAAGGACGTGCTCAACCACATGCGCGCCCGTCTGGCCGACTACCAGGAGCAGTACGGCGACCTATACAACCTCGAGGCCACGCCAGCCGAGAGCACCACGTACCGCTTCGCCAAGCACGACAAGGAGCAGTTCCCCGACATCATCACGGCCAACGAGCAGGGCAAGCCGTACTACACGAACTCGTCGCATCTGCCGGTGGGCTTCACCGACGACATCTTCAGCGCGTTGGACGTGCAGGACGAGCTGCAGACGCTGTACACGTCCGGCACCGTGTTCCATGCCTTCTTGGGCGAGAAGCTGCCCGACTGGAAGGCGGCCGCCACGCTGGTGCGCAAGATCGCCGAGAACTACAAGCTGCCGTATTACACCATGTCACCCACGTATTCGGTGTGCAAGAACCACGGCTACATCGCCGGCGAGGTGTACGAGTGCCCGTGCTGCCACGAGGAGACCGAGGTGTACTCGCGCATCACCGGCTACTACCGCCCGGTGAAGAACTGGAACGACGGCAAGTCGCAGGAGTTCGCCGACCGCGTGGAGTACGACTTGGGGCATTCGCATTTGACGCGCGACGGCGCCGTAGCCGTGACGGCCGCGGCCGAGACCGCCGGGCAGGCAGGTTCGCACGTGACGGTTCCGGGCATCGAGAAAGCCTCTGCGCCCGACCACAGCACGCTTCCCGCAGGCCTCTACCTCATTGCCACGCGGACGTGCCCGAACTGCAAATTCGCCGCAGCTGAAATGGATGCCGCCGGCATCGTCTACGAGGAGCTGCTGGCCGAAGAGAACGTGGAGCTGGCGCAGCGCTACCGCATCATGCAGGCGCCCACGCTGCTGTCCGTGGCCGCCGACGGCTCCGTGGACGTGATCCCGGGCGCCGCCGCCGTGTTCCAGCACGTCAATGCGATGAAAGCGCAGGTGACCGCCTAACCGCCGGCTTCGGTCGGTTTGAAACCAGGGCGTACCCGTCACCACATTCGCGAACGCGGCATCAGCATACCAGCAGCAAGCGCCCAGCAACTTCCGGGCCGGATCGAAGGATCCGGCCCTTTTGCATGCGGGGAGGTGCAGTATGGGGATGGCGAAGCTTGCGGGTGCTTTGCTGCGCACCGTGTCGACGCGGTTTGTTTCGCGAGTCTTTCCTGCGGGTGGGGCGACCGCTTCCTCAATGCTAGCATGCGACTGGTAATGCGAGCGTTTGGGTCGCAGCAAAATAATATAAGTCAAATCATCATGGACAAAAAGCTATAGTATTCTGTAGTTTTTCGACCTAAAAGAGGGGGATCGAGCATCAGGCCATTCCCATCATGCCTGGTGAGAAGCGCACCGCTTTGCCTTATCTTCATAGAGGATAAAGAAAATCGGCACTTTTTGTCCATGGCTATATTGGTTATAAAAAGATACTGCGGCGCGCGGGTTCCAACGCGGCGTTCACCCTTCGTTGAGCTCGGTGATGGTGTGAAGCTTGGGCATTTGAGGCATCTTGCCGAGGTAATCGTCGATCTCCTGCTGGGAGGCGCCGCTTGAAGGAGGCTCGATGCTCTGAAATGCGGCACGGGCATCGGAATAGGCCTCGTATCGTTCGTCGAAATCGGGCACCGGAGCGATACGGTACGTTTTCGTTTGCATGGAGCCGTCGGCGAACGTGGCGGTGAGCTTCAATCGGGAGGTCGAGATTTCCCGGGCCGCGCCTTTTTCGATGGCAGTATTCAGCTGCCTGCTCGCTTCGAGCGAGTTTTTGCCGGCAAGGGCCAATTCGTACGCTTCCTTCCCTTCTTCGGAAAGGGGGAAGCCGATGTAGATCTCTACGATACGCTGGTCGTCGATCGACTCCTGATGGTCGTAGTCGAACGTAACGGACTTGGTGTAATTGAACACGTGCTTGCCGTTGTCGTGCTGCTCGGCGGTGACGGTGTTATCGATGATCTCGAAGTAGCTGCGCTCGCCTTCGATTTCGTAGGTGACGGATTCGATGTTGTTCCCGACGCACCGCACAGGGAAATGATACTTGTATCCAGCCCATTCGTAGCTCCAGAACGTGTCGTCGGCTGGGTTGTACCAGGGACCGCTGTAGCCGCCGCCTCCCGTAAAGTCTTGGGACTCCAGCTCTACGGTTTTCCCCGGTCCGAACCCGCCGGGGCCGTTGATCGCGAAAGCCGTTGCGCCGATTCCCGCGACCAGCACGAGGCAGGCAGCGACGGCGAACCCGAGCGCCGAGCGTCGCCTGACCGACGCGCCTGTTCGGACGGGTGTCCGCACGGTTTTAGCGCTGCGGCCCCGGCGCCTGCCCGCTTCGCTCAGAGTCGCTTGTTTCAGCTGGTCCGGGACGTGCGTTCCTCGCATCATGGTGCGGTACTCATCCACGGTTGGGCGTGGGCCGGGGTTGCGGGGATCGGTCACGGTTCGGCTCCTTTCGGCATAGGGGGTCGCGGCAGCTTGCAAGGCTCGACTCGCGTTGGCCGCGGTCGTCTTCTAGCATGCTGCGCAGCTGCTGGCGGGCGCGGTGGAGGCGGGTTCGCACGGTGCTGGGGCGACATCCCGTGATGCGCGCGATCTCTTCGGTGGCGTAGCCCTCGACGTAGAACAGGTGCACCGGGATGCGCAGGTCGGGCGGCAACGCGCCCACGACCTCCCAGATGTCGGCGTCGAACGCGTCGGGGGCGGGGATGTCGGCATGCTCCCGCGTGAAGCCTTCCGTGCGGCGGTTCCAGGTCAGGCGCGCCAAGTCGCGGCAGCGGTTCACCGTGACGCGCAGCAGCCAGGCTTTCAGGTGCTCGTCGCTTTCGAACGCGGTGTCGTTTTCCAGCAGGCGCATGAACACGTCCTGGAACACGTCGTCGGCGTCGCTGGGCGAGCCGGTCTGCGCCAGCGCGACGCGATACACGACATCGCCCCACGCGTCCATGGCCTCGAGCAAGAACGCGTCGGATCGAAGCGGTTTCGGGCTGTCGCGGGCTGCGGCGGGCTGGTTTTTTCGCTGGAACGGCAAGCGCATGCATTCACCTCTCTGGTAACAATACGGGCTAGAGTGTGAGATTGTTCTGAGGAAGGCGAAAAAGTTCGTTTGAGCGAATGCGCTTCGCGGGCGGCGTGCGCGCAGCCTCGAATCCGCGAAGGCTGCGTCGATGGTTTGGAACGGGAAGGAAAGAGAGCGCCGCGCAAAGCGCGGAACGGAAAGGGGATCCGGAAATGCAGCAAGGCCGCGTGCGGGACGCGGCCTTGCGGGTGCGAGCGTCGCTCGCAGATGCTATGGAAGCGGTTACTCCACGCCCACGATGACGTCGGTGGACTTCACGATGGCGAGCGCGGCAGCACCCTCGGCGAGACCCAGATCCTCGATGGCCTCGTTCGTGATGGAGCCCATGATGCGTGCGCCCTCGGGGGTCTCGATGGTCACATGACCGTTCACGGCGCCCTTCTTCACGGACGCGATCGTTCCGGCGATCTGGTTGCGGGCCGAGATGCCCTGGATGCGCTCGGAGCCGGCGGCGAACATCACGTTGCTGGCCTTGATGATGGCCATTGCGTCGGTGCCCTCTTTGAGGCCCAGATCGTTGATGGCTTCCATGGTGATGTCGGCTTTGACCACGGTAGATCCCAGGTCGATGGAAACGACGCCGTTCACGGCGCCCTCGGCGATGGCGGAGACGGTGCCCTTGAGCTGGTTGCGAGCGGATATCTTCATAGCAGGTTCCTTTCGTTGGGGGCTTCCGGCTTCTGCGGAGCCCGTTCGACATGGTCACAGTGTCGCGGGTTCGGACGCGGTGTGGAAGAAGTCCGTGGGAAATGACTCCGGTTCGTGTCGTTTCGTTCAAGCTCGTGCATTCTCGTGTACGAAACCATGCGAATCCGTGGAGGGGTCATGAAGCTTGTGCGTTGCGCCACGCCCGATAGGGTTTATACTGAGAAGAAGATTATATGTGCATGAGGATGATTTCGAGAATGGGTGACCGTGCGGTATCTCGTGGACGGTCGCAACGTGACAAAGCGCGATCCCGTGACGAGCGGGCTTGCGATCGCCGATGCCGTACGACGTGGGCATTCCGGCGAACGCGAACGAGATCAACCGCGAGTTGAAGAAGCTGTGGGGTATCGACGACTGACGGAGGAGGCGGCATGCGCAACGACGACGCGTTGACGGCGGACGAGGTGGCCGGCTTGCTGCAGGTGAGCCGCAGCTCGGTCTACAAGTTGGTGAAGGCCGACGAGCTGGCGTCGTACCACGTCGGCCGCAAGATGCGCTTCACCATGGGCGACGTGGAGAACTACATCGCGCGTTCGAAGCGCGCGAAGACCGCTGCGGTGACGGCTGCCGCCCTGCCGTGCGCGGCCGTGTCGGCTCCGGCCCCTGCCCCGACTGCGGTCTCGGCGTCCCGATCGGGTTCGCAGTCGGCCTCCGGCCCATTCGTGTTGGCCGGCAACGACATCGTGGGCGACATCCTGGCGAACTACCTGGGAGCCACGAACACCGCGGTGGACCGCATCTACGAGGGCAGCTACAACGCGCTGGTCGACCTGTACCGCGGGGAGGTCCACGCGGCGCTCACGCATCTGTACGACGGCGAGACCGACTCGTACAACGTCGCCGCGGTGAAGCGGCTGCTGCCGGGAGTCCCGCTGAAGGTGGTACGCCTTGTGCGCCGCCGCCAAGGGCTCATCGTGGCGAAGGGCAATCCGAAGAGCCTGCGCACCTGGGACGACCTGCTGCAGCCGGGCGTGCGCCTCGTGAACCGCGAATGCGGGTGCGGGTCGCGCATCCTGCTGGACGAGCAGCTGGCGCGCCGCGGCGTTTCGGGGGCGGCCATCGAGGGCTATGAGCGCGAGGCGAATTCGGCGTTGTCGATGGCCTCGTTCGTCGCTCGGGGCGCCGCCGACGTGGGAATCGGTGCGGAACGCGTGTTCCACCAAGTGGAAGGCGTAGGCTTTCTCCCGCTGCAAGACGAGTGGCTCGACATCGTGCTGGCGAAGCGTCCCGGCTGCGAGCGCACAGTCGATGCCATCGCGAAGCTCGCCCGCACGCGCCCCTTCCGCGAAGAGATCGGCTCCATCGTCGGCTACGACGCCTCCCGCATGGGGGAAGTGGTATTCGAGCGGTAGCCTTCGCCCCTGCTGGGCGCAAACGGGCACCCATGACAATTTCGATGGTTCTTAGCGTGCTATTTCGGCTTCGTCGCGAAACGTGGCCAGGCCTTTTCCCGAGAATGCGAAGGGCGGGGGCGCTTTCGGCGGTCGATTATTGTCATGGGTGCCGTTTTTGCGTCCAGCATTTCCAGTCGCGTGGTGCCGAGCAGCTGTGATCGCAGCCTGATCTGCTTGAGTTCCCAGTCGTGCGCCCGCGAGCGGCATCTCGTTCCCAGCCGTTTCGCCATCGCGTGGGCGACCTTGTCCATCTCCGACCTCGTGTGCAGCTGGTCGCTCGAAACGGTGATGACGAGGATGCCCGCGTACGCCAACGCGGTTCTGCGGGCCGAGTCCTTCTCCTGCTCGGCCTCGCCTGCATGGTGAAGCCGACTGTCGTATTCGACGTCGAGTTTCGCGTCGGGCCAAAACAGGTCGCAACGGCATGTTCCGCCCACGTTCCGCCCCCGAGCCTTCTCCGAGATGCGCACAGGGTGGTTCAACGTCGGTTGCGGGAATCCGTATCCGCCGAGGCGTCCTGGAAAGCTGCTGAGTATGGATAGCTGCGACTCCTTGGGCGATTCGGAGTTCGGCAGGATATGCGGGACGGCTTTCCGCGCCGTGTCGACTCCGTTGAGGTTTCGAGCGCGAGAGAGGAACGATTGCAATTTCGACGTAGACGTCAGGGGGAGTTGGTCGGACATCATGCCGGCGTCCGACGAGGCTGCCAGGCGATAGCTTCCGCAGAGTTCGTAGCCCGTTTCGACAAGGCTCGCGAAAGCGGCCGTGCGGGCTTCGAGCAGCAGGCACAGTTCGGGCGAGGCGACGAACACCCCGTCGCCCACGTTGACGAAAGCCGATGAGGGAATCCTCCGGTCGAACACGCTGCAGGTTATGCGTGCGGTGCGCACGCGTGAAAGCGTGTTGGGGACGATAAAGTGCGCGGGGTTCGCGTGTTGCGATGGGCGCAAAAGGCCACCCATGGCAATTCTGATGGTCGTGGAGATCTGCGTTCGCAGCGGAATCGCGGAAGCCCGGGGTCGGCGCGCGGGATGCGCTCGCGAAAGTGCACGTTGCTTGTGAAGGTGCCCGGTACGTTCGCGAAGGTGCGTGCCGCCTGCGCCCGCCTGCGCCCGCTCGTGTTCGCCCGCGCCGCCCGCGCAATCTTCGGTGACTTCGCCGTTCGATTGTGGGACAATGGGACGTGAACTATTCGAATTCGCGCATGTGAGGTATGAGAGCCATGTCTGCCCAGTTCAAGATCAAAGCGGCCGACCCCGCGTCCGTCGTGCGCCTGGAGCGCGAACTCGGTCTGCCCCGCTTCATCGCAGCGACGCTGGTCGCCCGCGGCATCGACAACCCCGCTGCGGTTCACCGCTTCCTCGCGCCGTCGCTCGAGCGCGACTGGCTGGACCCCTACATCATCCCCGGCCTGTCCGACGTGGCCGATGCCCTGGAAGCCGCCGTCAAGCGCGGCGACCATATCCTCGTGTTCGGCGACTTCGACCTCGACGGCATCTCGGCCACCACCGTGCTCACCCGCGGTTTGCGCGCCCTCGGCGCGCAGGCTACGCCCTTCATTCCGCTGCGTTTCGAGGAGGGCTACGCGCTGTCGCAGGCCGCCATCACGCGCGCGTGCTCGTTTGGCCCCGACTTCATCGTCACGGTGGACTGCGGCATCGCCTGCAAGGCGGAGGCCGCGGCCGTGGTGGAGGCGGGTCTGGGCCTGGCTATCACCGACCACCACGAGCCGGTGGACCTTGTGCCTGAAGGCGTGCCCGTGGCCGATCCGAAGTGCGACGCGAACTGCCCCAGCTCCATCCTGGCGGGCGTGGGCGTGGCCCTGAAGCTGGTGCAGGTGCTGGGCGGCCGTCTGGGCCAGCCGCACCTATGGCGCGACTTCACCGACTTCGCCACGCTGGGCACGGTGGCCGACCTCATGCCCATGCGCGACGAGAACCGCGCCCTCGTGTCCGACGGCATCGCGCGCATGAACGCCGCGCCGCGCCCGTGCATCGCCGCGCTGCTGGCCACCAGCGGCGCCGCCGACAAGCCCGTCAGCGCCACGAATCTCAGCTTCTCCGTCATCCCGCGCCTCAACGCCGCCGGCCGCATGGGCGACGCGCAGCTGGCGCTCGACCTGCTGATGACCGACGACTTCGAGGAGGCGAACCGCCTGGCCACGAAGCTGGAATCGGTGAACGACCAGCGCCGCGCCATCGAAGCCGAGCTGTCCGAGATCGCGAAGGCGCAGGCCGCCGAGATCTACCACGGCCAGCGCGCGCTGGTGGTGTCGGGCGAGAGCTGGCACGAGGGCGTGAAGGGCATCGTGGCAAGCCGCCTGGTGAACACGTACGGCGTGCCCAGCCTGCTGTTCACCATCGACGGCGACGAAGCGCGCGGCAGCGGCCGCAGCGTGGGCCAGGTCAGCCTGTTCTCGGCTGTGGAAAGCGCATCTGACCTGCTCACGCGCTTCGGCGGGCACGATGCGGCCGTGGGCGTCACGCTGCCGGCCGACAAGCTGCCGGAGTTCGAGCGGCGCCTGTGCGCCTACATGGACGCGCTGCCCGAGGGCGCGTTCCATCCGCTCGTGGAAATCGACTCGTGCGTCAGCCTCGATGAGCTGACGCTGGACAACGTGGCGCAACTGGACAAGCTGGCGCCGTTCGGCCAGGAGCATCCTGTGCCCGTGTACCTGGCGCGCGACGTGATGCTGGCGAACTGCCGCGCGGTGGGCGCCGAGAAGAACCACTTCTCGTGCTCGCTGTCCGACGGGCGCGCCACGGTGTCGGGCATCATGTTCCACTGCTCGGACATCGAATCGCTCATGCGCACCGACAGCGTGGTGAACGCCGCGTTCGAGGTGCAGATCGACGAATGGCGCGGCCGCAAGTCGGTGAAGGCCATGCTGCAGTCGCTGGCTCCCGCGCGCACCTGCGGCGCCCTGGAGGCCTGCCTCAACCCCGAGAACCTCAGCTTCGTGGCCGACCTGTACGCCACGAGCGACGCCGAGCTGTGCGCGAACGCGCCGCATCGCCCCGAGGACGTGGAGGCCTACGAGGCGGCCCGCGCGGCGAACCGCGCCTGCTGGGAGCGCAAGGCCGCGGAAGACCCCGCGGCGCTCGAGCAGGCCGTCGTGCGCGCCATCATCGGCGACAAGCCGCTGCACGACGCGCAGCGCGAGATCCTCGCGCATCTGCGCGCCGGGCGCTCCACGCTGGGCATCATGGCCACGGGGCGCGGCAAATCGCTGACCTTCCAGGTGCACGCCGCCACGCGCGCGCTGGCGAACCACGAGGCCAGCCTGTTCGTGTACCCGCTGCGCGCGCTGATCGCCGATCAGGCGTTCCACCTGCGCGAGGCGCTGGACGCGTTCGGTATCGGCGTGATCACGCTGACGGGCGAGAGCACGCCCGACGAGCGCCGCCAGGGCTTCGCGGGCCTGGCCGACGGCACCTACGACATCGTGCTGACCACGCCCGAGTTCCTTGCGTGGCACGCTGACGAGTTCGCGGCCGCGGGCCGCGTGCGCTTCGTCGTGGTGGACGAGGCGCACCATATCGGCCTGGCGAAGGCGGGCCAGCGCGTGGCCTACGCCACCATCGGCGCCGCCATTGCGAAGCTGGCTGGGCCCGGCGGCGAGGCTCCCGCGGTGCTGGCGCTTACGGCCACGGCCGACGACGAGGTGGCGGCCGCCATCAAGCGCGAGCTGCCGGTGGACGCCTGCGTGTACGACCCGGCTTCGCGTCCCAACCTCGAGGTGGACGACCAGCGCAACCTCAAGAACCGCGACGACTACCTGGCGAATCTCATCGCGTCGGGCGGCAAGACGGTCATCTACGTGAACTCGCGCGAGCAGTCGGTTGCCGTGGCGCGCGCTCTGCGCAAGCGGGTGCCCCAGCTGGCGCCGCTCATCGGCTTCTACAACGCGGGCCTCGCACGCGCCGAGCGCAAGCGCATCGAAGAGCTGTTCCGCACCGACGCGCTGTCGGTGCTGGTGGCCACGTCCGCTTTCGGCGAGGGCGTGGACATCCCCAACATCCGCCACGTGGTGCTGTACCACCTGCCGTTCAACGAGATCGAGTTCAACCAGATGAGCGGCCGGGCGGGCCGCGACGGCAAGCCCGCGGGCATCCACCTACTGTTCAACCGCGGCGACTGCTCGCTCAACGAGCGCATCCTGCGCGACATGACGCCCGACCACGACTGCCTGGCCCAGGTGTACCGCCGCCTGCGCAGTCTGCAGCGAGAGATGGGCGAGTGCTTCTTCACCATGGGCAACGCCGATCTGGCCGCGGCGGCCAGCACCGATGCATTCCCTATCAGCCCCGCCTCGGCAGCGTGCGGCGTGGCGGTGTTTCGCGAGCTCGGGCTTATCGAGACGCACACCGCGTTCGGCGCCGACGGCATGGCGCGCTCCATCCACGTGGTGGAGACGCAGGACAAGGTGGAGTTGACGGACAGCGTACGCTACCGTGAAGGTTTGGGGGAGCGCGAGGTGTTCCACGCGTTCCGGGACTGGGCGATGAAGAGCGATTCTGCTACCCTCCATATACGCGTGTCGCGGCCCATTTTGCCGGGTGACGCGGCAGGCGACGCGCGCGAGCGCTAGGGCATAGGGAGGACGACCAAAATGGGCAAGAGCAACCATGAGGAGCTGCTGGGCGGCGCGCCCGAGGCGACGTCGAACAAGCAGACCGTGGAGGACAACCTGCTGGGCCGGCCGCACGTGGCCGAGAAATCGTTCGCGCCCGAAGCCAAGAAGGACGCCCTCGCGCCGAAGACTCCCGAGGAGCGATTCGCCGAGCTGCAGCGCCTGACCTCGGTGTACCTGTCCGAGGACGACGAGGCCATGCTGGCGAAGGCCTTCCGATTCGCAAGCGAGGCGCACGAGGGCCAGTGCCGCAAAAGCGGCGAGCCGTTCGTGGCACATCCCGTGGAGGTGGCCATCATCCTGGCCGACTTGCGCATGGACGTGGAAACGCTGTGTGCAGCGCTGCTGCACGACACCGTGGAGGACACCAGCGTGACGCGCGACCAGGTGGAAGCGGAGTTCAATCCCCAGGTGGCACAGCTGGTGGAGGGCGTGACGAAGATCACGCGCATCGAGGTGGAAAGCCTCACCGACGAGCAGGCCGCCACCATCCGCAAGATGTTCGTAGCCATGAGCAAGGACATCCGCGTCATCGTCATCAAGCTGGCCGACCGCCTGCACAACATGCGCACGCTGGGCGCGCTGCGTGAAGACCGCCGCATCTTCAAGGCGCGCGAGACGCTGGAGATTTACGCGCCCATCGCGCACCGTCTCGGCATCAACAACATCAAGTGGGAGCTCGAGGACCTGTCGTTCTACTATCTGGAACCGAACAAGTTCAAGCAGATCAGCCGCATGGTGACTGAAAGCCGCTCTGAGCGCGAGGGCTATCTCGACCAGATCATCTCCATCTTGCACGACGAGATGGAAAAGGTGAACATCCAGGCGCAGATCATGGGCCGCCCGAAGCACCTCTACTCCATCTACCAGAAGATGACGAAGAAGGGCAAGGGCTTTTCGGAGATATACGACCTCATCGCCGTGCGCGTTATCGTGAAGTCGGTGAAGGACTGCTACTCGGCTCTGGGCGCGGTGCACACGCTGTGGCATCCGATGCCCGGCCGTTTCAAAGATTACATCGCCATGCCGAAGTTCAACATGTACCAGAGCCTGCACACCACGGTCATCGGGCCGGCGGGCCGTCCGCTGGAGGTCCAGATCCGCACCGAAGACATGCACCGGCAAAGCGAGTACGGCGTGGCGGCGCACTGGCGCTACAAGGAGAAGGGCGGCAAGAGCGGCGACGCGCTGGACCAGCAGCTGGCGTGGCTGCGCCAGATGGTGGACTGGCAGGACGAGTCGCAGGATTCGCGCGAGTTCCTGAAGGACCTGAAAGTGGATCTCGCGCCCACCGAGGTGTTCGTGTTCACGCCGAAAGGCGAGGTCATGAGCCTGCGCGCTGGTTCGACGCCGGTCGATTTCGCCTACGCCATCCACACCGAGGTGGGCAACCACTGCGTGGGCGCGAAGGTGAACGGCGCCATCGTGCCGCTGACCTACGAGCTGCAGCTGGGCGACCGCGTGGACATCCTCACGCAGAAAAGCGCCAGCCCTTCGCGCGACTGGCTGGGCATCGTGAAAACGCCCAGCGCGCGCAGCAAGATCCGCTCGTACTTCAGCAAGGTCAGCCGCAGCGACGATTTGCAATTCGGCCGCGACAAGCTGACCCGCGAGATGCGCAAGCACGGTCTGGGCATATCCAGCGCCCAGTCGATGCGCGCCCTCAAGTCGGTGGCCGACCACATGGGCTACAAGGACGCCGACGACATGCTCGTGCACATCGGCACCGGCAAGGAAAGCGCCCAGCACGTGGCGAACCGTCTGCTGAAGATCCTCGTGGACAAGGGCCACGAGGCCGAGACCGCCATGGACTACGTGGCAGGCGACATGTCCACCGGCAAGATGCCGCCGATGCTGACCAGCGTGAAGGCGCCGAAGAAGCACGAGGCGCACACGTCGAACGGCGTGGTGGTGAAGGGCGTGGACGACGTGCTGGTGCGCCTGTCGCGGTGCTGCAACCCGGTGCCGGGCGACGAGATTCTCGGCTTCGTGACGCGCGGCCGCGGCGTGTCGGTGCACCGCGCCGACTGCCCGAACGCTCAGGATCTCAAGCAAACCCCCGAGCGTATCATCGAGGTGGCCTGGGAGAACGATCTGCCGAAGAACACGTCGTTCAAGGTGGAGGTGTTCTTGGACGCGCTCGACCGCATGAACCTGCTGCGCGACGTGGCCATCATCCTGTCGGAGCAAGGGGCGAACGTGCTGTCCAGCTCCACCACGTCGCATCGCGACGGCATGGTGGAGATGCGGTTTTTGTTCCAGGTGTCCGATATCAACCATATCGATATCGTACTGAGCAAACTGCGCGGCATCGAAGGAGTGTTCGACGCGCGCCGCATGGTTCCCAAGGCCGGCGGCGGCAAGAAAAAGACTAGGAGCGACGCATGACCAATAAGGTGAAGGGCACGTGCGTGCCCGTCGAGTACCTCGTGCTCGGCATGCTGGAGAACAACGTGTACATCATTTCCGACGGCAAGGCCACCATCGTGGTGGATCCCACGTGCAAGCCCGACGAGATCATCAAGGCGGCGGGGGGCTCGGTCGACGCCATCATCCTCACGCATCGCCATTCGGACCACGTGGGCGCTGCGAAGGAGCTGCGCGACAAGACCGGCGCCACGGTCATCGCCTCGGCCATCGACGCGCCCATCATTTCGGGCGAGAAGAAGCTGCCGCGCGACGACATGCGCTTCACGCCGTGCCCGGTGGATCATGTAGTGAACGACGGCGACATTCTCAAGATCGGCGACATGCCGTGGAAGGTGATCCTGACGCCGGGTCACACCGAGGGCGGTATCTGCCTGTTCATCGACCCGCGCTTCGGCACGAACCCTGAAGGCGCGCCGGTGCTGATTTCGGGCGACACGCTGTTCTGCGGCTCCATTGGCCGTACGGATTTCCAGGGAGGCGACATGAACGCTATGCGCCGCTCGCTGAAGCGCCTGGCCGTGCTGCCCGACGAGACGGTGGTCCTGCCCGGCCACAACAGCACCACCAAGATCGGCAACGAACGCAAAAGGGTGTTCGCTTACTACGCGTAGGGGGTCGCGGCTTACGCTCAGGAGACGGATTGCGCGCTCCGTGCCCTCAGGATGACCGAGTCTTCCTCCTCATGACCAGCGAAATCGCCAGGCAGGCGAGGGCGAAGGCGCCGAAGGCGGCAAATCCGGGGACGCTCGTGCTGAACAGCAGCGTCGATGCCGACAGCACGAGCGGCGGAAAGAAGCCGCCCAGGCCGCCCATCATGGCCACGATGCCGTTGGCAATCCCGGCTTGCTTCGTGAAGTACGCAGGCACCAACTTGAACACCACGCCGTTGCCGATGCCGCATGCGATGCTGACCAGATAGATGCCCGCCAGGTACACGGGCAGCCCCGGTGCCGTGGCCAGCACCGCGGCGCCTGCGGCGAGGCCTGCGAACACGAGGGCCAGCAGCCGATAACAGTCGAACCGGTCGCCCAGCCAGCCGCCCAGCACGCGGATGGCGGCCGCCGCCACGATAAACACCGAGGTGGCCACGCCTGCCGACACGCCGTCCATCCCGTAGTGCGACGTGAGAAAGTTCGGCAGGTACACGGTCAAGGCTACGAAAGCGCCGAATGTCACGAAGTAGAACAGCGACAGGAACCACAGGCGCGCGTCGCTCCAGACGGCGCGCAGCTGCTCCATGACCGGCGTCTTCACACGCGGTTCGTCGCGATCGCCCAGCACGAAGTTCAGCACGATGAACGCCGCCAGCAGCACGAGGTACAGCTTGACGGCCATGCGCCAACCGAAGGCAACCGCGGCCACGGGCGCCAACCAGGTGGTCAGCGCCGTTCCCATATTGCCGAAGCCGTATACCCCGTTCACGAAGCCGTGGCGCTCCTTCGGGTAGTACTTCGGCAGCGAGGTGACGCCCACCGAGAACACTGCGCCGGCGATGCCCAGAAACGTCCCGCCTATGAGCAATCCCTGATACGTGGTGGCCTCGCTCAAAAACCATACGGGCACCACGAGCACGATGAAGCTGGCCAGGAACACGGCACGAGCGCCGAACAGGTTCGCACAGTAGCCGAAGGGTACGCGCAGCACCGATCCCAACACCACGGGAATGGCGGTGACGAGGGCTATCTGGTCGGGAGGGATATAGACGTCCTGCTTGATGTACGGAAGCAGCGACGACAGGATGACCCACACCATGAATCCGGCGATCAGATCCGCGGTCTGCAAGGGCAGCTGGAAGCGCCTTCTCATTTCGATTTCCTCCCCCCAGGCGTCGTCGAGCCGTGCTTGCGACGCGGCGACGCGGAAACCTCTTCTTGCGTAACGGTTACTTTATCACGTATCGATAGAGCGGGGGTTAACTCCTACCGATTGCAGGGGTTTTACCCGTAGGCGGTGCCGGGGCGTGACTTTACCTGTATTTTGCCGTTTCGCCCGTAATCCAACGTGAAAAGAGAAAAGAGCCCCTTTCGCTTTGTTAGATTTACGTTAAACTGGGGAATGCTGAACCTTTTTGCTGTTGTTGTCGAGAGGGATTTCGTGACCATAGAGTGGGCTTCGTTCATCGCTGGGCTCGCGTCCAACCCGATCCTCGTGGTTGTGACCCTGCTCAACATCGGCGTCATCGTCGTGAATGGGGCGACGGACGCTCCGAACGCGATCGCAACCGTCGTATCGACAAGGGCTATGAAGCCGAAGCCCGCCATCGTCATGGCGGCTGTCTGCAACTTCCTGGGGCTGCTGGTGGTTTCTCTGTTTACCGCCGCCGTCGCACACACCATATTCAATATGGTCGATTTCGGAGGCGACTCCCAGCAGTCGCTCATCGCTCTCATGGCCGCCATGGTGGCCATCATCGTGTGGGGCACCGTGGCCTGGTATTTCGGCATTCCCACCAGCCAAAGCCATTCGCTGATCGCCGGCCTCACGGGCGCGGCCATCGCGCTGCAGGGCAGCTTCGACGCCATCAACGGCGCGGAGTGGATCAAGGTGGTGTACGGCATTCTTTTGTCCACGCTGCTGGGCTTCTTTCTGGGTTGGCTGAACTCCAAGGCGCTTGGACGCGTCTGCCGCAACATGGATCGCAAGAAGACTTCGCGCTTCTTCCGTTGGGCTCAGGTGGCCTCGGGCGCGGGCGTGGCGTTCATGCACGGCGCGCAGGACGGCCAGAAATTCATGAGCATCTTCGTGCTGGCCATCACGTTGGCCACGGGCGTGGGGCAGGCCGATCAAATGATCCTGCCCATCTGGCTCATGTTCTTCTGCGCGCTCAACATGGGGTTGGGCACCGCCGTCGGCGGCGAGCGCATCATAAAAAGCGTCGGCCTGGATATGGTGAAGCTCGAGCCGTTCCAAGGATTCGCCGCCAGCGTGGCAACGTTTTTCTGCCTTATGCTCTCCACCTTCGCCGGCTTGCCGGTTTCCACGACGCACACGAATACGACCGCCATCATGGGCGTGGGCGCAGCGAAGCGGAAAAGCGCGGTGAAGTGGGGAATTGCAATCGATATGGTGAAAACGTGGGTGCTGACGTTTCCGGGGTGCGGTCTGCTCGGATTCGCGTTCGCCCACCTGTTCTTAATGTTCTCGTAAAGGAGGACCCTGTGGGCAAGAGGGACAAGTTCGATTATTTCGATGCGTTCGAGAAACAGACGGAAGTTGCCGTTCAGGAAGCCGAGCTGCTGATCGAGGCCATCGAAAGCTTCACCGAGGCGGAGCATCTCAAAGAGGTCATGGAGCGCGCGCACGAGCTGGAGCACAAGGGCGACGAGATCAACCACGCCATCTTCAAGACGGTTGCTACCGATTTCATCACGCCTATCGAGCGCGAGGACATCATCAACATGTCCCAGTACCTCGACAACATCATCGACTACATCGAAGACGTCATGCAACGCTTCTACATGTACGACGTGCATTTCATCCATCATGATGCGCTGGAGTTCGCGCACCTCATCAAGAAGAGCTGCGTGGCGCTGGACAAGGCCATGGAGGATTTCCGCAATTTCAAGAAGTCCAAGATGTTCAAGCAGCTCATCATCGACGTGAACGATTACGAGGAAGAGGCCGATCAGCTGTACATGACGGTCATTCGCAAACTGCATACGCACGACCGCGAGAACCCCATGCGCGTGCTGGTGTGGTCGCAGATATTCGACCGCATGGAGAAGTGCTGCGACTCGTGCGAGCACGCCGCCGACACGATGAACTCCATCCTGCTGAAGAACGTGTAACCGAAGGAAAGCGTGTCGAAGGGACGGGGGGTTTGACACGCTTTTTCCCGTTTTGCGAGGCGCGGTGTCGCGAGCGTGTCAGATCCCCCGTCCTTTCGACACGCGCTGGACACGGTGGCTTGGTTTTAGCTTCTTGGCTCGAAGGGGTCGCGAGGTTTCTCTTCCTCGCCGCCCATGATGCGGTGGAGCTCCTCGCGGTCCACGATGATGCGGTCGCTGGGGTCGCTGGCTGCGGCGGTGCCGGCCGACGATCTGGCCGCTTGCGAGTCGGATGCGGCAAGCTTGTCGTCCTTGCTGCGCTCGGCCACGTACTCGCCGTTCATGCGCGCCCAGAACGCACGCAGCTTCTCGTAACCGTGCCGCTCCTTGTCGCGCTCCACCTTGCCCTTGGGCGGTCGCACGCGATTCGCCACCGAGCGTACCGGCTTCGATACCGCGCGGGTCACCACGTCGGAGTAGTCGCGCGGCGGCTTCGTGCGCCAGCCGAAGAATAGCGACGCGTAGCGCAGCCCCAGCACCAGCACCACGCAGGACAGCGCGGCGTAGTTGTCCAGGATGTGGTTCTGGCTCATCAACGCGTACACGATGCAGCCCACCAGCGCGGCGCTGCCGTACAGCGCGCCGGCCTGGAACGCCTCGGGCTCGCGGTTCATGCAGATGTCGCGCAGGATGCCGCCGCCCACGGCGGTGATGGTGCCCAGGATGATGGACGGGATGATGTCGAGCCCCGCCGACAGGCTCTTGCTCACGCTGATCACGGCCCACAGCGCTACCGACAGGTTGTCCAACAAGTCGACGATGGGGTCGAGATAGGTGGCCAGCTTACCGAAGTAGAACACCACCACGCCCGCGATGGCGCAGGCGATGATCAGCGTAGGCTTCTGGAACGCGTAGATACCGTAGTTCTGCAGCAGGATGTCGCGCATGATGCCGCCGGCCAAACCGGTGATGATGGCGATGCACGCCACGCCGAATATATCGTAGCGTGCGCGCACCGCGCTCATGGCGCCGGACAAGCCGCCGGTCAGCGCAGCGGCAAGCTCCAGCCAGAAGGGGATGGTGAGGGCGACGTCCAGCATGGGGCGCTTACGCTTCGTCGGCGGGCTGCGGCTGCGCGTCGGCAGCGCCGTCCTCGACCGACACCACGAGCGCCACAACGGGTTCGCCCGAGAAGTCTCGCTCGTTGGTGATGGCGCGCGCTGCTGCGAGATCGAATCCGTCCTCGTCGAATGCGAACAGGTTGTCTTGCGCTTTTCCCAGCGCCTCATCGAAGAGATCCCAGAAGCTTGCGGTGCTCATGTCTCCCGTGAACGGGTTCTCCCACGCCTCGCGGGCACGGTTGTCGAACTGGCTTTCGGTAAGCGCGACGGGGCGGTGGCTCATCGACTTGTAGAACGAGAAGGGGCGCAGCAGTTCTTCGACGCGCCCGAAGAGGGCGCGCTTGCGGCCGGAGGGCGAGTAGAACACGCGCTGCGCCACGCGGAAGTCCTTGACGGCCGTCTCGAACAGGTCGGCGGGGACGATCTCGCCGTACACGGTGAGGGCGACGTAGGCGTACATCTTCGAGATGACGTGCAGCGCGAAGTTGCTGGCGTTGAGGATTTCGGCGGAGGGGTTGAACGTGGCGATGGTCTCGCCGCGCTTCTCAAACAGAACCAGTTCGTCCAGTTCGCTCTCGATCGTGCCGTGCACTTCGCTTCCGTCGGCGCGCGTCAGGCCTGGAACGCCGGCGTCGCACAGCCGGTACTCGTGGAAGTACACGAACGGGTGCATCGTGGAGTCCAGCGTGTAGTGGCAGAGGAAACCCAGCGCGTAGGCGCGACCCACTTCGCGCTCGGCGCTGTTGAGGATGCCGAGTGAGTTTTTGAGCGCGGTTAGAAGCTCGCTGGGCTTTTTGTTGTGCATAGTCGAGCCCAGTCGGTTGTGCGCGCGCAACTGCGGACTGAGTACCAGGTAAAACAGAGGGTCGGGGCCTTGGTTGCCCAACAGGAAGGCGTCGGCTTCGTCGCGCGAGCCGCCTATGAAGGTGTACAGGCGGTCGTAGACGTCGCGCCCGAAGAAGTCGTGGGTGATGAGTGCGGGCATGGGGATGACGCTCCGTTCTGACTTGAATTTTACCGGTGACGCTACGCGCTATCATATACAATGAGCGGGGACTTGTTAACCTTCGGTTTCGCACTTGTGAAGAAGGAATCCCAAGTTGACGCAAACGAGACGAGAGGCAAGGCCATGGCAGGCAAGCTGACCAAGCAGGAGAAAAGCTGGATCCTCTACGATGTGGGCAATTCGGCCTTCGTGCTGCTTGCGACGGCGCTGATCCCCGTGTATTTCAAGACGCTAGCCGAACCGGGTTCGTCGGTTGTGGTGGCGTGGGGCTATGCCGAGACGGTGGCGTCGCTTCTGCTGGCGCTGCTCATGCCGGTTCTGGGCAGCCTGGCCGACCTCAAGGGCAACAAGAAGAAGTTCTTCATCGGAACCGTGGGCACGGGCGCCATCGCCTTGGCGGCGCTGGGCATCCCGTCGGCTGCGCTGGCTTTCCTCGTGATCTACGTCGTCGCGTCCATCATGCTGAACGGCTCGATGGTGTTCTACGATGCGTTCCTCGTGGATGCCACCACCGATGAGCGTTACGACGAGGTGTCGTCGCAGGGTTACGCCTGGGGCTATATCGGCTCGTGCGTGCCGTTCATCCTGTGCCTGATCGTGGTGCTGGCAGGGCCCAGCGTGGGTATCCCCATGGACATCGGGATGAAGATCGCGTTTCTGATCACGGCCGTTTGGTGGGTGGCGTTCAGCGTGCCCCTTATCCGCGATGTGCATCAGACGCACTACAAGGAACGTGCTCCTCGCTTGATCCGCGACACGTTCGCCGGCCTCTTCCGCACGCTGAAACGTATTTGGAAGGATCGTCGCCTGCGCTACTTCATGCTAGCGTTCTTCTGCTACATCGACGGCGTGCACACCATTATAAAGATGTCCACAAGCTACGGCACCGACCTCGGCATCGATGCGACGCAGCTGGTTTTGGCGCTGTTGGTGACGCAGTTCGTGGCGTTCCCGTCGGCCATCGCCTACGGGCGTCTGTCCACAAGATTCGGCACGAAGCGCATGCTGCTGGTAGCTATCGGCGCGTACTTCTGCATCACGCTGTTCGCGGCGTTCTTCCTGCGCGAGGCCGCGGAGTTCTGGATGCTGGCCATCTGCGTGGGGTTGTTCCAGGGCGGCATCCAAGCGCTGTCGCGCAGCGAGTTCGGCAAGCTCATTCCGAAGGAGCACGCCAACGAGTACTACGGCTTCTTCGACATCTTCGGCAAGTACGCTGCCGTCATGGGCACGTTCCTGGTCAGCTTCTTCACCCAGCTGTCGGGCAACTCGTCGTTGGGCGTGCTGTCCATCGCCGTGCTGTTCGTGCTGGGCTTCGTGCTGCTGTGGAGGATGCCTGAAAAGCAGGGGTAGAGCGCGCGGCGCGCGGGTTTTACGGCCTCCGCGGCGCGGGCGGCTGGTCTCCGGTTGGGGCTCAGCGGGTGCGGCTGATCGGATACATGGTGCGGCTGCTCTCCGAGAACAGACAGGCCACCAGCACGAATGCTCCTATGATGACGGTTGCGCCGACGGCTTTGCAGGCGATGCTCAACGGTTTGCTCATGGCGATCTCCTCGTATCGTGCGTTCACGGGTTCAACTATACCGTGAGCGCATGACGGACGCCTTGACCGCCGCTTACACTCAGCTTACGTCTTCGTAAGACGAGGGTTCCCGGCAAAGCGCAGGTGTGAGGTCGCGTGGGGAAGCGACGTTTCCGCCCTCTGTCGAAAGGATTCCCGTTCGGGTGCCTCTCGCTCGGGGCGGTTGCGGACTGTATGCGGAGCTGGGCGCAAAGCGGCACCCATGGCAAAGTTTGCCGTCACGAACTGGCGAATTCTCGAATCAGCGAAGTTGCGACCAGGCATTATGGTGGGTGACGCCCGTGTTTGCGGGTGCGAGCAGCTCGAAAACGCTTGCGAAATTGTCATGGGAAGCATTTTGCGGCCACGTCGGCAGGATGACCTAGCTCCTGGAGGGTCGCCTCTTCGAGATCGAGGCCGGGGGGGGGCTTTTCGGTTCGCACGCGTAATTCTCGTCAAGCGCGGCCGGTCGTCCGTACGCGCTCCTCGCGATGCGGTATCATGCGTACCGTATCGCATCTTCTTGGAAGATCGCTTCTCATGCGCGATGGGACGGAGGGGCTGTTGGTTACCGTTGCGGACATTATCGCATTGCCGGCGTTCAAGAACGTGGAGCTCGCCGCTCCCTGCGAGGGAGCGGAGCGGCGCGAGGTGCGCAACGTGGGCATCCTCGACTGTCCTCCCGACTACAACGAATACAGTGTATACGTGGCGGGCGAACTCATCCTCACGAACCTCGGGTTCGCGTTCGGCAACCCTGGCATGGCCGAGAAGTCGCTGCTGACGATGCTGCGCCGCGACGTGGCCGCCATCGCCGTCAAAACCGTCTACGAGCCTCCCATCAGCGACGCCGTGCGCAAGGAAAGCACGGCGCGCGGGGTGCCGCTTTATCTGTACGACGGCGCTTACCACGAGACGGTGGCGTACCAATCGCTCGATCTGCTGCAGCGCGATCGCGACGAGCTGGACAAGGGCAAGGCCCTCGACGAGCTGCTGACCGCCCACGACGGCGACCGGGTGCGTACGAGGCTGAGCGCGCTCGTGGGCGTGACGGGCTCGAAGCTGCAGTGCTTCGCGTTCGCCCTGCGCGCGGGCGACCCGTGCTCATTCTACGCCATGCTCGACTCGGTGTCCTCTGGGCTGGGGACGGTGAGGGACGGGTGCGCGATCGTCGAGTCGGCCAGCGTGTGCCGCTACCGCGATCATATCCTGGCGTTCGTATCCTACGGCTCGGCCAGCGATGAGGAGCGGGCGGCCGCCGAGCGCCGCTGCATCGCCGTGACCTCGGTGGAAGGCAGCCTGCACTGCGGCGTGAGCGAGGCGGTGCACCTGTGCGATGGCGACCTGGCTATCCGCCAGGCGCTTGCCGCAGCCGCGAGTGCGCAGCGCCACGGCGAGCAGCTGGCGCGTTGGTCGGGCCTGCACCTGTCGGCATTCGCCAGCGCCGCGCGCTACGACCGCCTGTTCATGAGCGCGAGCGAGCTGTACCGCTCGATGCTGGCCGGCTATGACGACGAGCACGGTACCGAGCTCGTGCGTACGGCCGAGGCGCTGGTGAACTGGCACGGCGACGTGAAGGCTATCGCCGAGGAGCTTCACCAGCATCCGAACACCGTGCGTTACCGCATGCGCAAGATGAAGGCCGTGTTGGGCATTCCCCATGAGGACGACAAGGTGTTCATTAACCTGCTCAGCCTGGTGTTCCTGCCCGAGTTGGGGTGAGGCAAGGGAACGGGTTCACGCCTCATTCAAACGGCGAGGGCACCTTCTGCTTGCTGAGAAGGTTCGCCGCTGCGTACGCTACGAGCCCCGACGCCATGCCTGCGACGATGGGGACTGAGCTTGCTGTTCCCACGACGACGAAGCAGCCCGTCACCGCCACAGTGCTCGCGCCCAGCGCGTACAGCCCTGCCTTCGGGCTGAACCGCTTGAGCACGAAACTGGCCACCAGCGGCACGAACACGCAGCCCGACAGGTAGCCGTAGCAGATGTCGATGCCCACCAGCACGTCGTTGATCCACAGCGAGCACACCATCACCACCACGCCGATGAGCAGGGCGAACAGACGCGTGATGGTCACTTCCTTGAGATGCGTCGTCCTCCGGGCCGCCCCCTTGCGAACGAATCGCAGGTACAGGTCGTTGTATAGGATGGTGGACGATGCCAGGATGGTGCCGCTCGACACCGACATCGTGGCCGCCATCGCCGCCGCCAAGATCAGCCCGCGCACCCCGACCGGCAAGAACGTGGACACGCCCACCACGAACGCGTTCTGCGGGTTGTCCAGATGGGGCAGCAGCACGAACACGCTCATGCCGATGACGACGGTGGCCAACGCGTAGAAGACGCTGTACACGCCCGCGCAGACGGTGCCCGTTTTCGACACCTTCTCGTTCTTCGCGGTGAAGATGCGCTGCCAGATGTCCTGGCCGATGATGAGCCCTGGCACGTACAGCACGATGTAGGCGAAGCTCTTGTCGAAGCCCATGCTGCCCACCGACAGGTACGTCTCGGGCACCTTGCTGACGAGCGCGTCCCAGCCGCCCGCCGCCGAGATGCAGAAGATGGGGGCCAGGATGAGGATGCCCACCGTTTTCACCACGAACTGCACGATGTCGGTCATGGTGACCGACCACATGCCTCCCACGAACGTGTACAGGATGACGATGCCGCCTCCTACCAGCATGGACAGCGTGGCGTCGATGCCCGTCACGCCGTTGATGATGGTGCCGATGGAGATGACCTGCACCACGCTCAGCGTGAGCGTGTAGATGAGCGTGAGCGCCGAGCTGAACACGCGGGCGATGGGGCCGTAGCTGCTCTCCACCACCTCGTTCACGCTGAGAGCGCGCAGCTTCGAAAGCTTGCTGGTAACCAGGAAGCCGGCCGCGACGAGCCCCAGTCCGATGCTCAGGTTGAGCCAGATGCCGCCGAGCCCGAACTCGTAGCCCAGCTGGGCGCTGCCGATAGTGGAGCCGCCGCCCAGCGTGAGCGCGGCCATGCAGCCGAAGAACAGGGGAAACGACAGCCGCCTGCCGGCCACGAGGTAATCTTCCTTCGTTTTCGCGAACCGCGCCGCGATGAAGCCGATGGCCACGATGACGATGAAGTACAACGCGATGATGACGTAGTCGATAGGCGATAGAACCATCTGCGACCCCCGCTCCGTTGGAAGAACCCGCTTGCGCGCTTTCATCCTAGATTCCCGTTGCCCTGTGTCCCTTGTTCGGTCGGACAAAGCGCGCGGCTCGGGTTTTGTCCGACTGTCCAGAGGGGCTCCCTCTCGCCGCTGCGTATGATGCTTCTCGTAACCTGGCCTGCCAGGAGGGGTCGCACCATCGGGCGCGGCGTCCGTCGGGGATTAGGGCGCAAGAGCATCCATCGAAAGGAGCTTCACATGACCGAGTCGGTATTCCGGGGACGCAGCCTCCTCTCCACGAGGGACTACACGAAAGACGAGCTGATGTACCTCATCGGGTTCGCCGAACATCTCAAAGACCTGAAGAAGCGGGGCGTCGAGCATCGCTACCTCGCAGGCAAGAACATCGCGCTCTTGTTCGAGAAGACGTCCACCCGCACCCGCGCCGCGTTCACCACCGCGTGCATCGACCTGGGCGCGCACCCCGAGTATCTGGGCAAGAACGACATCCAGCTGGGCAAGAAGGAGACGGTGCGCGACACCGCGCTGGTGCTGGGCAGCATGTTCGACGGCATCGAGTTCCGCGGCTTCAAGCAGGAGCACGTCGAGGATCTGGCGAAGTACAGCGGCGTGCCGGTGTGGAACGGCCTCACCGACAAGGAGCATCCCACCCAGATGCTGGCCGACTTCATGACCATGAAGGAGAACTTCGGCACGCTGGAGGGCCTCACGCTGGCCTACTGCGGCCAGGGACGCAACAACGTGCAGAACTCCCTCATGATCACCAGCGCCATCCTGGGCGTGAACTACGTGAACGCCACGCCGGCCGAACTCGAGCCCGACCCGGCCATCGTCGAGGTGGCGCGGGCCTTCGCCGCCGAGAGCGGCGCTACCATCACGGTGACGAACGACCCGGTGGAGGCGGTGGAGAATGCCGACGCCATCTACACGAACGTGTGGGCGGCCATGGGCGAGGAGTCTCAGTTCGCTGAGCGCGTGAAGCTCATGTCGCCCTACCAGGTGAACGCTGAGCTGCTGTCCCATGTGAAGAACCCGGACTACATCTTCCTGCACTGCCTGCCGGCCTTCCATAATGCGGAGACCGAGTACGCCGCCGATATGGCCGAGCGCTTCGGCGTGAAGGAGATGGAAGTTACCGACGAGGTGTTCTACTCCGACCACGGCCGCCAGTTCCAGCAGGCTGAGAACCGCATGCACACCATCAAGGCCATCATGGCGGCCACCCTGGGCGATCTGTACATCCCCTGCGTCTAAACACGCTTCCCGGTACGCCGTGCGGCTCTGCGCAGGGTCGCACGGCAGGCTCGGTCTGCGAGGATGCCGCTTCTGCGGCACCCTTGGGCAGCTGCGCCCCGCTGTGCCGGAAGCGTCGAGGAGAGGAGCATCCATGCCAGACAACGAGCCCGAGAAGGGCAAGAAGAAATTCAAGATGCCGAACACCTACGTCATCCTGTTCGGGGTCATCTGCTTCATCGCCGTGCTCAGCTGGTTCGTGCCGGGCGGCGCGTACGAGCTGAACGCCAACGGCGACGCTATTTCGGGGACGTACCACATCGTGGAGTCCAACCCGCAAGGGTTGTGGGACGTGTTCATGGCGCCCATCACGGGCATGCTGGGTTCGGGCGCCATCAGCGGCGCCATCGCCATCTCGCTGACCATCTTGCTGTTCGGCAGCTTCCTCGAGATGATGGAGGAAACCGGTGCGGTGAAGACGGCGCTCAAGCGCATCACCATGAAGAACCAGAACAACATGCACCTGCTTATCGCCATCCTTGTATGCCTCATGTCGTTCCTCGGCACCTTGGAGGGCGCCTACGAGGAAGGAATCGTGTACTTCCTCATGTTCGTGCCGGTGATCCTGGCGCTGGGGCTGGACACCGTGGTGGCCATCATGATCGTGGTGCTGGGCACGCAGGCCGGCTGCCTGGCCTCGACGGTGAACCCGTTCGCCACGGGCATCGCGTCGGGCATCGCAGGCATCTCGGCCGGCGACGGCATGGGCATGCGTGTGCTGATGCTGGTGGTGTTCACGGGACTCGTCATCTTCATCATCAACCGCTACGCCGACAAGGTGAAGGCTCATCCCGAGAAGTCGGTCCAGTTCTTCCGTCGCAAGCTCGATCTTATCGAGTTCCCGGTCTCGGCTGACGAGAACCTGGAGCTGTCCGGCCGTCAGAAGGGCGTGCTGGCCATCTTCGTCCTCACGTTCGCCATCATGGTGGTGGGGTGCGTGCCGTGGACTTCCATCAACCCTGATTGGACGTTCTTCGAGCAGTTCGTGTCGTGGATCGGCGTCACGCCGGTGCTGCGCGAGGTGTTGGGCAGCGACATCACGCCGTTCGGTTCGTGGTACTTCCCCGAGATCGCCATGCTCGTGATGGTGATGACGCTGCTCGCGGGCATCGTCATGCGCTACAAGGCCGATAAGATCATCGACACGCTGATCAAGGGCGCTGCCGGGCTCGTGTCCACCGCGTTCGTCGTGCCGCTGGCGCGAGGCATCCAAGTGGTGATGGACGGCGGGCAGATCACGCCCACTATCTTGCACATGTGCGAGAGCACGCTGTCGGCCCTGCCTCCCGTCGCCTTCGTCATCGTGGCGCTGGTCTGCTACTTCCTCATCGCGTGCCTCATCCCGTCGTCGACGGGGCTGGCGGCCGCGACCATGGGCATCATGGCGGCGCTGTCGCAGTTCGCCGGCGTGGACGTGGCCATCATGGTGACCATCTACTGCATGGCGCTGGGCCTGGCCAAGATGATCTCGCCTACGTCCATCGTGGTGATGACCTGCACCTCGGCCGCCCACATGAGCTACGGCGACTGGGTGAAGCGCGCCGCTCCCATCGTGGGCTTCCTGTTCCTGGTGTGCTGCGTGTTCCTCACCGTGGCCGTGATGCTGTAACCCTCCGCGCTGCCCCCCGGGGCGCCCCGCGCGCTCCGGCTTCTCAAACTGCTTCCCAAACAACCTGTCAAACGAAAGGAGCCTATCATGGCTGAAGAAGAGAAGGTCTACGTGTCCAACGCAACGAACCCCCTGAAGAAAGTGATGATGTGCTCGCCGCGATACTACCAGTTCAACGGCATCAACGTGATCACTGCCGAGTGGATGAAGAAGGGCGACCAGGAAAAGAACGACGTCATGGTTGCCGAGTGGCAGATGCTGGTGGATGCGTTCAAAGACAACGGTATCGAAGTGGTCGAAGTGGAGGCGCGCCCCGAGTTCGAGGTGATGACGTTCGCCCGCGACTACGGTTGCATGATCAAGGAAGGCGCCGTGATCGGCCACTTCCGCCACCCGGTCCGTCAGGTGGAGGCCGTGGCGTACGAGGAGAAGCTGAAGGAGATGGGCGTTCCCATCGTGGCGCGCGTGAACGCGGGCTGCATGGAGGGCGGCGACTTCTGGATGATCGACGAGCACACGCTGGCGTTCGGCCAGGTGGACCGTACCGACCAAGCCGGCGTGGACAACCTGCGCGACCAGCTGCAGAAGTTCGGCTACACCGTGGTGGGCGTGCCGTGCCCGCCGGACAACCTGCATCTCGATATGATCTTCAACATCGTGGCCCCGCAGGTGGCGCTGGCTTGCATCGACCAGCTGCCCTACAACTTCCTGCAAATGCTGAAGCGTCGCAATTTCGAACTGATCCCCGTTGCCAGCGAAGATATGTACAAGCACGGCTGCAACGTGCAGTGCATCGGCAACGGCAAAGTGGTGGCAATCGAGAAGAACAAGCACATCAACGACAAGATGCGCGCGCTGGGCTTGGACGTGATCGACGTGCCGCTCGATCAGATCCTGCATGCGGGCGGCGGTCCTCACTGCCTGACCCAGCCCATCGAGCGTCCGTAACTTCGTCGAGACGAAAGAAGGGTTGCCATGAAGGTTCTCATCTGCGATCACGCCGATTGCATGATGCCCGACCACGCGTTGGAGATCGAAACCCTGCGCGCGGGTCTGGGCGAGGACGTGGAGGTCGAGGTTCTCGAGTACGAGGACGATAAGCGTGATGAATTCTACGAGCATGTGGCCGATGCCGACGCGTTGCTGACGGCGTTCGTTACGGTGGATGCCGAGGCTATGGATCGCGCGCCGAAGCTCAAGGTGGTTTCGCTGAACTCTACCGGGTTCGACCAGGTTGACCTGGACGAGGCCACGAAGCGAGGCATCGGGGTCTGCCCGGTGGGCGAGTACTGCACGTGGGACGTGGCCGAGAGCGCCATCGCGTACATGGGCGCGCTCAACAAGCACTTCAAGTTCTACCAGAGGGAGATCGACGAGCGGCACAAGTGGGATTACGCCGCGGCGCCCCAGTGGCCGCGTCTGGAGGATCAGGTGCTGGGCATCGTCGGGTTCGGCAAGATCGGCAAATGCACGGCCGAGAAGGCGATGGGCCTCGTGAAGCGCGTGATAGCCTGCGATCCGCACGCTGACGACGCTGCATTCGCCGAGCGTGGAGTGACGCGCGTAAGCAAGGAAGAGCTGCTGTCTCAGGCCGATATCATCGTGAACCACATGTGCTTGACCGATGACAACGTGCGCTTTTTCGACGAGGCGGCGTTCGACGCGATGGCGCGACGCCCTATCTTCATCAACCTGGGCCGCGGCCTGTGCGTTGATGAGGAAGCGCTTGTGGACGCGCTCGATGCGGGCAAGCTCCGTGCGTTCGGCGCGGACGTGCTGTACGACGAGACGCCCGACTTGGCCGCGAACAAGCTGGTGGGGCGCGACAACGTCATCATCACGCCCCATTCTGCGTTTTACTCGACCACGGCTATCGAAGACTTGGAGCGTTTGAGCTGCGAGAACATCGTCCATTTCCTGAAAGGCGAGAAGGAGAAGGTATTCAAGCTGGTCAACGAGGTGTAGGGCGAAACGGAGGGAGGGCCGTCGCAAGTACGGCCCTCCCTCGCTGCGCGCGTTCTGGGCGCAAACGGCCTCCTGTGACAAAGTTCGCCATGGCGAACCGCCGATTTTCCGAAGCGGAAAATCGCCACCAGGCATTATGCCGAACGTCATCCGGGTCGGTCGGCGCGAGCGGCCCGAAAACGCCTCGGGAATTGTCATGGGTGCGCTTTCGCGTCCATTTTTCTCGCGAGTCGGGTTGGATGCTTCGTGCCGAACGGCAGGATGCGCCAAGTGGCGCAGGACGGCGACTCGTCGTATCATGTCCGTGACAGGTTTCGGAAGGAGCTCCTCGTGATCACGGTTGCGGACATACTTGCGTTGCCGGCGTTCGAGCAGGTGCAGCCGCTGGTGCTGTGCGAAGGAGCCGAGTCGCGAGAAGTCCACAACGTGGGCATCCTCGATTGCGCTCCCGATAAGGACGGCGGCTACGAATCGTACATTCCCGGCGAGTTCATCGTGACGAACCTGGGGTTCGCGCACGACGATCCGGAATTGTCCGAGCGATCGCTTCTGGTTCTGATAGCGCGCGGCATTTCGGGTATTGCGCTGAAGAAAGCGTATCGCCCCATCGTCAGCGACCGCGTGCGGGCTGCCAGCGAGGCGGCGGGCGTGCCAATGTACTTGTACGACGGCGGCTACCACGAAGTGGTGGCATATCAGGCGCTCGATCTGATTCGGCGCGACAGCGAGCAATCCGATAAGGGACGCATCATGGACGGCTTGCTTTCTGGGCACGATCCGCATGCTGCCCGTGCGGCGTTGTACGAGCTGGCGGGGGCGACCGGATCGACCGTCCAATGCATAGCGGCGTCCCCGAAAGCGGACGACGAATGCTCCCTATACGCCATGCTCGACGCGATGACCGTCGTGTTGGCCGAGTTCAAGCGCGATTGGGACGATGTGGTGGAGGCGGTGTTCGCCTTCCGCTACCATGGCGCGTTGCTTGCGCTGGTGTCGTACGCGCAGCCTCCTGCCGGCGTGCGAACTCGCTCCGAAAGCGACCTGACGATGCGCCTTTTGGCTGCGGGCCAGGTGCATCTGGGAGTGGGCGAGGAGACGCCGCTTTCCGACGGCGACATGAGCGTGCGCGAGGCGCTTGCCGCGTTGAAGACGGCGCAGGTTGAGGGCGATCGCGTGGTGTGCTGGGCCGATCTGCATCACGATGCGTTTCGTGCGGCCGCCAACGAGGGGCGCTTGTTCTGGCGCACGGCCGCGCTGCACAGGGCCTTGCTGGAAGAGCACGACGACGCCCACGGCACCGAGCTTGCCGCGACTGCCGAGGCGGTCGCGCGCGCCTACGGCGACCTGCGTCTGGCGGCCGAGGCGTTGCATCAGCATCCGAACACCGTTCGCTACCGCCTGCGCAAAGCTAAGGACGTGCTCGGCATGCCCGATTCCCCCGATCGCGAGTTCGCGTTCCTGCTGGGCCTCGTGTATCTGGACTACACGAACCCCTTGCTGCAGCCGTAAGGGCAGGGGGCGGCGGCTCGCTACGCGGCGCTCGATGCTTTCTCGGCCAGTCCGCCTGCAATAATATGATTTAAATCATCATGGACAAAAAGCACTACTTTTCAGTAGTTTTCGACGCGTAATGGGAGCGAGCAGGAAAGAGAGGTCGAAGAAACCCCAGGTGATGAAAAGCTATTCCAAAATGAGAATAAAGAAAAACGGCATATTTTGTCCATGATGGTTTTGGTAATGAATCAAGTCGCAGCGCGCCGCTGTCTCACGAGGCAACGGAGGCGCTTTGAAGCTGTCGGGACGCTTGTTTGTACGATCGGCCAAAACCGACCGGCGAGGTTCTCCATTCGTCCAAAAGCCATCTTTCCTTGGTGCAGTACGCTGGATGCATCGAAAAGGAAAGGAGCATCTCATGTTTGGAAAACTGAACGAGCAAGCTGCGTCCGCCCTGCTGTCTTTGGAGCCCGGCGACCTGTCGTATTGCCTTAAGCTGGCGAAGCGCTTCGAGCACATGGGCATCGAGAGCGATCAGGCGAGCAATGCGTTGTGCACGCTCGTTGAGAGCGGCGAGCTGGAGACGATCTACCAGGCGGGGTAAGCGTATGCAGAGCAACGTCGAAGCTGTCTTCGGTTCGGGACGTCGCCCCCATGATCTGCTCGGTTTCGAGCGCATCATGCGGGCGACTGCTCGTTCTCTTCGTTTTCCCCATGTAAAAAGCTCCTGTTAACGGGCTTTCTATAGGCGACGATGCGACCGTTTGGTATAGTGGACAGCCGATTGGGTTCAACATGACGAGAAAGAGCACCATGTCGCTAATCGTATGCAAATTCGGGGGCACGTCCGTCGCTTCGCCTGAGCGCATCCAGATGGTCGCGAAGAAGCTCATTGCGAAGAAGCAGGCCGGGCACCAGGTGGTCGCCGTCGTGTCCGCCATGGGCAAAACCACCGACGAGCTCGTGGGCCTTGCGGCCTCGCTCAACGACAACCCGCCAGCGCGCGAGATGGACCGTCTGCTGTCCACGGGCGAGCAGGTGTCCATGACGCTGCTGGCCATGGCCATCGAAGCGCGCGGCTACAAGGCCATGAGCTTCACGGGCCGCCAGGCCGGCATCGAAACGGACGGCACGCACGCCAAGGCCAAGATCGTGAAGGTGCACAACGAGCGCATCATGGAGGCTCTGAACAGGGGCGTTATCGCGGTAGTGGCCGGGTTCCAGGGCATCGACGCCAACGGCGACATCACCACGCTTGGTCGCGGCGGCTCCGACACCACGGCGGTGGCGGTGGCGCACGGCCTGGACGCCGACGTGTGCGAGATCTACTCCGACGTGGACGGCGTGTACACGGCCGACCCGCGCGTGTGCCCGCGCGCCAAGAAGCTCGACGTCACCTCCTACGACGACATGCTTGAGCTGTCCAGCTCCGGTGCCGGCGTGCTGCAGATGCGCGCCGTGGAGTTCGCGCGCAAGTACCAGGTGGTCATTCATTCCCGTTCGGCGTTCTCCGACGCCGAAGGCACCTATATCAAGGAGGAAACCGACATGATGGAGGAAGCCGTCATCACCGGCATTGCCCACGATACGTCCGAGGTGAAGTTCACCATCCGCGGCGTGCCCGACATGACGGGCGTGGCCGCGAAGGTGTTCTCGGCGCTGGCCGGCAACGCGGTGAGCGTGGACATGATCATCCAGAACATCTCGGAAGCCGGTATCACCGACATCAGCTTCACGTGCCCCGGTGCCGATCTGGCGCGCGCGAAGGAGACGATCGAGCGCATTCTGCCCGACATCAGCGCCCGCGATTACGACGTGGACGAGGATATCGCGAAGGTGAGCCTCGTGGGCACGGGCATGAAGTCGTCTCCCGGCGTGGCGGCGCGCGCGTTCTCGACGCTGGGCGAGAACCAGATCAACATCCTGGCCATCTCCACGTCGCCCATCCGCCTGTCGGTCGTGGTGGACGGCGCGCAAGCTGCGGCGGCGGTGCGCTGCCTGCACAAGGCGTTCGACCTCGATTCCGACAGCGTGTTCGAGGAGACGCAGCTGAGCGCCGAGGAAATCGCCGCGAAGATGAACAAGGGAAGATAGAAGCTTTGCCATGCATGTGTTTCGCTGGCGATACGCATGTTAGAATGTGTGCGAGTCAGCGGATGTAAGTCCTGAGCGTCAGGCGGCACCTACTTCTTGAGGAAGGAGGTGACTCGCTTGGATGCTATCGTGATAATCCTCAAGCTCGCAGCTTCGGCTGTTGGGCTGGCGGCCGCGATTGTCGGCTTGCTTCGGGAGGCGGTGGCGTTCGCCAAGGCGCTTTGGGCGCACCAGAAAGAAGATGACCGCTAGCAGCAACTAGCGGTCACAAACCTTAACGGTGTCGCCTGCTCTTCACCTCAGGCCATCCGCTGACTTCTTCATTATATACTAGCGGCAGTTGGTTGCGCAAACGCGTGAGCGAGGCTTGTCGATAGGGTTCATAAGCGGGGAAAAGGAGTTGCTATGACATGGACGAAAGAGATTCCGGCTCATCCGGTGGTGGCTGTGGCGGGGGCCACGGGCGCGGTGGGCGCTGAGTTCTTGCAGGTGCTGCACGACGTCGATTTCCCGGCGGCCGAGGTGCGCGCGCTGGCGTCGGCCCGCTCGGCGGGCAAGAAGTTGCCGTTTTTGGGGTGCGGCCAGGTTCCGGCAGGCGAGCTCACGGTGCAGGAGATGACGCCGGAGTCGTTCGAAGGCGTGGATATCGCGCTGTTCTCGTGCGGTGCCAGCGTATCGAAGGAGATGCGCGAGGCCGTGGCCGCGGCCGGCGCCGTGATGATCGACAACTCCAGCGCGTTTCGCATGGACGAGGACGTGCCGTTGGTGGTGCCCGAGGTGAACCCCGGCGACGTGGCTTGGCATAACGGCGTGATCGCGAACCCGAACTGCTCCACCATCCAGATGGTGGTAGCGTTGAAGCCCCTGTACGATCTGTCGCGCATCAAGCGCGTGGTGGTGTCCACGTATCAGGCGGCCAGCGGCGGCGGCGCCCCGGCTATGGCCGAGCTGTACGACCAGACGAAAGAGTTCCTCGACGGCAAGTCCGACGACGAGCTCACGGTGAGCGCGTTCCAGCATCGCATCGCGTTCAACTGCATCCCGCACATCGACAAGTTCCTCGAGGACGACTCCACCAAGGAAGAATGGAAGATGGTCGTCGAGACGAAGAAAATAATGGGAGACCAGGACATTCGCGTGGCCGCCACCTGCGTGCGCGTGCCCGTGCTACGCTGCCATGCTGAGGCCGTTTACGTGGAGTTCCAGGACGAGGTGAGCGTCGAGGCCGCGCGCGCGGCGCTCGAGGCGTTCCCGGGCATCGTGGTCATGGACGACTGCGCCACGAACACGTATCCCATGCCGGGTCTGCTGGCCGGCACGAACGAGACGTACGTCGGTCGTCTGCGCCGAGACGACACGGTTGATCACGGCTTGGCCATGTGGGTGGTCGCTGACCAGATCCGCAAGGGCGCGGCCCTGAACGCCGTGCAAATCGCCCAGCTGCTGCTGCCGTAAGGCGCAGCGGGCATCGTGCTTGTTCCGGCGGCCGCCTTCGGGCGGCCGCCGTGCGTTGGGAAACGTTTGCTTCCGAGGGAGGCGACGCCCAGCGGAGCGAAGTCCTCGACTTGTGTGCGCTTCTGCCACGAAAATCGACGATTTCTCCCATGTCCTTGAGTTATGTGCACCCGGAAAACACACGATTTGGTTAAGGCGAGGTTCGATAAAAACGCGACCAGGCATGATGCCGAAACGTATGCGGTCTTTCGTCCAAACGCGGCGCGATTTGCATGACAGAGGTGCGCATAAGTCGGGGACATGGGAGAAAACAGCCGGTTTGATTGCAGAAAACTGATAACTCTCTTATAGCCGAAAACGAGGCAATGGATTCGCATTAGCGCACCCTTGCGTCTATAATCTTCAGATCGTAGGTGTTGGAAACCAATTCTTGGGGAATTCTATGTGGCTCATGCTTGCCTTGGCGGTGGTCGTATGCGTTGCGGTGCTGTATGTGCCGGGGTACTTGTTCGCCCGCTCGCTGTTCGTCTCTCGTTTCGCTTCCGTCGCGATTGCGCCGATGATCTCGATTTTCTTCCTGGCGGTGCTGGGTATCGTCCTGTTCGAGGTCGGCGTGACGTGTTCGGGCCCCGTATTGCTGGCGATCGCCGTCGCGATCGGCGCGATTGCCTTGCTGGTGAGCAAGGGCATCGCTCGGGCGAAAGCCCCGAACGCCTCTCGTGAGCTGATCGCCATCGACGACGTGAAGGGCGCGTGGAAGGCGGCGGCTCTCTACGTCGCGGTGGCGTTCGCGGTCGTGTTCGTCGTGTTCCTGTTGGCCATCGACGGTCCGGAATCGTTTTCGAGGAACGATGACACCACCGTGCACCTCGCGATTGTGCGAGGATTCCTGGACACGGGCACGTTCTCCACGTTGCATGCGAGCTCGTACCTCGATCAGGGCGTCACCAGCTCGTTCTATCCTTCGGCTTGGCATGCGGTCACGGCGGTCGTGGCGTCTTTCTTCGGCAATGCCGTGACGCTTGCCGCAAACGCTTCCATCATCGCGCTGACGGCGGTGGTGTTTCCCCTGGGCATGTGCCTGCTGTTTCTGAAGCTGTTCGGCGAGGGCAAGCGGGTCGTATGGGCGGGTTCGCTGTTCGTTGTGGCGTTTTGCGGGTTCCCGTGGGGGTTCGTCGTGTACGGCCAGCTGCTTTCGAACATGGTGTCCTTCATGCTGATCCCTCTGGCGTTCGTCGCGCTTGTCGGGGCGATCGAAGCGAAGGGACTCTCGGGCAAGGTCAGACTCGCGTTCCTCGTTGCGGCGGGTCTCGTTTCCATAGCGCTGTCGCAGCCGAACGGCGCGTTCACCTTCGGAATCTGGGCGGTGCTCTACTGCCTGGGCCGGATACTGGTTCCGCCTTGCGACGACGCGCCGCGCATCGCCTCGAAGCGCATCGCGGCAGCCGCAGCGCTTTTCGCGGTGGCGTGCGCGGGCTGGGTCGTGCTGTATTTCGCACCGTTCTTGCAGAACGTGGTTCAGTACACGTGGAAAGCCACGCTTTCACCTCTCGAGGCGATCGGCGGCGGCTTGCTGTTCATGTTCACGACGCGCGAGGGCGTGCAGCCTTTCTTGAGCGTCGCGGTGCTGGCGGGCGTCATCTACACGTGCAGGAACAGGCGGTACTTGTGGATGACGGTCGCTTACGCGTTCGCCTTCGTCGTGTACGTTATCGACGTGTCGACCGACGGCGTGGTGAAGCAGGTGCTGTCGGGGTTCTGGTACACCGACTACTACCGAACGGGCGCGATGACGGCGCTTTTCGCCATCCCGCTTGCTTCCTTGGGTTTCGTCCAACTGGTCGATATCGTCAGGTCGTGGTGCGCGAAGGCTCTGCGCGTGCAGGCGGATCATCCGAAGTGCAGGTACCTGCCGATGGGCATCCTCGTCGCGCTGATGCTCATGTGCCAGTTCTTCCCCTTTCATGCGAAGCTGATGGGTAAAACCGACATCGGCGCGGGTCTGGTGAAAATCCATCGCGAGGTGTCGATGCGGTATTCATGGGATCGCGGGTTGACGGGGGAGGAAGACGCGTTCGTGAAGAAGGCGATGGAGCTGATTGGGGAGGGTGCTCTCGTCATCAACGTGTCGAGCGACGGCAGCTGCTGGAGCTACGGGGTGGAGGGCATCAACACCTATTTCAGGCGCTCGTCCGACAACGGAAGGGGCGGTGCCGAGGAAAGCAAGATCCTTCGTACACAGCTGCGCGATATCAGCACGTCCGAAGAGGTGCAGCGGCTCGTGAACGACCTCGACGCGCGCTACGTGCTGATGCTCGACGTGCAGGGAAGCGACCATCGCACCACGACGACCATCCGCTACAAAGAGGAGAATTGGCGCGGCATCGAAACCATCGACGAGCAGACACCGGGCTTCAAGCTGCTTCTCAGCGAAGACGACATGCGGCTCTACGAGATCGTGGGGTAGCGCTCGCGATCCTTTCCTGCGCCAAGCGGGAAACGGCGAGACCCTCCGTTTCCATCGGTGCAGACGCGCTTGCTATATACTGTGCCCATGAAGAAAATCAGACTTGATACGCTGTTGGTGGAGCAGGGATACTTCGCGGATGCCGACGCGGCGCTGCGCGCGGTGCTGGCGCACGAGGTGAAGGTGGGCGACGTGTACGCCACCAGCGCCGCCGTGCGCGTGGCGCCGGATGCCGAGGTGGTGGTGAAGAACCGCAAGCGGTTCGTGTCGCGCGGCGGCCATAAGCTGCAAGGGGCGCTCGATGCGTTCGGACAGGACGTGCGCGGTTTGCGGTGCCTGGACATCGGCTCGTCCACCGGCGGTTTCAGCGACTGCCTGCTGCAGGCGGGCGCGGCCAGCGTGGCGTGCGTCGACGTGAACTACGGGCAGCTGGCATGGAAGCTGCGGCAAGACCCGCGCGTGAGCGTGTTCGAGCGCGTGAACATCAAGCTGGCCGATCCAGTGGAATTGGGCGCTCCCTTCGACGTGCTGGTGGCCGACCTCAGCTTCATCGGCCTCGCGGCGCTCGCGCCCGTGTTCGCGCGCCTCTCTCAGCCGGGCACCGTATTCATAGGGCTGGTGAAGCCTCAGTTCGAGTCGCGACCCGACGAGACGGAGCGCGGCGTGGTGCGCGACGAGGCCGTGCGGCGGCGTACGGTGGACGAGGTGCGCGCGGCGCTGGCGGATGCCGGGTTCGACGCGACGGGCGTCGTGGAGTCGCCCATTACAGGGCCCGAGGGCAACGTGGAGTACCTGGTGCGTGCCGTGTTCGAAGGGTCTCGCGTTGACGGGGGCTGTGGTGAAGGGGGGCGTTCATGAGCGTGATCGGCAACATACTGTGGTTCATCTTCGCGGGGTTCTGGCAGGGCGTGAGCTGGTGCCTGGTCGGCCTTGTGTGGTGCATTACCATCGTGGGCATCCCCGTGGGCACGCAGTGCTTCAAGATGGCGGGGCTCACGTTCTTCCCGTTCGGCAAAGAAGTCGAATACGGCGGGGGCGCGGGGTCGGCCATCCTCAACGTGCTGTGGTTCGTGTTCGGCGGCGTGTTCCTGGCGCTCGAGGCGCTGCTCAACGGCGTGCTGCTGTGCATCACCGTCATCGGCATCCCCTTCGGCCTGCAATGCTTCAAACAGGCGAAGCTTGCCTTGCTGCCCTTCGGCGCCGTAGTGAGAGGGAAGTAGAGCGGCTATCGCGGCTCGCTTGCAGACCCATCGTCCGGGAAGAAGAGGCCTTCCACGGCGATGCCCAGGACGCTGGCCAGCTTCATGGCGAGCGCGAGGGTGGGGTCGTACTTGTCGTTCTCGATGGCGATGATGGTTTGACGGCTGACTCCGCAGAGAAGCGCCAGATCCTCTTGCCGAAGGCCGGCTTGCTTGCGAAGCGTTTTGATGTCGTTCCTCATGAGGCGGTCTCGCGTGCGGTCACGAGATGCCGGCGGAGAACACAATGCCCGCCGCGATGACGACAACCGCCAAAGCGGCTGCTGCGAACACGCCGCGGAGCAGGGCGCTGGGCTCTTGGAAGCTCTCAGCATCCTTCACCATCGAGTGCTTGAGATAGCTTTCCCAACCGATCTGGTACAGGAGCGTGCCGCACAGGAGCAGGCTGGGCAGGGGATTGTACGAAGCGCTTTGGAAGAAGTGCGTGAACAGGCCGTACAGCGTCCATAGCGAAAGCGCGCATACGGCGAAGCGAAAGCCGTACGTTTGCGAGCGGTCTCGAATAGCCCGCTCCATTTCGTCCATCTCGACCATGGTGCCCTCCTTTTGACCAAAATGTCAAGAACTCTTTACTTTCGCAGTATAGAAGCCGTTTTCTATAATGTCAAATACTTTTAACATTATGGTATTTTGCCAAAGGCATTGGACGGTCGGAGGATGAATAGGACTCCCAGTCGTTTCGACAATATGACCATCAAAGAAGCGAAGCGGGAGCGTCGTATAGCTTGAGGCCTCACGGATCCTGGTGATAGCCAATGAAGTTTCTCGTCGATACGAATGTCATTATCGACCATGTGTGTACCAATACGCGCTCAAGCTGGAAGTCGACGCCATCGTCACGCGCAACCAAAAGGACTTCGAGAAATCGCTCATCAAGGTGTTCGACTGCGACGAGCTGTTCGCGTATCTGGCCGAGGAAAAGGGCCTCACCTACGAGGAGATGCCTTGGTAGCCGCTCGCGCGTGATGCGCTGATGCCAAGCACTAAGCGCTTGGTAAAGGAGACGCGCTATGGCAACGGCAGCTTTGACGGAACCGTTGTCAATAAAGATTTCCAGCAAACGGCAGATCGCCATCCCCGCGAAAGCGTACGAGGAAGCGGGGTTCAAGGACTACGCGCTTTGCACGTGGACTGACAAAGGCATATTTCTGCAGCCGCTCGACGTCGAAGACGAAGATGTGACCATCGGCATCCTTCGCTATCTGATCAACGAGGGCTACGCTTTGGCGACTTCGCTTACCGCGAGCGCTTCATAAAGGGGTACGTGATCGTATATCGTATAGCTGAGGAGGAGGTTCTGCTTCTCCGATTCTTTCACCAGGCCCAAATGTACGAGCGCTTCGTGATGGAATGGGAGCGATAGTCAAAGCGGCCCCGCAGGGCCGCTTTCGGAAACGCGCTGGTTGATCGCTTCGTTAGTTCTTCAGCGAGTTCAGCGGTGCGGGCATGCGGCCGCCGCGGTGGGCGAACGTGGTGCCGGCGAACTGGTTCACGGGCATGACCGGGGCGTAGCCCAGCAAGCCGCCGAAGTCCAGCTGGTCGCCCACCGTCTTGCCGATGGCGGGGATGAGGCGCACGGCGGTGGTCTTGGAGTTGATCATGCCGATGGCGCACTCATCGGCGATGATGCCGAAGATGGTCTCGACGGACGTGTCGCCGGGAACCGCGATCATGTCGAGGCCCACAGAGCACACGCAGGTCATGGCCTCCAGCTTCTCCAGCGACAGCGCACCGTCCTCGGCCGCGCGGATCATGCCGGCGTCCTCGGACACGGGGATGAACGCGCCGGACAGGCCGCCGACGGACGACGAAGCCATGACGCCGCCCTTCTTCACGGCGTCGTTCAGCATGGCGAGAGCCGCCGTGGTGCCCGGACCGCCGCACTGGCCCACGCCGATGGCCTCGAGGATCTGGGCCACCGAGTCGCCTTCGGCCGGGGTGGGGGCCAGCGACAGGTCGAGGATGCCCTGCTGCACGCCCAGGCGCTTGCTCGCCTCGCGCGCCATGAGCTCGCCGGCGCGGGTGATCTTGAACGCGGTGGCCTTGATAGCTTCGGCAACCGACGTGATGTCGGCGTCCTTCGGCAGGTCGGCCAGCACGGCGCGCACCACGCCGGGGCCCGACACGCCAACGTTCACCACTTCGTCGGCCTCGCCCGAGCCGTGGAACGCACCGGCCATGAAGGGGTTGTCCTCCACGGCGTTGCAGAACACGACCAGCTTGCCTGCGCCGATGCACTGGCGGTCGGCCGTGGCCTCGGCGGTGGCCTTGATGATGCCGGCCATTTTCAGCACGGCATCCATGTTGATGCCCGCGCGCGTGGAGCCCACGTTCACCGACGAGCACACGTTGTCGGTGACGGACAGCGCGTGTGGGATGGAGTCCATCAGCTTGTGATCGGCCTTCGAGGCGCCCTTATGCACGAGCGCGCTGAAACCGCCCACGAAGTCGACGCCCACTTCCTTGCCCGCCTTGTCCATGGCTACGGCGATGGGGGTGAGGTCGGCGGCGTTCGTGGCGGCGCAGATCTCGGCGATGGGAGTGACCGAGATGCGCTTGTTCACGATGGGGATGCCGAACTCGCGCTCCAGCTGCTCGGCCGTGGGCACGAGACGCTCGGCGGCGGCGGTCATGCGGTCGTACACCTTGCGCGCCATGACGTCTATATCGGCGTCCGTGCAACCTCGCAGGTTCAACCCCAGCGTGATCGTGCGGATGTCGAGGTGCTGCTTGCTCACCATGGCAAGCGTCTCGGCGATTTCAGCAGGCGTGATCTGCATGATGCCCCGTCTTTCTCTCAAATGATGGTTCGCGATGCGTATCGAACCAGCATAGCAAACCGCGCGCACGCCAACGGCGCGTTTCACTCGTTTCCGGCGTTTCTTCTCACGAGCATGGCTCAAGGCTCAAACCATGCATGAACAAATGTTTCACGTGAAACACGGAGAGGGCGGCGCTAGGGGCGGGCGGCGGTGGAGCCGATGGTCACCTCGCCGTAGGGGAGCTCGCGACGGGATTTGTCGGGCAACTCGATGACCAGCTTGAAGTCGGGCGTGAGATCGACGGCGCGGGCTCGTACGCGCGAAGCTCCCTGACGCACGACCAGCGGCTGCCCCAGCAGGAAGCAACGGCGGCGGTATTCGTCGTACAGCGCCGGATCCTCCATGCGTCGGTAGACGTCCCAGAAGCGTGCGAGGATGGCCGCAGCCAGCTCGCATCGGATCGCGCCCGTATGATCGCCGAGCACGGCACCTGCAACGTCGGCGATATCGTGAGGAAATCCGTCGGTCGGCGGCTTCACGTTCACGCCGATGCCCAGAACGGCGTGCTCGAAGCGTCCCGACTCCATGTCCACCACGCCCTCGGTGAGGATGCCCGCCACCTTCCGGCCGTCGCAATAGATGTCGTTTACCCACTTGATGAGTGACTCTGCGCCCGTCACCTGCTCGATAGCCTGCGCGCACGCCACGGCTGCGGCGCATGTGATGAATTGGCCGCGGTCGGCGGCCAACGTGGGGCGCAGCACGATGCTGAGGTACAAGCCGGTGGCGGCAGGAGAGAAGAACGTCTTTCCAGGCCGTCCTTTGCCGGCGATCTGCTCCTCGGCGACGACGACGGTGCCTTCGGCCGCGCCTTCGAGCGCGCGGCGGCGCGCTTCGGCGTTCGTGGAGTCCACGCGTTTGCGCACGGTGACGGCGAAAGCGCGGTTGTCCGGCAGGAACCGCTCGATACCTTGGGGCGACAACAAGTCGTTTTCTTGCGAGAGCGCGTACCCCCTGTTCGTGACCGCATCGATGGCATATCCTTCGGCACGCAGCGCCTCGACGGCTTTCCATACTGCGTTGCGGCTCACGCCGATGGCCTTGGCCATGGCGGCGCCCGATACGTGGCGCTCGCGGTTGTCCTCCAGCAAGCGCAGCAGTTGTTCCTTGGTACCCATGGGATCAATGATAGGGAGGGGCGAGGAGGTCGTCAATGAGAAGTGTGAGCTAGGGTGACAATATTTTTCGAGCGGAGAGCCTCTGCGTAAAGCAGGGAACGCGTGCAAGATCCTTATGAAAAGCGTACGAATGTTTCACATGAAACATTCGTACGAGTGGTTGGCGGCTCGGCCCGAGCGTCAGATGCGATGCTGTCGACCGTCGTGCTCTTCGGCTCGAATTGCTCGATGCCGACCCCGGAACGGGCAGATGCGAGCTCGGATTGGGCGGATGCGAGCGCGTAGGGGCTTCGGGCTCAAGCCGAGCTGGCGCGGCCGGGCCGCCCAGTCCTGACGCGACGGCGTCTCATCGTTGCAAAGGTGATCGGCGTAGGGTCAATTGAGCGCTCCTCGTTGTATTCGGTGCAGCGAACGGGTATAATACCCGTTAATGAACAACCTGTTCATTATTGATCCAGCTGTTCAATAGAGGTGATCATGACTACGACAACCGTCTCACCAGCTGCTGCCGCCGTCCAGTCGGCGCGCCGGTGCACGGCTGCGCCGCAGGATCGTCGCATCCTGCGCTCGAAGCGCGCGCTGCGCGACGCGCTCATCGAGCTGATGGAGGAGCGCAGCTTCGACGGCTTCTCGGTGAACGATCTGTGCGAGCGAGCCGACCTCAACCGCGGCACGTTCTACAACCATTTCCGCGATAAAGACGATCTGCTGGCTCAGCTGGAAGCCGAGGTCATGGAAGATCTCGAGCGCTTTCAGGTGCAGATGCGCAACCTCACCGTGCACGAGCTTTTGGGCTATCGCGCTCGTAAGAAGCCGTTGCCGCTGCTGGTTGGTCTGTTCGACTACCTGCGCGAGCAGGGCGCGTTCCTTCATGCGGTGTTGGGCTCCGGCGGCGATGTGGGCTTCGGCCCTCGCTTGCGCGACTCGTTGTGCACGAACCTCGTCCAGTCCGTCTTGCACGAGCGTTACCGCAACGACCCCGAACCGTTCGTCGGCTATTACGTGGCGTTCTTCGCGTCCGCCTATCTCGGCGTCATCACGCGCTGGATCGAGACGGGCATGCGGGAAAGCTCGGAGGAGATGGCGCTTATCGCCATGAGGCTGTTCTTCATCAAACCGGGCGAATCGATCAAGCTGTAAGGCAAGGGAGCTATGAAAGAGAACAACAACCTGCATATCGGCATCGACGTGGGTTCGACCACGGTGAAGCTGGCCATCCTCGACGAGGCGAACGACGTGAAGTTCGCGGTGTACCGCCGCCATCACGCCGACGTGCGCGCCACCATCGTGGAAGTGCTGGAGGAGGCCGCGGTCGACTTCGGCCCTGAGCGCATGACCATCGCCATCACGGGATCGGGCGGCCTGCTGCTGGCACAGTGGCTGGGCATCGAGTTCGTGCAGGAGGTCATCGCCTCGAAGACGGCGGTGGAAACCTTCATCCCCAAAACCGACGTGGCCATCGAGCTGGGCGGCGAGGACGCGAAGATCATCTACTTCGACCAGGGCATCGAGCAGCGCATGAACGGCACGTGCGCCGGCGGCACGGGCGCGTTCATCGACCAGATGGCCGCGCTGCTGAACACCGACGCCGGCGGCTTGAACGAGCTTGCTCGTGAAGCCACCACCATCTATCCCATCGCCAGCCGCTGCGGCGTGTTCGCGAAGACCGACGTGCAGCCCCTGCTGAACGAAGGCGCGCGCAAGGAGGACATCGCCGCGTCCATCTTCCAGTCGGTGGTCACGCAGACCATCTCCGGCCTAGCGTGCGGTCGCCCTATCCGCGGTCACGTGGCCTTCCTCGGCGGCCCTTTGCAGTACCTTCCCGAGCTGCGTAAACGCTTCTACGAGACGCTGGAGCTGGACGACGAGCACATCATCGTGCCCGAGAACGCGCATCTGTTCGTGGCCAGCGGCTGCGCTATCGCGGGCGCAGCCAGCGAGACGGTGAAGGCCGAGCTTCTGTCCGACGTGCTGGACCGCCTGAAGAACCTCGGCGACATCCAGGGCTCCGAAGTGGTGCGTCTGCCGCCGCTGTTCGCCGACGAGGACGAGTACGTCCGGTTCAGGCAACGCCACGACGGCGAATGCGTGCGTCGCGGCGAGCTGATGGACTACGAGGGCACGGCGTACCTCGGCATCGACGCCGGTTCCACTACGTTCAAGGCTGCGCTCATCGGTGAGGACGGCGCGCTTCTGTGGTCGCACTACGCCAGCAACAAGGGCGATGTGCTGGGCTGCGCTCGCGCCGCGCTGACCAACCTGTACAACGACATGCCGGTGAATGCTGACACGGGCGAGCCGCTGGTGCGTATCGGCCACGCCACGGTGACCGGTTACGGCGAGCACTTGCTGCTGGAAGCGCTGCGCGTGGATTCCGGCGAGATCGAGACCGTGGCTCACCTGCGCGGCGCGCAGGAGATGCTGCCGGGCGTGGAGTTCATCCTCGATATCGGCGGCCAGGACATGAAGTGCCTGCGCGTGAAGGACGGCGTGATCGACCACATCATGCTGAACGAAGCGTGCAGCTCGGGCTGCGGCAGCTTCATCGAGAGCTTCGCCACGGGCCTCAACTTGGGCGTGGCCGAGTTCGCTCAGACTGCCATCGAGGCCAAGCGCCCCGTCGATCTGGGCAGCCGCTGCACCGTGTTCATGAACAGCCGCGTGAAGCAGGCTCAGAAGGAAGGCGCCACCGTGGGCGACATCGCCGCGGGCTTGGCCATCTCCGTCATCAAGAACGCCCTGTTCAAGGTGATCAAAATCCGCGACCCGCACGACGTTGGCACGAAAGTGATCGTGCAGGGCGGCACGTTTTTGAACGATGCCGTGCTGCGCGCGTTCGAGCAGCTGTCGGAGGTGGAAGCCGTGCGCCCCGACATCGCCGGCAACATGGGCGCGTTCGGCGCGGCCCTGTTGGCGCGCGAGCGCTACCAGGAGGCCGTCGCCCGCGAGGCGCGCAAGGCCGAGGCGGGAGACTCGTGGAGCAGCGAGTTCGATGCGGCCGAGGGCTCCGTCGAAGTCGTTTCCAGCCTGCTGTCGCTCGAGCAGCTGGCGGCGCTCTCGCCCACGCAGAAAACCGTGCGCTGCAAGGCGTGCTCGAACCACTGCTTGCTTACCGTCAACGACTTCGGCGTGGACGACGTCACGGGCAAGCACCGCCGCTTCATCACGGGCAACCGCTGCGAGAAGGGCGCGGGCACGTTCGACGAGAGCAAGAGCGCCGTGCCGAACCTCTACGAGTACAAGAGCCAGCGCCTGTTCGGCTACGAGCCGCTGGCGCCCGAGGACGCGCCGCGCGGCAGCGTGGGCATCCCGCGCGCGCTCAACCAGTACGAGAACTACCCGTTCTGGTTCACGTTCTTCACGAAGCTGGGCTGGCGCGTGGTGCTGTCCGATCCGTCCACGAAGAAGACCTACGAGGCGGGCATCGAATCCATGCCGTCCGAATCGGTGTGCTACCCCGCGAAGCTTTCCCACGGCCATATCATGAACCTGCTGAACAAGCATCCCGACTTCATCTGGTTCCCGTGCAGCAAGTGGGAGCGCCAGGAAGACGAGGGCGCGGGCAACCACTTCAACTGCCCCATCGTGGCCAGCTACCCCGAGGCGCTGCGCCTCAACATCGACGAGCTGCGCACCTCCGACGTGGAGCTGCTCACGCCGTGGCTGCCGTACGACCAGAAGGAGCACCTCAAGAAGCGCCTGTTCGTGGAGCTGGTGGAGGCGCATCCTGAGCTCATGGGCGCGGCCGGCGCGCCGACGCAGGCCGAGGTTGACGCTGCCGTGGACGCCGCGTGGGCCGAGGACGAGGCGTTCAAGCGCGACATCCGCGCGAAGGGCGAGGAGACGCTGGCCTGGATGGAGGCCACGGGCACGCACGGCATCGTGCTGGCCGGGCGCCCCTACCACAACGACCCCGAGATCAACCATGCCATCCCCGAGCTTCTGATCAGCTTCGGCCTGGCGGTGCTCACCGAGGACTCCATCGCGCACCTCGGCACGCTGGAGCGCCCCATCCGCCTGGTGGACCAGTGGATGTACCACACGCGCCTGTATGCGGCGGCGAAGGTGGCCACCGAGCGGGCCGACCTCGACCTCGTCCAGCTGAACAGCTTCGGCTGCGGTCTGGACGCGCTGACCACCGACCAGGTGCAGGAGATCCTCGAGGCGGCGGGCAAGGTGTACACCGTCCTCAAAATCGACGAGGTGTCGAACTTGGGCGCGGCGCGCATCCGCGTGCGCAGCCTGCTGGCGGCGCTCAAGGACCAGGCCGACGAGCAGGCCGAGGCCGAACGCACGCCGTGCGGCTGCCCGGCGGTGTCGTTCGACCCCGACAAGTTCCTCGCCTCGCCCGAGGCCGCCATCGACGCGAAAACCGGCGTGACCGAGGGCCGCATCGCCGCCGAGATCGCGCGCACGGTGCCCCGGACGTTCACCGAGAAGGCGGCGCCCGAGGTGGCCGAGCGCTTCCGCCAGCGCGAAGGCGCCACCACCGAGTTCCCGCGCGCGGTGTTCACGCAGGAGATGAAGGATGCGGGCTACACGATCCTCTGCCCGCAGATGGCACCCATCCACTTCGACCTGCTCGTGGACATCTTCAAGCGCAACGGCTACAACTTCGAGCTGTTGCCGTCGGTCGACCACGGCGCGGTGGACGCGGGCCTCAAGTACGTGAACAACGACATCTGCTATCCGTCGGTGCTGGTCACCGGTCAGATCATGGAGGCCGTCATGTCCGGCCGCTACGATACCGACAAGCTGGCGGTCATCATCACGCAGACAGGCGGCGGCTGCCGCGCCACGAACTATATCTCGCTTATCCGCAAGGCGCTGGCCTCGGTGGGGCTGCCGCATATTCCCGTCATCGCGCTGTCGTTCAAGGATCTGGGCGAGAGCAACCCCGGCTTCAAGGTGACGCCGTCCATGCTGCTGCAGGCCGCATACGCCATCTTCTACGGCGACCTGCTGATGATGGCGCTGTACCGCACGCGTCCGTACGAGGTCGAGGAGGGCAGCGCGAACCGCCTGTTCGACCACTGGATGACGACGTGCAAGGCGCAGCTGCGCAGTGGCTTGAAGCGCGGCGAGTTCAAGAAGACGGTGCGCCGCATCGTGGAAGACTTCGATACGCTGCCGCTGGCCGGCGAGGGGTTGAAGCCGCGTGTGGGTGTGGTGGGCGAGATCCTGGTGAAGTTCCATCCCACTGCGAACAACCAGATCGTCGACGTCATCGAACGCGAGGGCTGCGAGGCCGTGGTGCCGGGCTTGGCCGAGTTCTTCCTGTTCGGCATCGCCGGCGGCATCTTCCAGAAGGACCCGCTCGGTCGTTCGGCGAAGGGCGCGCTGGGTTCCCGCATCGGGCTGTGGGCCATCGCGAAGATGCGGGCGCCCGTCACGAAGGCGCTGCAGGACTCCAGCCGCTTCGAGCCGCCGGCCGACATCTACGAGCTGGCCGAGTACGCGAGCGAGATCCTGTCCTTGTGCAACTCGATGGGCGAGGGTTGGCTGCTGACCGCCGAGATGGTGGAGCTCATCAAAACCGGTGCGCCGAACGTGGTATGCACGCAGCCCTTCGCGTGCCTGCCGAACCACGTGGTGGGCAAGGCGGTCATCAAAGAGCTGCGTCGCCGCTACCCGGAAAGCAACATCGTGGCGGTGGACTACGACCCCGGCGCGTCCGAGGTGAACCAGCTCAACCGCATCAAGCTGATGATCAGCGTGGCGAAGGCGAACCTTGCCGACAAGGAGGCCGAGGCGAAGAAGGCGCGCGACCGGTTCGTGGACGCCGGCCGCCCCCAGGCCGTCCAAGAAGAAGCCGGCGCGCTGGAAATCGAGACGGAGCGGGCATAGCGAACGACGAGCGAGTTGACGCGGGGCGGGCCGGAGCGGCTCGCCCCGTTGCTTTCGGAAGGAGGTTGGGCGATGGACGACGATGCCCGGTTCATGGCGAGGACGCCCGCGGGAGAGCCGTACGAGCTTTGCAATTTGTACGCGGCTTATGCGGAAGGCGAGGGAGGCAGTCCGAAACCCCAGATGGTGCGGAAGATGCGCGGGTGGGGGTTCAGCTGGCTCGCGCTGTTGCTGACACCTCTGTACCTGCTGTACCGCAAGCAGTACCTCGCGGCTGGCTGCTGGATCGCCGTGAGCTTCGGCGCCGATTTCCTGTCGAAGTCCCTTTCGACGGTGGTGGGGATGCTCTTCTTCCTGGCGAGCCTCGTGTTCGGCATGGCGTTCTACTCGCTGTACCGCGTCAGCGCCGAGCGCGCGATGGACCGCGCGTTCGAACAGGGCGCGACGAACGTGCGGGAGGCGCTCGCCTACGTGCGGCGTTGTGGCGGCACCAGCTTCGCGGCCGTGGGCGTGGGTTTCGCAGTGGTGTTCGCGCTCGCCGTGGTGGAGGTGCTGGCGGGCATCTAGGCGCGCGGCGTGCGCGCCGGCCGCTGAGGCGGGCCGGGGCCGCCACCCTGCATAGCGCACAAATGTTTCACGTGAAACAACTCGGCCCTTCGCTGTTTCTAGTGGTTTGACAGGGCGAACTTGCTAGGGAGCCCACCTTATGGAGCTGCAAGCGGTACCA
>NZ_WWRZ01000007.1:0-182396 GCF_009875595.1 Eggerthella sp. BIOML-A1 | reverse complement strand
GGAATGACCTGCATGCAAGCGGCCCTTATCGCATGGATTACGATTAGGCTCTGGACACACTTTCTTGCCTATAACCCGGGTTCGACGAAGCGAGGGGCATGAAAACAGATCGGCCCGGGGAGAGGGGAGCTCCACCGGGCCACAAGGAGGGGGATGATGCGACGCTTGCGCATCGCTCTGCTTCTAAGGGGGTAAAGCAGAGGCAAACTGAAAGGAGGGGAGCCTTTCGTTTACAGCTGCTAGTATACGGGTCGTTCGCGCACATCGTATGATGCGGGCGTGCGCGTTTTGTGAAACGATGGGTCGCAGAGTAACGGTTCGTTAACAAGGATCAAAAGAGTCAGGAAAAGAAGTTTTCCGATGGGCGCCGCGCCGCAGAAATCTGGCGAGCGAAAGGTTGGCGAACGACATTGCCTCAAAGCGGCATCGACCTGAAGTAACATGTTCTACGATGATATGCGTTGGTCGATGATGCGGAAGCGGGTGTGTGCGGGTACGAGAAACAGATCGGCCCGGGGAGAGGGGAGCTCCACCGGGCCACAAGGAGGGGGATGTGCGGCACCGAGGTGCCGCCACTGCTTTGTAAGGGGAAAAGCAGTACAAACTGAAAGGAGGGGATTCTTTCGTTTGCGAGACCAAGTATAAAAGTAAGCCTTGAAGAACACGTGATCGACTCATGTTCGTCCTGTGAAATGCCGCGAAGCGTCGGCGAGCGTCCATCCTCCTTCCTTCCGCCGCTCGAACTGCGCCGTTCGCGCGAGATACTTCCGTCTCGGTGTGCGCGAGCGCATCGGCTCATTTCGACGGTCGCATGTCGGGGCTCTTTTCGGTATCATGGATCACCTGACGAAAGGAACTCCCCATGCCCGATATCGCGCTTCGTTTTCACAAGGACATGCTCGTGCTGTCCTCGCCGGTTGCCGTTGTACTGGCCCGGCAAGGGTTCGACGTGGAACACGATCTCGAATTCGCCAACCTTGTGGAGCCGGAGGCGGTGCGCGATGCGCTGCGCCTCAACAAGATGGCAGGCGCCCAGTGCCTCGTGGCGAACACGGAAGGCATCGCGCCTGCTCGTCTGGCGCATCGCGGCATGGAGGACCGCGCGGCGGAGATCGTGCGCACGGGCTTGTCCCTGGCGCGCGAGCTGAAGCCCCAGCACGTGCTGGTGGAGATCGGCCCGTGCGGCCTCCCCCTCGATGCCGCCAGCAAAAGCTCGCTCAACGAGAACCGCGACCAGTACGCCCGTGCCGCCCACGCCTGCGATGGCCAGGAGTTCGACGCGTTCTTCCTCAACGGGTTCGCCAACCCGGCCGACCTCAAGTGCGCGCTCATGGGCGTGCGCCAGGTGAGCGGCGCGCCGGTGTTCGCGTCGGTGGACGTGGATGCCGACGGCATGCTGGCCGACGGCCGGCACACGTTCGAGGATGCGCTCGCCGTCATGGTGGACTACGAGGCCAGCGTGGTCGGCTTCGCCACGGCGGCTCCGCTCGATGCGGCCGTGACGTTCGCTCGCCGCGCCAGCGGGGCGGGGCGGCTGCCGGTGCTGGCTCAGCTGATCGTGCGCGAGCATAATCCGAAGCAAGGCGACGTTACGCACGAGAACCCGTATTACTGCCCCGATGTGCTGGTAGGGGCGGCCGTGCAGCTGCGTGCGGCCGGAGCCCAGTTCCTGCGTGCGGCCGGTGCCGCCACGCCGGCCTATGCAGGCGCGCTCGCGGCGGCCAGCGAAGGGTTCGACGTTGTGCGCTCGGATGTGGAGGAGTAGCATGGTAGGCTCTAACACGGTGCGCAGCCCGCATTACGGAGCGCTGCAGGATGTGGTGGATTCGCTGTACCTCGGGCTGGGGCCGAAGGAGAAGCTCCGCCGCCTCGACATCGTCGTGGCCGCCGAGGCCGCCGATCTTCCCGACGACCTGGCCGAGATCGTCAACCTGCTGCCGCCCGGCAGCTACACGCGCCAGCGCCTATGCGACCAGCTGAACTCGGCTATCGGCGGGCATGCGTGGGGGCAGGTGTACGGCACCGTCCAATAGCGCGTGGGGCGAGGCTGCAGCGACCGGCAGGGGCATCGGTGCGAGCCCGTCGTTCGCGGTGCTCTTCTGGCGAAGCTGCTCCCCGCGTGCGCGCGTCGCCTCGGACGAGCTTTCAACGTTCGCCTGCATGCCCGTGGATATACTGTGAATCGCCCGCCGTATCCCGTGTGGGCGTTGAATCTCCATGGTTTTACCTCTTGCATGGTGGGCGCCGCGCGAGTACTATATGTTCACTTTCCTAACATCACCTACTACTACATATTGTGGAAAACATGGCGTAGATCGTGTGGAAACACTGCGCATAAACCAAGCGAAGCCACAGCTCGCAGCAGGAAAACGACGAAGCAAGAAGAAGCTCGAAGAGAGGATTGGCAGCATGGTCGAGACCATCATGAAGCGCGACGGCCGGACGGTGGAATTCAAGCAGGAGAAGATCGCCGAGGCGGTGGAGCGCGCTTTCCAGGCATGCGGGGCCATGCAGGATCGTGCGGCGGCCGAGGATATCGCGCAGCGCGTGGTGGACAAGCTGGAGAGCGGCGCCATCGAGGGCGCGCCCACGGTTGAGGGCGTGCAGGACCTCGTGGAGGAGACGCTCATCGAGTCCGGCTTCGTGCAGACGGCCAAGTCCTACATCCTGTACCGCGCCGAGCGCAGCCGCTCGCGCGACGTGAACAGCCGCCTCATCCAAACGCTCAAGGACATCACGTTCTCGAAGGCGTCGGACTCTGACATGAAGCGCGAGAACGCCAACATCGACGCCGACACCGCCATGGGCACCATGCTCAAGTACGGCTCGGAGTCGGCCAAGCAGTTCTATGAGATGTGCGTCATCGACCCGAAGTTCGCGCGAGCGCATCGTGAGGGCGACATCCACATCCACGACATGGACTTCTATACGCTCACTACCACATGCTGCCAGATCGAGCTGAAGAAGCTGTTCAAGGGCGGCTTCTCCACGGGTCACGGCGTGCTGCGCGAGCCCAACGACATCGCCAGCTACGCGGCGCTGGCCTGCATCGCCATCCAGAGCAACCAGAACGACCAGCACGGCGGCCAGGCTATCTGCGACTTCGACTACGGTCTGGCCGAGGGCGTGCGCAAGACGTACCGCCGCCTGTACAAGAAGCATCTGGCCGAAGCCGTCGATCTGCTGCTGGGCGATTCCGTGGACGACTCCCGCGCGTTCGCGCAGGACGCGCTCGCGCGCATCGAGGCGGAGACGGGCGTGTGGGCCAGCCTCGCCATGGACGAGGGCTTCGAGGCCGCCGTGCGCGCGGCGCTCGTGGAGGTCGGCGCCAGCGAGGAGGCCGCCGACAAGGCCGTGGCCTATGCGGCTAAGAACGCCCTGGGCGATACCGACCGCACGACGTTCCAGGCCATGGAGGCGCTCGTGCACAACCTGAACACCATGCACAGCCGCGCCGGCGCGCAGACGCCGTTCAGCTCGGTGAACTACGGCATGGACACCTCGCCCGAGGGTCGCATGGTGGTGAAGAACATGCTGCTGGCCACCGAGGAAGGCCTCGGCTCCGGCGAGACGCCCATCTTCCCCGTGCAGATCTTCCGCGTGAAGGAGGGCGTGAACTACAACCCCGAGGATCCGAACTACGACCTGTTCAAGCTGGCCATGCATTGCTCCGCGAAGCGCCTGTTCCCGAACTTCAGCTTCATCGACGCGCCGTTCAACGCGCAGTACTACAAGGGCACGCCCGAGACGGAGATCGCCTACATGGGCTGCCGTACGCGCGTCATGGGCAACGTGTACGATCCCGATCGCGAGATCGCTCCCGGCCGCGGCAACCTCAGCTTCACGTCCATCAACCTGCCGCGCCTGGCCATCCGCTCGAAGGGCGACCTCGATCTGTTCTTCGACCTCTTGGACGCGAAGCTTGCGCTGGCGGTGGGGCAGCTTGACGAGCGCTTCGAGATCCAGGCGCGCAAGCACGTGTACAACGCACCGTTCCTCATGGGCCAGGGCGTGTGGATCGATTCCGAGAAGCTGGCGCCTACCGACGAGCAGCGTGAGGTGCTGAAGCACGGCACGTTGTCGCTGGGCTTTATCGGCTTGGCCGAGACGCTGGTGGCGCTGACGGGCAAGCACCACGGCGAGTCGAAGGCTTCGCAGAACCTGGGCCTCGAGATCATCGGCCATATGCGCAGCTACCTCGACCGCCTGTCGCAGGAGCGCGGGCTGAACTACGGCCTCATCGCCACGCCGGCCGAAGGCCTGTCCGGCCGCTTCGTGCGTATGGACCGTGAGCGCTACGGGCCCATCCCCGGCATCACCGATCGCGACTACTACACGAACGGCTTCCACGTGCCGGTGTACTACGACATCAGCGCCTTCGACAAGATCGAGATCGAGGCGCCGTACCATGCGCTGACGAATGCGGGCCATATCTCCTACGTGGAGCTGGACGGCGACCCCAGCGAGAACCTCGAGGCGTTCGAGGCCGTCATCCGGCACATGAAGGAGAGCGGCATCGGCTACGGTTCAGTGAACCATCCGGTGGATCGCGATCCCGTGTGCGGTTACAACGGCATCATCGGAGACGTGTGCCCCAAGTGCGGCCGCACCGAGGCGGAGCACGGCCAGTCGTTCGAGCGCATCCGCCGCATCACCGGTTACCTCGTGGGCACCCTCGACCGCTTCAACGATGCCAAGCGCGCCGAAGAAGGCGACCGCGTGAAGCATCAGATGTAACAGGTTGAACGTGACCTCTCCCGACACTATACGTCTTTACGGCACGGCTCCGGATTCCATCGTCGATGGGCCGGGGCTGCGCTATGCCGTGTTCGTGCAGGGCTGCTCGCACGGCTGTCCCGGGTGCCACAACCCCGACAGCCAGCCCTGCGCGGGCGGCACGGTGCGCGCCATCGCCGACGTGGTGGCGGAGATCGCTGCCAACAAGCTGGTGCAGGGCGTCACCATTTCGGGCGGCGAGCCGTTCGAGCAGGCCGCCGCGTGCGCCGCATTGGCGCGCCAAGTGCGCGAGCTGGGACTGGACGTGTGGACGTACTCGGGCTACCGCTACGAGCAGCTGGAGGAGGGCATCCCCGATCCGGCCGCGCGCGATCTGCTCGACCAGACCGACGTGCTGGTGGACGGCCCCTTCGTCCAGGCGCAACATTCCTACCAGCTTCCGTGGCGCGGCTCCCGCAACCAACGGTTGATTGACGTTCCCGCCACCCGGGCCCGCGGTCGCATCGTTTTGTGGGAAACTCACGAAGACTTCCCTGTAAAGCCCCCATCGTGGTGAGGCGCCGTCTCCTTTCCTTGGCGACGGTATGGTCGACATGGTAGGATAACGGCATGGAACAGCTTCAAAACTACATCGACGCTATCGTGCGCACCGACTGGGTGACCACGGCCATCTCGGCGGTGGTCATTCTGGCGATCACGGCAGTCGTCGCGCGTCTGACGAGGCGCTTCCTGGGCCGCGTGCTTGCCATCAACGAAGAGCGCGATTTGCCCTCAAGCTCCATCTTCATCAACATCGCCCGCGGAGCCGTGTGGATCACCGGCGTGTGCATCATGCTGTCCACCTGCTTCCGCGTGGACGTGAGCGCCGCCATCACCGCGCTCGGCATCGGCGGCATCGCCATCTCGCTGGGCTTCCAGGACACGCTGTCGAACCTCATCGGAGGTTTGCAGGTCAGCCTGCTGCGCATCATCAAACCCGGCGACAACATCGAGGTGGGCTCGTCCACAGGCGTGGTGAAAGACATCACCTGGCGCCACACCACCATACGCAACGGCGCGGGCGAGGAAGTGCTCATCCCCAACTCCATCATCAGCAAAACCGCTCTCACGCACCTTCCGCCCACGAACCAAGTAAGCTTGGCCATCGTGGTCACCACGGAAGGCCAGCATCTCGACGAAGTGGCCGAGGCTATCGAGCGCAAGGCCGGCGAGGCGGCGGCCGGCATCGGCAAGGTGGTTAAACAGCCGAAGCTCACGTTCTCGGAGATCACCGCGCAGGGCTATGCGGGTTCCATCTCGTTCAGCATGGCCGACAGCCGTACCACGGGCCGTGCAACCGATGCGGTGCTGCGCGCCGTGGCGCCGCTGACCCGAACGGCGGCGCCCGATCGCGCGGAGCAGGTGCTGGAGGAGGCGCAGCAGGAAGCCGAAGAGGCCGCTGCGCAGGAAGCCGCCGGCCATGCGCCGACCAAGCCGAAGCCTAAACCGAAGCCGACTCCCAAGCAGAAGCAGAGGCCGAGCTTCCGCAAGCGCATGGCGCGGGCGCTGCGGCTTGGGAAAGAGGAGCAATCGTGAGCGAGGAGGCGATGAAAACCATGTCCGAAACTCGTTTGACCGAAGGCCCGCTGCACCACCTCGACGGCAAGCTCGCCGAATGCGGATGGGCCACGTCGCTTCTGCGCGCGTACGATCGCGACCGTATCAAGGCGCCGAAGCGCCGCATCAAAGAATGGGACTACTACCTGGTGAACGACGACGAGTTCGCTGTGGCGCTGACCGTCGCCGATATGGGTTACGTGGGGCTCATCTCGGCATCGGTGATGGACTTCGCGCAGGCCACGTCGCATACGGCCAGCGTGATCTCGCCGTTTCCGATGGGGCGCTTCAAGCTGCCCGCCACCTCGGCCGAGGGCGTGACCTCCTTCGAGAACAACCGCGTATCGTTCCGCTTCGAGGTTGCCGGCGGCCAGCGCCGCCTCAACGTGTGGTTCGCGGGCTTCGACGGTGGCGACGATCTGACGTTCGAGGCCGTGCTGGACGAGGAGCCGCGCGATTCGATGGTGATCAGCACGCCATGGGCCGAAGACCCGCTCGCGTTCTACTACAACCAGAAGATCGTCGCCATGCAGGCGAGGGGCAGTTTCAAGAAGGGGCTTTTGGTGCACGGGTTCTGCCCCGAGAACTCGTTCGGCCTGCTGGACTGGGGGCGAGGCGTATGGACGCGCGACAACACGTGGTACTGGGCCGTGGCGCAGGGTTGGCAGGACGGTCGTCGCTTCGGCCTCAACCTGGGCTACGGGTTCGGCGACACGTCGGCGGCTTCCGAGAACATGGTGTTCATCGACGGTGCGGCGCACAAGCTGCACCGCGTGGACTTCGGCATCCCCCAAAAGACGGGCGGCGCGCACGCGAAGAAGACGGCCGATCGCTACCAGCTCATGCAGCCCTGGCATATGACCGACGACGAGGGACGGCTCGACCTCGTGTTCACACCGCTGCTCGACCGTGTGGACTGGATGGACTTCAAGCTGATCCGATCCGACCAGCACCAGGTGTTCGGCCGCTTCGACGGCACGGTGGTGCTCGACGACGGCTCCACGCTGCCCGTGGAGAACCTCCTCGGCTCCGCCGAGGTCATCCACAACGTGTACTGATCAAGCGCGGGACGGGCGCGCGAGAGCCGGGAATGAATCGGCGCGCGGGAGGCTGGGAAGGTTGCGTTCGAGCTTGCTTTTGCGCTGCCCGTTCGTATAATAGAGGCGAGCCGCAGGGAGCTGCTAACTCCCCACGGCTCTCGAATCGCTTCGGCGGTTTGGCTTCTTGTTACGGCTCCTTGTCCTTGCGGATCGGGAGCCGCTCCATTATCGCTGTCAAGAACCCCAGCAAACTGGAAGCGAACTCAAGGATCGCCGCTATCAAGGCCAAAACGGTCATGGCGTCCACCTCCCTCCTTCGGTCCCTCGCTCGGGAACATCGGGTGGAAAGGGGTGTGGTGCCGCGCCGCCTCTGCGCTTCGTACCTTCTAGTATTACGACCGCGTATCACGCGCAGATGGCGCGCATCCAGCGCGGATCTTCCTCGATCTCGTGCGCTTTCAACGCGCTTCCAACGCGGATTCCATATTTCTTGCCAGTGTTTCCAACACAGTTTGAGCGTACGCCTGGCGTAGGTCTTGCGTCGATCTAGCGCCGGCACGAAAAAGACGGCCTCACGAAACTTTACAGACTTTTGACCGGCATCCGACACGGTTCTGATGCTCCGTCTTCATCATGTTCCTTGCAGCGGGCCTCCGATGCCCGCGTTTCAGCGGAAAGCAATGCGCTCGCAAAGCGCATCGAAGGAAGGAAGAAGATGAAGAAGCGTTTGGCAATGGCGGTGAGTGCGGCGGTTCTGGCGCTGGGGCTGTTCGGGCTGTTCGGCTGTGCGTCGGGCAGCGGCGAGGGCGAAAGCGGCGCAACCGACGGAGGAGCGTCGGCTTCGACCAGCCCGTCCGGCAAGGTCTCGGTCTATTCGCGCGAGGACGGCTCCGGCACGCGGGGTGCGTTCATCGAGCTGTTCGGCATCGAGGAAAAGGATGCGAACGGGGACAAGGTTGATCTGACCATTCCCACGGCCGCCATCACGAACTCCACGTCCGTCATGATGACGTCCGTGGCGGGCGACGCGAACGCCATCGGCTACATATCGCTCGGTTCGCTGAACAACACGGTGAAGGCGCTCAACATCGACGGCGCCGAGGCTACGGCCGAGAACGTGAAGAGCGGCACGTACAAGGTGGCCCGTCCGTTCAATATCGTGACGAAGGACGGCGTGTCCGACGTGGCCCAGGACTTCATCGACTACATCATGAGTTCCGACGGTCAGAAGGTGGTCGAGGAGAACGGTTGCATCTCCGTTGCCGACGGCGCGGGCTCCTATAAGGCTTCCGGCAAGTCCGGCAAGATCGTCATCGCCGGCTCTTCGTCCGTGACCCCGGTCATGGAGAAGCTGGCCGAAGCGTACAAGGCTCTCAATCCCGACGTCGCCATCGAGGTCAACCAGTCCGACTCCACCACCGGCGTGAACATGGCCACCGAGGGAACCTGCGACATCGGCATGGTCTCCCGCGAGCTCAAAGACTCCGAGAACGGCGTGAAGGCCACGGTTATCGCACAGGACGGCATCGCGGTTATCGTGAACCCGGATGCCTCCGTTGACGGGCTCACCTCCGACCAGGTGAAGGGCATCTATACCGGCGAGCTGATCACGTGGGAAGAGGCGCTGGCCTAGGCCCGCGGCTGATAGAGTAGGATTCGCATGTCTCAACTTCACATCAAAGAGGGCATAGCGAAGGCGCTGTTCGTGGCCGCCGCGGGGATATCGGTTCTCGCGGTGGCTCTCATCTGCGTCTTTCTCTTCGCGAACGGCGTGCCGGCCCTCGCGCAGATCGGCCTTCCCGAGTTCCTCTTCGGCACCACGTGGCGTCCTGCCAACGATATCTACGGCATCTTCCCGATGATCGTGGGCAGCATCTACGTGACCGCCGGCGCAATGGTCGTGGGCGTGCCCACGGGCCTTTTGTGCGCCATCTTCCTGTCGCGGTTCGCCAGCGGGAAGATCGCTGCCGTGCTCAAGCCGGGCGTCGAGCTGCTGGCCGGCATCCCGTCGGTCGTCTACGGCTTTTTCGGCCTGGTGATCCTGGTGCCGTTCGTTCGCGCGAACACGCCGGACAACGTGACGGGCAACGGCCTGTCGCTGCTGGCGGCGTCTGTGCTCTTGGGCATCATGATCCTGCCTACTATCATCACGGTGGCGCAAAGCGCGCTGGACGCCGTTCCCAAGAAGTACTACGAAGGCTCCCTCGCGCTGGGCGCCGATCACGAGCGCTCGGTGTTCCGCGTCATCGTGCCGGCCGCGACCTCCGGCATCATGGCCAGCATCGTGCTGGGCGTGGGCCGTGCCATCGGCGAGACCATGGCCGTCATCATGGTGGCCGGCAACCAGGCCCTCATTCCCGAGAGCATCTTCAGCGGCGTGCGCACCATGACCGCGAACATCGTGTTGGAAATGGGCTACGCGGCCGACCTCCATCGCGGCGCGCTCGTGGCCACCGGCGTGGTGCTGTTCGTGTTCATCCTGCTTATCACCATGTTGTTCAACGTTATCAAGAAGCGGGGTGAGATGAGATAATGAGTCCCAAGCTGACGATCGCCTACGAATCGGCCGATGCCTCCCCGGCGCCCGCCGCCAACCCGGGCGATCGGATCGATGCGATGTTCGAAGCGGCGGAAGAGCGTCATCGCGCCGCACGCCGCGTGTTTTCCATGCTGCTGCGAGCGCTGGTGTATCTGGGCGCGCTGCTGACCACGGCGGTGCTGCTGTTCCTGGTGGGCTACATCCTGGTGAACGGCGTGCCGTACCTTACGCCCAGCCTGTTCGAGTGGGAGTACAACTCCACGAACGTCTCGCTTATGCCGGCGCTGGTGAACACGCTGCTGATGGCGGCCCTCTCGCTGCTCATGGCGGTGCCGGTGGGCGTGGGATCGGCCATCTACCTGGTGGAATACGCGCCGCGCGGCAGCCGTTTCGTAGCTGTCGTGCGCACCACCGCCGAGACGCTGCAGGGCATCCCGTCCATCATCTACGGCCTGTTCGGCATGCTGTTCTTCGTGACGGCGCTCCACTGGAACCTATCGCTCATGGCGGGCGCGTGCACGTTGGCCATCATGGTGCTGCCCGTGGTCATGCGCACCACCGAGGAGGCGCTGTTGGCCGTGCCCGACGCGTACCGCGAAGGCGGTTTCGGCCTGGGTGCGGGTCGTTTGCGCACGGTGTTTCGCTGCGTGCTGCCTTCGGCCGTGCCCGGCATTCTGGGCGGTGTGATACTGGCGCTCGGCCGGTGCGTGGGCGAGGTGGCCGCGCTCATTTTCACGGCCGGCTCCATCGCCCAGATCCCGAATTTCGCCGGTGAGGGTGCCATGGCGGTGTTCGATTCCGCCCGCACGCTGGCCGTGCACATGTACGCGCTGGCCAGCGAGGGCCTGCATGTGAACGAGACCTATGCAACGGCGGTGGTGCTGCTGGTCATGGTGGTGCTTCTGAACCTCCTGGCCACGTTCGCCGCCAAGAAGATGAACAAGGGAGGCACCGATGACTAACGTCACGCTCGAGAGAACCGCTCCGACCCAGAACGCCCCGGCTACCTATATGCCCCAGGCGCAGGGCCAGGCGGCCGACCGTCGCATCAAGGAGAAGGCGCCCGCCGACGCGCCCGTCAAGATGGGCGTGCGCAACCTCGATCTGTACTACAAGGATTTCCATGCGTTGAAGGGCATCGACCTTCAGTTCCCCGAGAACCAGGTGACGGCGCTCATCGGCCCGTCGGGCTGCGGCAAGTCCACGCTGCTGAAAAGCCTCAACCGCATGAACGACCTCGTGGAGGGCTGCCGCGTCGAGGGCGAGATCACGCTGGACGGCGAGGATGCGTACCGCTCCATCGACGTGAACAGCCTGCGCCGTCGCGTAGGCATGGTGTTTCAGCAGCCCAACCCCTTCCCGATGAGCGTGTACGACAACGTGGCGTTCGGCCCGCGCACGCACGGCATCAAGAAGCGCGAGGATCTGGACGCCATCGTGGAACAGAGCCTGCGCGACGCCGCCATCTGGGACGAGATGAAGGATCGTCTGAAGAAGAACGCGCTCGGGTTCTCCGGCGGCCAGCAGCAGCGCCTGTGCATCGCGCGCGCGTTGGCGGTGCGCCCGGAAGTGCTGCTGATGGACGAGGCCACCAGCGCGCTCGACCCCATCTCCACCGCCAAGATCGAGGATCTCGTGGGCGAGCTCAAGAGCAAGTACACGGTGATCATGGTGACGCACAACATGCTGCAGGCGCTGCGCGTGTCCGACAAGACCGCGTTCTTCCTGTTGGGCGAGATGGTGGAGGCCGGCTCCACCGACGACATCTTCACGAACCCGGCCGACCCCCGAACCGCCGACTACGTGGCGGGAAGGTTCGGCTAGGCCAGAGCGTTGTCATCCTGAGCGCAGCGCCGAAGGCGCGGAGCCGAAGGATCCCGTGCGGCGTCAGCTAGGAGGGTTCCGGCTGGCGCCGTGCGGGATCCTTTCGGCTTTACGCAAATTTGACGTTGCCGCAAGCCCGTGGTTTTTCCTCCTGCTTTACAATAGGTTCGACGGCGGCGAAAGCGCGCTGCCGGCCGAAAGGACCAACCCATGATCTACTACGTTGAAGACGATACCAACATCCGCGACCTCACGGTGTACGCTCTCAAGCAGGCCGGATTCGAGGCGGCGGGCTTCCCGGCGGCGGGCGAGTTCTTCGCCGCGTGCAAGGAGCGCCTCCCCGAGTTGGTGCTGCTCGACATCATGCTGCCGGAAATCGACGGGCTCGAGATCCTCCATATGCTGCGCGAGAACCCGGCGACCAAGCATCTGCCCGTGATGATGCTCACGGCCAAGGGCACCGAGTTCGACACGGTGAGCGGCCTCGATGCCGGCGCTGACGACTATCTGGCCAAGCCTTTCGGCATGATGGAGCTGGTCAGCCGCGTGAACGCGCTCATGCGCCGCGCGTCGGCGCCTCCCGTCATGGCCGACGACGAGCTGTCTTGCGGTCCTATCGAGCTATGCGTGTCGGCTCACACCGTGCAGGTGGGCGGCGAGCCCATCACGCTCACGCTCAAGGAGTTCGACCTGCTGCACACGCTGCTGCAGAACCAGGGGCACGTGCTGTCGCGCAGCCAACTGCTGGAAGACGTGTGGGGTATGACGTACGTGGGGGAGACGCGCACGGTGGATGTGCACGTGCAGACGCTGCGCCAGAAGCTGGCCGCGGCGCAAGAAGGGGCCGACGCCCTCGTTCGTACGGTGCGCGGCGTGGGCTACTGCATCAAACCCTCCTCGTGAGCGCGCGCATGAGCCCGACGCATTTCAAGGTTAAGAGCCTGTCCGGCAAGATTTTCACGAGCGTGCTCGCGTTCACGTTGGCCGTCATCGTTGCGCTGTCCGTGACGATGACCACCATCTACTACCTGTCTTACGAGCACGACGCTGAAACCGAGCTTGCGGCCAGTGCCCAGGATGCGGCGCGCTATCTGAACGCCACTCCGTCGTCCGAGAACGCTCCCGCGCTGAAAGAGCAGTTCAGCGGACTGACGCGCTACACGCTCATCGATGCGGACGGCACGGTGCTGTTCGACAGCGCCGCCGACACCGATGCCATGGACAACCACGCCGACCGCCCCGAGGTGCAGGAAGCGGCAGACATGGGCGAGGCCGTCACCATGCGCTACTCTGAAACGCTGGGCACCGACACCGTGTATGCGGCGGTGAAGCTGGACGACGGCAGTATCGTGCGCCTGTCCGAGACGCGGCATTCGCTGCTATCGTTCCTCAGCGAGATGCTCATGCCCGTGCTCATAGCGCTCATCGTGGCGGTGGCGCTCGTGTTCCTGCTGTCGAAGATACTTACGAGCCGGATCATGAAGCCCATCGACGCGCTCGATTTCGCGAACCCTTTGGACAATGAGATATACGAGGAGATGGACCCGCTGCTCATCCGGATCGACGAGCAACAGCGCCAGCTCAAGCAGCAGAACAGCGAGCTGGCCGAAGCCGAGAACATGCGCCGCGATTTCTCCAGCAACGTGAGCCATGAGATGAAGACGCCCCTGCAGGTGATATCGGGCTACGCCGAGCTCATGAAGAACGACATGGTGCAGCCCTCCGACCGCCAGAAGTTCGCCGCGCTCATCTACGACGAGGCGCAGACCATGCGCTCGCTGATCAACGACGTGCTGACGCTGTCGAAGCTTGACGAGTCGGCCTTCGAGAACGACGGTGCGACGGCCATTAACCTGTACGCGGTGGCGCAGCGCGTGGCCGGGAGGTTGTCCAGCTTCGCGGACGACCAGGGCGTGCGCGTGCGGGTGGAGGGCGCGTCGGCGTGCATCGCGGGCAGCGAGACGTTGGCCGAGGAGATGCTGTACAACCTCATCGAGAACGGCATCCGCTACAACCACGAAGGCGGCCTCGTCACCATGAAGGTGGGCTCCGAATGCGTGGAAGGCGGGCTCGCGAACGCCGCGTATCAGACGGTCGTGCGCGTCAGCGACACGGGACCGGGCATCCCGGCCGAGTTGCACGACAAGGTGTTCGAACGCTTCTTCCGCGTGGACAAGAGCCGCTCGAAGGAAACCGGAGGAACGGGACTGGGTCTGGCCATCGTCAAGCATGCGGTTATGTACCACGGAGGCGTTATCGAGGTGGAGAGCGCCGAAGGGCAGGGCACCACGTTCGTGCTGCGTTTTCCCAGCGCTTGACCTCTCGTCTACTATCGAGCATGCACGGCTTTTTGCGCCCTCTCCGGAGGGCGCTGCCGTTCTTCTGGAGCTTGCGATCGGGCGCGCACGTTACTGAGAATATCGCTATACTAGGACGCAATACCAGTAACCGCGAAGCGCAAACGCCGGCATGTCCGTTACCGTGAACGAAGGCTCTCCATGGCTGAATACAACGACGATCTGAACTATCCCGATCCGTTTTACATATCGGATATCGAGACGTACGAGCTTCTGCACGTGAACGAGGCGGGCCGCCGGCTTTTCAAGGTGCCGCTCGATGCCGATCTGGAGGGCTTCAAGTGCTACGAATTCCTGCAAGGGCGCGATGAGCCGTGTCCGTTCTGCACGAATCATCTGCTCAGCGTCGAGAAAAGCTACGTGTGGGAATTCACGAACCCTTTGACGAACCATCGCCATCTGCTGAACGATCGTCTGATCAACTGGGGCGGGAAGCTGGTTCGTCTTGAGGTGGGCTTCGACCTCACCGATCAAAAAGAAGAGGGTATGCGCTTTCGGAACCTGCATCGCAACGAGGAGGTCATCCTCGAGATCGCTAACGATCTGTATCGCGAGACCGATCCGGAGCGTGCGTCCGTGCGCATGCTCGAACGGTTGGGCGAGGAGCTTGGAGCTGAGCGCTCCTATCTGTTCTCGGCTCGCGGAGAGGGGTTCAGCAATACGCACGAGTGGTGTGCTGACGGCATATCCTCCCAGATCGAAAGCCTTCAGGATATGGACTACCGTTTGTTCGAGCGGTGGCTCGACCTGTTCGGTCGGGGGGAATGCGTGCTGATCGAGGATCTGGACGCCATCAAGGGCGTTGTCGATCCTCGGGAGTACGAAACGCTGCACGTGCAGGAGATCGCCAGTCTGGTCGTCGCACCCATCGAACGCGACGGGCGTCTCGTGGGCTTCCTCGGCATGGACAACCCTCCGGCCGACCAGATCCGCGACATCGCGCCGCTGCTGCGCACGTTGTGCTACTTCTACAGCATGACGTTGCAGCGTATCGAAAACGAGCGCCAGCTAGTGGCGATGAGCTACCACGATTCTCTGACCGGGCTGTACAATCGAAACCGCTACAACGAGGACGTGCGGCGCCTTGAGAAGCTGGCGCGCCCGTTCGGCGCGGTTTTTCTCGATGTCAACGGTATGAAGGAGATCAACGATCGCGGCGGCCATGCTGAAGGCGACCATCTGTTGCAAACATGCGCTCAGACGATGCAGCGCGTTCTCGGAGAGGTTGCGCGGCTGTACCGTGTGGGTGGTGACGAGTTCGTGGCCACGGTCGTGGATACCGACGAAGCGGGCTTTCGGTCGCTTGTGGGGCGGCTGCAGAAAGCGTTCGACGAAGTTCCGTCGTGCGAGGTGGCTATCGGCGCGCAATGGACGCCGCGATCGAGCGAGATCGATAGGACGTTGTTCGATGCAGACGAGGCGATGTACCGCGATAAGCGCCGTTTCTACCAGAACAGGAGCACGTCGGACGTAGCGCCTTCTCGACGTGTTCGCGGCGACCGCTTCGGCGAGTGCGAAAGGGCGAAGGCGCGAGATGTCGCGCAGGAAGGCACGCTCATGGAGCTGCTGGGCATCGGGTTCGCTCGTCATAGGTTGGATGAAGCTTTCACAACTCTCGAATCCAATGCTTGCTACAGTTTGGTGACGGGCGACGACGAGGAGGGGCGTCGAGCCGTCGGTGCGTTGGCCAAGGAGGCTCGCGAGGCGGGCGAGCGAGGCTTCGCCGGAACCGTGTGTGTGAATCGCGGCGGCGTTCCCGCACGGGTGCGAGTTTCAGGCGCTTTCGCAGAAGACGGGGCCGCGGGAGGTGCGGTGGCGCTCGCGTCCTATGTCGATGTCGAAGATGCGCTTGCGTCCATGGGAAAGGAAGCCTACAAGCCCTCGAACAGCTGACCCAGCGTCACGCCCAAGCCGAGCGCGACCTTCTCCATGAAGTCGATGGTGGCGTTGCGGTTGCCCGCCTCCACCTTGGCGAGGTACGACCGTCCTACACCCGTCATGAGCGCAAGCTGCTCCTGCGTCAGATTGCTCTCCTCGCGAAGCGCCCGGACGCGCTGTCCGACGAGTATCCTGGTTGCCCGGGCCAAGAGGCTACAACCCCTTGAAGAATTCTTCCAAGGAAAGGCCGAGGCCCTTGGAAATCTTCTCTATGCATTCGAGGCTGGGATTTCTCTTCCCGCCTTCGATTTTCGCCAGGTAAGAGCGCTCGACGTTCACCATCAGCGCAAGCTTCTGCTGCGAGAGCTTCTGGCTTTTGCGCAGCTCTCGGATTCGGTTGCCGATGGCTTTTCGGGTGTTCTGTGACATGGGTAAAGAGTATCTGCTGCCATGCGCCATAGTGTGTTCTATGGAACTCATTACTAAGTCTGATTGTCCAATTCTCGAGAGGGGTCGACGCGGTGCGCGCACAGGTGGCGAAGTGCTGCTCGCCATCCGGTTGCGCCTTGTCGGCAGAGCCGAGACGAACGAGCCGCGCATATGAAGGCTTCATGACGAATGGCGCACCTCCGCTGTCGGCTGCGCATCCGATCTGAGTTTGTGCGTGACGATTCTGGTTAAATGATCGACGCGGATAGCTCAGAGGCGAAAAAGTGTTTTGGTCGGGTCCGGGTGTACGCTGCAAAATTTGGAGCCTCTGTGCAGCAGCTTGCCGAAGCCCTCACATCGCCATCGACGCGTACGTCTCGATGGCGATGTTTTTTGCATCTAGTGTTTGCGGCATCTGCAGGCGAAGCCACTGTAACGTTCGACGTGTTTTGCCGACGAAAGCAGTTTTCCTAAACCGCGGCGTTCAACTGGCTCGTAGCAGCTGTCGACGCTTTCGCGCAGCATGATATGGGCGTAGTTCCAGAATGGTTCCAACTCGTCTTGCATGATGAATTTGTTTGTTTGTGTGAAGTGGTAGCGCAGACGTCCGAACACGCCCATAACGTGATATTCGGCGAGAAAGTCAGCTACGATATCCGGCATCTCGCGGTCGGCGCGATAGAGATCGACGTCCTTGCGGAATTCCGGCAAAAACAGGTCGATGATATAGTCTACGAGGTTCACGTAGCAGGAAGTTGAAAACACGATTGAGTAATATTGCCGGTGGTTCTCCCAATGATACGCCATGCGCTTGAAGTATTCTCCCTGGCAGAGCGTTCCGTCCTGCAGGTTGCGTGCATAGAAGGGCATGTCGGAGTACGGATCAAATTTGTCGGGATGTGGGGTCGTCTTCTCCCATTCGTCGAAGACGGGGTTTCCGAGCATGGTCGCCAGATAGTCGCGATATATCCAAATCATGAGGTTGTCGATGTTGTCGAAGTGGTTGTAAAACGTTTTGCGGTCGATGTCGAGGTAGCGGGTCAGCTCGGCCACCGTTACGCGTCGCGTCGGGGCTTGCGGAACCAAGATCATGAATGCGTCGGCGATCCTTCGTTTTAAGGGTGCCTTTGCCATGCTGTCATCCCTCCTGCTCGAAGCTCTACCAACTCGATATTGCACCAACTTTGTACCTCGTCGCTGAGGAAATTGAACATACCCCACATGACGCAAAACGTCGTTTTTGGCAATCCAAAATCAACGAAACGTGGATTCTCCATTGGGGTTCCTGCTGTTTCGGCGTTTCTCGTGAGGCGCATATGACCTCTGGCCCTATCGCCCCGCCGTTCTCCTTCCTTCCTTTCGATGATTCTGAAGTTTGCATGGGGGGCGAGCTGCTCCACGATTTTCTCAGAATGGGGTAGCCGAGTTTCCTCGTTTTTCGAAAACTGGGAGATTGCCGAGTTGCCTCTTCGGCTCTATAACGGAGGCATCCCGGGATCCAAGAGCGTTATGCAAGGTATGGTCACACTATCCACAAGGAGGAAGTACCATGGCATCTACGTACGATTTCGTTGTCTTGGGAGGCGGTCACAACGGCCTCATCACCACGGCTTATCTGTCGAAAGCCGGTTTTAAGGTCTGCTGCCTTGAAGCCAATGACGAGTTCGGCGGATCTACCCGATCAGGCGAAGTTACGGCGCCTGGTTACGTATCCGAGCTTGGCGGCATGGTCCACAACATGATCTCCGCTACGCCCATCGTGACGGAAGACGAGTTGGGCCTGTTCTCGAAGTACGGTTTCGAATACGCTCATGCGAAAGCGCTGTTCTGCTCCATTTTCCCCGATCAGACCAGCTTGGTCATGCACCACGACATCGACAAGGCTTGCGAGGCCATCGGCAAGTTCTCCAAGCACGACGCGGAGATCTATCCTGAGTTCCACGAGTACATGGTCAACATGCTGGCCGTGGCGGGCATCGGGTCTCAGAGCGCTCCGCCTCCGTACGGCACCATGATGAACGTCATGTACATGAGCCCCGAAGGCCGTGAGTTCCAGCGCGTGCTGAACTCCTCGGCTCAGCAGATCGTCGAAGAGTGGTTCGAGTCCGAAGAGGTGCGCGTCACGTTCACCCGCTGGTGTACCGAGATGATGATCGACCCGCGCGCCATCGGCACGGCGACGCTTCTGTACTTCACGGGTCGCGTCCACAATCCCACCTACGCCCCGCCCTTCCCCATGGGCGGTAGCGTGAAGTTCGTCGAAGCGTTGAAGGCTTGCTGTTCCGATAACGGCGCTGATCTATTCGCGAACGCTTGGGTCAACGACGTCACTGTTGAGGGTGGCGAAATCAAGAGTGTCCGTACGAAGAACGGTGACGAGTTCATCGCCAAGAACGCGGTTATCAGCACTATCAACATCAAGGATGTCTACGAGATGATGGGCGCCGACGCTCCGGTTGAAGAGGCCCGTTACGTACGTCGCTTGAAACAAGCCGACTTTGCTGCGCTCAATCAGTCCTTCGCGCTCAAGAAGATCCCCGAATTCAAGGCGGGCCCCGAGGTTCTCGACGCATACTGTATCGAGTTCGCTCCAGAGGAGAAGGAGTACCTGGAGACGTTCAGCAACTACCGCCTGGGCGGCTTCAATCCGCGTTTGCCGCTGGTCACCATTCCTTCGCTATGGGATCCCACGCGCTGCCCCGAGGGCCACAGCGTGGTCAACCTGTACAGCTACGCTCCGTACAACTTGTGGGGCGACCCCAAGAACTGGGAGACTCACGGCGATGAACTCAAGGACGAGGTGTGGGAGTTCTTCAAGAGCCAGACCACGAACATCACCGACGACGACATTATCGGTCGATGGGGCCTCACGCCGCTTGAGTACGAGACGTGGAACCCGGCCATGAAGGAAGGCGACCTGGGCATGATCGGCCTGCAGCCCAGTCAGATGTACGATATGCGCCCGTTCCCCGGCAAGGGCCACACCTATCACGGCGACATCGACAATCTATACTTCATCGGCTGCTGCGGCCATCCCGGTGGCGGTATCGCGGCTGGCGCGCGTCCTGGCGCGTTCCAGATCCTCGAGGACTACGGCGTGGACTTCCGCGACGTTTTGAAGAAGTAATCGCCATCATTCGATCTATACACGGAGGCGGCCGGTTTCCGGTCGCCTCTTGCAAGGAGCGTGATCCCATGCCTAAAGCACCGAAGCAGCCATCGCTCATGATGCTGACCGAGACCGGCAGCCCGATGGTTGAAATTTTCAAGATGAACTTTGAGAACGGCAATCTGATTCTGGACGCAAAAGCGCTCGACAGCATGCGCATGAACGTGCTGGTCACTCCCGAGGCGATAGCCAACGGTTGGCCGGTCATCATGGCCAACAAGAAAGCCATCATGGCTTTTGCGAAAAAGATGCCTGCGGCGTTGAAGGCTCGCAAGAAGCGCTTGAAGGCCGAGGCCGCCGAATCCCGGTAAGCGCATGATCGGTATCTGAGCTTCTGCTTTCTCGCGTGGGGTTGCATAGGGGAAAGCGACCGCTCTCCCAATTGAAAAAAGGGGAAACCATGAAAGAATTCAGTAGGAAGAACCTCGTTTTGCTCGTGGTGTCAATCGCGGTGGGTGTGGTAATTGCGCATATACCGCCACCGGAGGGACTTGACAGCGTCGGTATGACGTATCTCGGTATTTTCGTGGGTATGCTGGTGGCGCTCATATCGAACGCCGTGCCCTCGTGGGCGGCTTGCTTGGGCGCTCTCGCGCTCATGGTGGCCTTTCGAGTGGGTACGGTCGCCGAGGTGTTCTCGGCGTTCGGAGGCAGCATCGTCTGGCTCATGATCGCCGTCTTCACGTTTGCCGCCGCTATTGAGAATTCGGGTTTACTGACCCGTTTGGCGTTGAAGATGCTGTCCGTCTTTCCTAAGAACTACCGTGGCCAGGTATTGTCGCTCATGGCCGCCGGTTTGGTGATCAGCCCACTCATTCCTTCAAATAACGCGAAGACCAACCTGCTTGTTCCGATGGCAACCGAGATGACCAAGCAGGTTGGCTATGAAAAGAAGAGCGGTCCCGCGCTCGGTTTGCTAACCGCCGTGTTCATACCTCCGTATATCGGTTCGCATGCCTTTTTGACCGGCAGCGCTAATGTGGCGTTCATGTTGGGTGTCATCGGGTTGTCGTTTTCATGGGTGGGCTATCTCTCCATGACGTGGGTCTGGCTTATCCTTTTGCTTGTCGGTACGTATATCTTCTGCATGGTGTTCTGTCGCCCGAAAGAAAAACTGAACCTTCCCGCGAGCTACTTCTCCGACAAGTACAAGGAACTGGGAAAGATGAAGAAGGAAGAGTGGGTTGCGCTTGTCGTCATCGCCGTCTGCCTCGTCCTGTGGATCGGCAACTTCTTCGACGCCGGCATGGTGGCTCTGCTTGGCGGTATCGTGCTGTGCGCGTTCGGCATTTTGAAGCCGAGCGATTTCCAAACGCGCATCCCTTGGGGTCTGATCATGTTCATCGGCGCAATCATCAGCATCGCTGGTTTCATGAGCCCGCTTGGAGTGAGTGCCTGGATTGCCACCGTGCTCGGCCCGATCGTCAGCCCGGTGATCAGCAATGTATGGATCTTCGTCCCTGTTCTGTTGATCATCACGTGGGTTTTGCGAGCGTTCATTCCCGCCCAGGGACCGTGCTTGATCATTCTGTTCTCCATCTTTGGTCCGCTGCTTCCTGACGCGGGAATCTCGCTGTTCATTCTTGGCTTCGTCGAGTATATCGGTGGCAACATCTGGTTCAATTCATTCATGAACCCGTTCGTCATCGGCACCCTTGGCGTTGCCGGCAACGAATACGTTACTATCAAAGAATTCAAGAAGTCCGCTTACGCGTACGCCGTCATTTCGATCGTGGCAATGATGGGGAGCATCCCGCTGTGGATGGCGATGGGCCTGTGCTGACCTCCCCTGCATCGATGCGTTGATGCATATCGTTTCAGGGCCCCGCTTGGTTTGTCCGAGCCGGGGCCCTTCTCGCGAAAGGAACTTGTATGAGTCTCCCGCTTATCATGCTCGTTGCCTACATTGCCATAACCGTGATCATTGGCGTTGTCGTGGCGACGCGCGGATCGTCTTCATCCCGTCAATTCCTGACTGCTCAGGGCAATCTTGTGTGGTTCATGATCATCCCGTTGCTCTTCGCCGAGATGATGGCCGGAGCGGCTACCATCGGCAAGGCGGCTACTGGATTCACCACCGGCATATCGGCCGTGTGGGTGAACTGGGGCATGTCCATCGGCATGATCGTTTTCATCGTGTTCGCCGCCCGTTTCTACCGGGCAATGCACCGTAAGTACGACATCCTCTCGGTACCCGAGGCTTTCAAGTTCATGTTCGACCAGCGATGCCGGACCGTGATGTTGGTCATCATAGTGGTGACGTACTGTTTCTTGTATTCTTCTCAACCTATCAGCGCAGCGGCACTCATTGCGCCAATGGTGGGTCTGGATCCCACTCCGGTCGCTTGGTTCGTGTCGGCGCTCTTCGTCGCGGTCACGCTGCTAGGGGGCATGAAAGGTCTGGCCATCATGAACATCGCGCACATGGTGGTCATGTACGGCGGACTGATAGCGGCGACCTCGGGTAGCCTCGACATGGTCGGAGGCTTGGGAGCGCTATACGAGCAGCTGCCGAGCAGCTACTTCGACCTGCTCCAGCCCGACATCTGGTCAACCTTGGCAAACGCCATCGGCATAGGCATCAGCTTCATCGCGGCGGCCACCATGGTGACGGCTACCATTTCCGCGCGTTCGGCACGCGATATGGCCGTTGGCGCATGGGGAGCTGCCGTCATCGTCATTCCGTTCGCCACGCTTCCTGCGATTATCGGCATGTGCGGTATGGTTGCCATGCCCGATGCGTCGCCCAATGGCATTCTGTTTGCCATGTCGAACGCTCAAGGTCCCGTTGTCGCCGGTGTTGTGTCCATGTCCATCGCCGCTGCCATCTGGTCGTCTGCGCCGGCAGCCCTGCTGTTTATCTCCAACACGCTGACGCAGGATCTGTACGCCGTCGTGCGGCCTCAGAGCACCGATCGCCAGCGTTTGGCGTTCTCGCGCTTGATGGTGGTGCTGCTCGGTATCGTGGCCACATGGCTCGGGCTCAATGCGTCATCCATCCTGGGTCAACTGTACGCTGCGTTTCAGATACGCTCGGTTGTGGGAATCGTGTTGTTGGTATCCATGGTGTGGCCGCGCGTGTCCAGTACGGCTGCGTTTTGGTCCATGTTGCTGGGAGGCATCGTCGCTGCCGTGTGGCATTTCGCAGGCAACCCTCTGGGCATGGAGCCTTTGTGGCCCGCATGTGGCACCACCATCGTCGTATTGGTGGCATTGACGCTTGCCAGCAAGACAAAGGTCTCCGCAGGGTACGCGCGTTACAAAGAGGCGCGCGACGAGCTTGCTCGAGCTGAGGGGCGGTCGTGAGGCCGGGCGCATCCCCATTCCCGTTGAAGTGGGCATGTTCGACGCATACGGCTTGACTTTTCTAATACCCGTATTCATCAGGTGAAACATTTGCTTCAAATGTGTTTCGCTCGTAGGTTTTACGCTGGTGCGCATCTGCTGGGAAGCGTGACCCCACTCAGGTCGAAGTGTCTCTTGAGCGACGGATCGATACCGGCGTATAACTGAACCAGAAGTCGTCGACGTATGCTACGCGAAGTGTCGACGCCCGACGAGAGGAAGGGTGAAGATTATGTCCGAGCACTATGATTTCGTTGTCCTGGGCGGCGGCCACAACGGTCTGCTGACAACGGCCTATCTGGCGAAAGCCGGCTTCAGGGTCTGCTGCCTTGAAGCAAACGATGAGTTCGGGGGAGGCACGCGTTCGGGGGAAGTGTGCGCGCCTGGCTACATCAGCGACTTGGGCGGCATGATCCACAGCATGATCGCCCGTACGCCTATCGTACGTGAGGATGAATTGGGGCTCATCGAGAAATACGGGCTTGAGTACGTCTCAACCAAATCCCTGTTCTGTTCGATTTTTCCCGACAACACGGCGTTGGTCATGGATCCCGACATGGACAAGGCTTGCGAGAACATTGCCCAGTTTTCGGAAAAGGATGCCGAGACGTACCGCAAGTTCAACAAGTACATGTCCGAGATGATGTCCGTCGCGCACGTTGGCGCGCAGGCACCCCCGCCGCCGTACGGCACCATGATGAACGTGATGTACCAAAGCCCCGAAGGCCGTGAGTTCCAGCGCGTGCTGAACTCCTCGGCGCAGCAGATTGTCGAAGAGTGGTTCGAGTCCGAAGAGGTGCGCGTCACGTTCACCCGCTGGTGTACTGAGATGATGATCGACCCGCGTGAAATCGGCACCGCATCGCTTCTGTACTTCACCTCCAACATCCACAATCCTGATCTGTACTGCATCAACGGCAAGGTGAACCACGAGTATCCCGGTGCACCGTTCCCCAAGGGCGGCAGCAAGAGCTTCATCGATGCGCTGTGCTGCTGCTGTAAAGACGAGGGAGCTGATCTGTTCTTGAATGCGGAAGCCAGTGCTTTATATGTCGAGAACGGCGAAGCGAAGCGTGTGCGTATCCTCGACGGCAGGATCTTCGAGGCTGATCAGGGAGTTGTCAGCTGCATCAACATCAAGCAAGTGTACGCCATGCTGGGGGACGCCGCTCCTGAAGACGAGGCGCGTGCCGTTGCCCGTTTGAAGCATGCTGACTTCGGTGCGCTCAACCAGTCCTTTGCGCTCAAGAAGATCCCTGAGTTCAAAGCGGGTCCGGAAGTGCTCGAGGCGTTTTGCATCGAAGCGGCTCCGTACGAAAAGGAATACCTGCAAACATTCAGCAACTACCCGCTGGGGGAGTTTAGTCCTCGTCTGCCCTTGATCACCATTCCGTCGCTGCTGGACGAAACGCGCTGCCCCGAAGGCCATAGCGTAGTCAATATCTACCAGTACGCTCCGTACCGCCTGTGGGGCGATCCGCAGAATTGGGTCACGCACAAAGAAGAGCTTGAGCGTCAGGTGTGGGATTTCTTTAAGGGCATGACCACCAACATCACCGATGACGATGTCGTTGGCCACTGGAGTCTCACCCCGCTCGAGTACGAGCAGTGGGATCATGCCATGGTGTGCGGCGACATTGGCCAGATCGGCCTGCAGCCCAGCCAGATGTACGACATGCGTCCGTTTGCTGGCAAGGGTCATGAGTACCACGGCGCTATCGACAACCTGTACTTCCTGGGATGCTGCTCGCATCCGGGCGCCGGTATTGCCGCCTCAGCCCGCGCGGGCGTGCAAAAGCTGCTGGAAGACTACGGTGTCGATTTCCGTGAAGTTGTGAAGAAGAAGTAAGCTGTTGGCATCTCTTTCCCCGGTTGACGCTCGGGTTGACCGGGGATGCGCTCGGGGTGTCTGTCGAGCATGAAAGACTGTGTATGTTCCAGAGGACGAGGCCTTGTCAGCGGTTTCCGGGTCGTGCCGGAAGGGCGGAGTGCGCCTCCTCATCCGCCCTGGAGCAGGATGCGTGCTGGGATGTCGGGGGAGGGACGTGCGATGTGCAGGGAGGGAGCCATCGCATGTTCGACTCCCAGAGGAGTTTTGCATTTTCCGGAGACAGCTATTCAGATGGGAAAGCCGCGGCGCGGTGTGCGACCTGCGAGCTTATCGCTGAGTCGTTTATGGGCTTGGTCGCTGAAGGGAACGGTTTGCGCCGTGTCACTGTGGTTGATATTGCCCGCGAAACGGGCATCAGTAGAAAGACATTCTACAATTATTTCGAGACGGTGGAGTCGCTCATCGCGTGGATATACCGCACCAACGTAAGCGCTTTGCTCGTGCGGGGTGGGTTCGCCCCCTCGTCGCTCCTGGTGCCGGACAAAGGTTTGCACGACCCGTTTCCCCAGATGCCGTTTTATGTGCAAGTGGATGACGGCGGGACGTTCGAGAGCCAGAAGCTGTTCTTCAAGGCGCTCGGTGACTATCTGCAAAGTCGACGAGAATACTATCGGCATTTGTTCGCCAGCAGTGATCATTTCCGGTTGTTCGACTATCTGCTTGCCCTGTATCGGCCTGCGATCGCCCAGGATATTCGCATCATGCTGCACGGACGCAATATGTCCGAAGAGATGGTGGCTTGCCTGTCCGAGTATCATACGCTGGGGATTTTCGGGCGCATTCTCCTCCACTACACCCGCACGCACCGGTATATGATGCAAGGGGAGCTGGATTCCTTTTTCTGCTACGGTCATGAGATGATTCGCTCGACGCTCGATTGGTGCTGCGGCGAAGAAGTTCGATGAAGCCCTACCCCCGGCCAGAAGGATGAACCCACCTTAAAAGGTGGGTGCTCGCAGCCCGCTTCCTGGCTTTCGTGTCAACGGACACGAATCCCCATTTCACACGCGATCTTGAGCTCCCTCATGTATCAGCATCGGTCCATCGCAAAGTATGGCTACGAGGGCAGGACCTGCTTTTGAGTATATGGGTAGCATCGTTAAAATAAAGACTTGACATCCGGTTGTTTCGCCGATTACACAACCCGGTCTTCTACATGCCGAGCGGCTGCGGATCGAGCGACGGAATGCGAGGACGGGAGTGCGTTGTCGCCCGAAGGCCTCGTTTTCGGGCGCGATTCCGAGTTTTTCGGGCGACAATGCAACGTCCGCTAGGCAAACAAGCGTTCGCATGATACGATATATGGCATGGATACCTTATTTACCGAAATGGAAAACGAGCGGAAGTCGGAAGTGGCGCCCTTGGCAGTGCGCATGCGTCCGCGCACGCTCGAGGAAGTGGTCGGCCAGGACGAGGCGGTGGGCCCCGGCTCGTGGCTGCGCAACGCCATCGAGCAGGACCAGTTGAGCTCGGTCATCCTGTTCGGCCCGGCGGGCACGGGCAAGACCTCGCTCGCGCACGTCATCGCCGAGACGACGAAGGCTACGTTCGTGGAGGTGTCGGCCATCGGCGGCACGGTTTCGGATCTGCGCCGCGAAATCGATGCCGCCGACAAGCGCCTGTCGGCGTTCGGTTTGCGCACCATCCTGTTCGTCGACGAGATCCACCGCTTCAACCGCAGCCAGCAGGACGCGCTGCTGCACGCCGTGGAGGATCGCGTGCTGGTGCTGGTGGGAGCCACAACGGAGAACCCCTTCTTCGAGGTTAACTCGGCGCTGATCAGCCGCTCGCGCGTGGTGGAGCTGCACGGGCTGTCCGACGAGGAGATCGTCAGCCTCGTGGAGCGTGCGCTGGTCGACGAGCGCGGCCTGGGCGGCCGCTATCGGTTGGATGCCAAAGCGCGCGACGCCATCGTGCTGCTGGCGGGCGGCGACGGGCGCGCGGCGCTCACCACGTTGGAGCTTGCCGCCGGTATGGTGCAGCCCGGCACCTCGAAGAAGCCCGCGAAGATCACCGAGGACAACGTGCGCGCGGCCACGCCGCATCGCTCGCTGCCCTACGACAAGAACAAGGACATGCACTACGACGTCATCTCGGCGTTCATCAAGTCCATGCGCGGCAGCGACCCCGATGCCGCGCTGTACTGGCTCGCCCGCATGATCGATGGGGGAGAAGACCCGAAGTTCATCGCGCGCCGCATGTTCATCGCTGCGTCGGAGGATATCGGCAACGCCGATCCGCAGGCGCTGCTCATCGCTGAGGCCGCGTTCAAGTCGGCCGAGGTCATCGGCTATCCCGAGTGCCGCATCAACCTGGCGCAGGCTGCCATCTACCTGGCGCTCGCGCCCAAGAGCAACGCGGCGGAGGCGGGCATCGATGCCGCGCTGAACGAGGTGCGCAACGGGCCGTCTCGCAACGTGCCCGACCATCTGCGCGATCGGCACCGCCCCGGATCCGAGAACTACGGCGAGTACAAGTATCCGCACAGCTACCCCAGCGGCTGGGTGAGCCAGCGCTACCTGCCCGACGGTTTGGAGCGCGGCTGCTTCTACCGGTCGAGCGATCGCGGTTGGGAGGCCTACCGCAGCGACACGTTCGCGCGAGACCGTCTGGATTCCGGAGAAAACCCCACGTCGCGCGGAAGGTAACCGATTGTCTACTCCTGTGGAAGCAGGGTGAAAAGTTGACCTCGGCCTGTATATCATCCGAGGTGCTCGTGCTATAGTAATGGCTTCGGAAACAGGAGGCATACGGTGGATATCAGCGAAATTCTCAGCATAGCGTTGCCGGTGGTCTATGTGATCGTGGGCGCGGTGCTGGTGTGGCTCGTCATCGAGCTTGTCATGACCGTGCGCAAGACACGCAAGACGGTCGACGATCTGCAGAAGCAGGTCGAGCCTACGCTGGCAAGCGTGGAGCGTATCACGGCGTCGCTCGAGCCCGTCGCGGCGAAGGTGGATCCGCTGGTGGAGCGTGTGTCGCTGACGGTCGATGCCGCCAACCTCGAGATCATGCGCGTCGATCAGATTCTCGAAGACGTGAACGAAATCACCGACTCGGTGGCCTCGGCCGTCGAAGCGGTGGACACGGTGACCAACGCTCCGGTGGAATTGGTGAACAACGTGACCTCGCGCGTGCGCAACGCGTTCAAGTCGCGCCGCGCCAGCGACGAGTCGGTTGCCCTCGGCCAGGCGAAAGCCGAGCGCTCCGCCTCCCATGGTGCGAACGGACACGGCACCGAAGTGCCCGTTTCGACCGCCGACGTCGTCAAGGGCGTGGTGACCACCTCGGTCGCGGCCGCGAAGGAGGCCGTTGCCGACCAGCGCGAGCAACGCGCCGAGCAGCGTGCCGAGCGAGACGAGAAGGCCGAAGCCAAGCGCGTCGCCGCCGATAAGACGTCCGAAGTCGCCGCCACCATGGCCGATGCCGTGGCTACCGCCGCGAACGCCGATGCCGCAGCTGCGCAGCAGTACTTCACGTACGACGCAGACGAAAAAGCGAACCAGGGCAAGTAACGACAGCATACACGGCACGAAAGGGCGACTCGGTGGAGACTCCCAGCTCCGAAGCGACGAAAACCGACAAAGCGAAGCGAAGCTTTCTCATAGTCTGGACGATCGTGGGCGGCATTCTGCTCACGGGCGTTCTCGTTTACCTGTTCAATATTTTGAGCGTGCCTATCGGCATCGTCATCTGGTCCATCGTCATCGTATTCTGCCTGCGAGGACCGGTGAACAAGCTGGAGAAACTGGGCGTTCCACGCGTGGCCGGCACGACGATCGCCTACGTCCTGATGTTCGTTGTTCTGGCTTTGGTGGGGCTTCTCATGTTCTCGCCGGCGTTCGGCGTGGGCGACCAGTTCACCAACCTCATCGAGAGCATTCCGGGCTACGTTCAGACCATCGCCGGGTGGGGCAACGACCTGTACACGCGCTACGCCGACGTGCTTCAGAACGACACGGTACAAACGTGGATCAACAATGCGCTGGACGCCATCGTCTCATGGGCTTCGACGTTCGCCCGCGATAGCGCCAACGGCGTGGTCGCCATCGGGACGGGTCTGGTCAACACGTTCGTTGCGCTCGGGTTTGCGCTGGTGGTGGCTTTCTGGATCCTCATGGAGCTTCCGCAGCTTGGACGCGAATGCATGCGCCTCGTCAACCCGAAGCGCCACGAGGATCTGGAAATGCTGCACGTCACGTTCACGCGCGTCATGGGCGGCTACATCAAGGGCACGCTTTTGCAGTGCGCCATCATCGGCGTGGGCTGCGTCGTTCTGTTCGGCGCCATCGGCATCCCGAACTACGCGGCGCTCGGCGGCATCGCCGGCCTGTTGAACATCATCCCCATCGTGGGCCCGTGGCTCGGCGGTGCGCTTGCGGCCATCGTGGGCGTGTTCGTCAGCCCCTGGATCGCGGTCATCGCGCTCGGCGGCACCATCGCCATCCAGCAGATCGTCTATACGTTTATTTCGCCGAAGATCATGGCGAACTCGGTGGACGTTCATCCGGCGCTCACCCTCATCGCTTTGATGGCGGGCTCCGCTATAGGCGGCGCTATGAGCGGCTTCACGGGCTCGCTTGTGGGTATGTTGGCTTCCATTCCCGCCGTCGCGGTTGCGAAGTCGGTTTTCGTGTATTATTTCGAAAAGCGCACGGGGCGGCAGCTGGTAAGCGCAGACGGCGTGTTCTTCCAAGGCACCACCGCCTCGGACGGCACGCTCGATCCCATCGCCGATGCCACGTCGCCGCATCCCGACATCTCGGCGGCGTTCGAGCGCGTCGAGCAGCGCAAGGCCGAGGCCGATCAGAAGGCGCAGCATCGTAAGAAGCGTTGATCGGGCTTTGTTGGCCTGAGCGCGTGGGGGCGTGCGGGCGCACGTCGTTAGTGGAGCAGCGGGTCGTGCGAGGCGGCCCCCGAGGAGATAGAAAGACGCGACTATGAAGTACATGACCAGCGCGGAGATCCGCGAGAAGTACCTGAGCTTTTTTGAGGAGAAGGGCTGCAAGCGCTGGCCCTCGTCATCGCTCATTCCCGACGACCCGTCGTTGTTGCTGACGAGCGCCGGCATGGTGCAGTTCAAGCCGTATTTCCTGCAGCAGAAGCACCTCGAAGCCCCCTACATCGGCACGACGACGGTGCAGAAGTGCGTGCGCACGAACGACATCGACATCATCGGCACCACGGGCCGTCACCAGAGCTTCTTCGAGATGTTGGGCAACTTCAGCTTCGGCGAATACTTCAAGGAGGAGATGTGCGCGTGGGCGTACGAATTCTCCACCGAGGTGCTGGGCCTGCCGGCCGAGCGCCTGTACTTCACCGTGTATCTCGACGACGACGAGACCATCGAGATCTGGAAGAAGCTGGGCGTGCCCGACGACCATATCTCGCGCCTGGGCGAGGATGACAACTTCTGGCGTGCCGGGCCTACGGGCCCCTGCGGCCCCTGCTCGGAGATCTACTTCGATCAGGGCGAGGACTTCGGCTGCGGCAGCCCCGACTGCGCGCCTGGTTGCGACTGCGACCGCTTCCTGGAGTACTGGAACCTCGTGTTCACCCAGTACGACGGACAGGAAGACGGCACGTTCGTGCCCCTTCCGAAGAAGAACATCGACACCGGCATGGGCCTCGAGCGCATCGCGGCCATCCTGCAGGGCGTCCAGTCCAATTACGAGACGGACGTGCTGCGCAGCCTCGTGGCGGTGGGCGAGAAGCTGACCGGAACGACGTACGGCGAGGACGCGGCCATCGACCTATCGCTGCGCATCATGGCCGATCACAGCCGTGCCGTGGCATTCATGATCGCCGACGGCATCCTGCCCTCCAACGAAGGCCGCGGCTATGTGCTGCGCCGTCTGCTGCGTCGCGCCGTGATGAAGGGCCATCTGCTGGGCCTCGACAAGCCGTTCCTCAACGATTACGTCGACGAGATCGTGAACCTCATGGGTCACGTGTACCCCGAGATCGTGGAGAACCGCGAGCTCACGCGGCGCGTCATCCTGTCCGAGGAAGAGCGCTTCGGCGCAAACCTGCGCCAGGGCCGCGCGTTCCTCGACGAGGCGCTGGCCGAGCTCGAGGGCGAGGTGCTGCCGGGCGACCGCGCGTTCACGCTGCACGATACGTACGGCTTCCCCGTGGAGGTCACGCGAGAGCTGTGCGACGAGCGCGGCATCGAAGTTGATATGGAAGGCTTCGGCCGCTGCATGGACGAGCAGCGCGAGCGCGCTCGCGCTGCCAATACGAAGGACGCCGAGGCGGCCTGGTCCACCTATGGCGGCGTGATGAACGAGATCCTCGAGGCCGTGGGCCCCACCGAATTCCTCGGCTATACGAAGAACGACGCCGAAGCGCGCGTGCTGGCGCTTGTGAAAGACGGCGTGCAGGTGGATGTGCTGGAGGCGGGCGACGAGGGTCGCGTAGTGTTGGACGCTACGCCCTTCTACGCTGAGAAGGGCGGCCAGATCGGCGACGCCGGCGTGCTTGCGAAGGACGATGCCATCGTGGCGGTCCTGGACACGAAGGAGCCCGAGAAGGGCCTGATCGCGCACACCGTGAAGGTGGAGAGCGGTCGCTTGAGCGCGGGCGATGCCGTGCATGCCGCCATCGACGTGCCGCGCCGCGAGCGTATCCGCCGCAACCACACCGCTACGCACATCCTGCATTGGGCGCTGCGCGAGGTGCTGGGCGACCATGTGAAGCAAGCGGGCAGCTACGTCGCCGACAGCCGTCTGCGCTTCGACTTCACCCACTTCGAGGCCATGACGGCCGAACAGATCGCCGAGGTGGAGCGCCTGGCGAACCAGAAGATCATGGAGAATCATCCCGTGCGCGCCTACGAGACGTCGCTCGCATCGGCACGCGAAGCCGGCGTCATGGCGCTGTTCGGCGAGAAGTACGGCGAGTTCGTGCGCGTGCTCGACATCGAGGGCTTTTCGCAGGAGCTGTGCGGCGGTACCCACGTTTCGGCTACGAGCGAAATAGGCTTCGTTAAGATAACCTCCGAGACCAGCGTGGGCGCGAACCTGCGTCGTATCGAAGCCGTGACCAGCTTCGACGCGCTTGCGTACATGAATCGCGTGGAGGCTGAGCTCAAGGAGGCGGCCGAGTCTTTGCGCGTGCCCCTGTTCGACGTGAGCGAGCGCACGGCATCGAACATGAAGACCTTGAAAGACCTGCAGACGAAGTTGAAGCGTGGGCGCGAGGCCGTGGCCGACGACGGCATCAACGCCTTGCTCGAGACCGCGCAGACGAGCGCTGCGGGCTATCCGGTAGTGTTCGGCCGCATGCCGGAGGCCGATGCGGGTCAGATGCGCAACATGTGGGACGTGCTGCGCACGCGTTTGGGCCAGCCGGGCGCCGCGGTGCTGGCCACGGAGAAAGACGGCAAGCCCACGCTGTTGGCGGCCGGCACGCCGGAGGCGGTGGAGGCGGGCTTCGACGCAGGCGCCGTCATCAAGGCGATCTCGGGGAACATCAAGGGCGGCGGCGGCGGAAAGGCCGCCATGGCGCAGGCCGGCGGCAAAGACGCCTCGGGCATCGATGCGGCCCTTCAGGCTGCGCGCGACATGCTGCTGTAGGGTTGTTGGCTGGGCGCCGTGCCGAGGGGTGCGGCGCCCAGGCGGTCCTGAGCTCGCTCGAAACGTCCACAGGACGTTTCGGCTCGACGGGTGCGGCGCCGCGAAGCGAAGCGTGACAAGTCCCCGAAGGGGAAATCTCGCGGCGCACCCCTCGGCACGGCGCCCGAGGCGGTTCTTCCGCTGGGGGCACCGGCTCTGCGAGCGGCGCTTCAACCTGCGGGGCGTCTTTTTCGGCGGCTTCTCCGTGAATCGGAGAAGCCCTTTTTTCATCCTGGGGAGTGATCATGCTGCCTCGCTTGCCTCTTCGTGACGCGCGTGACCGTCTTGTCGTCTTCGTCAACCTGGGGCGTGCGAAACGGATCGAGAAATCCTATTCGGTCGTTTGGCGGGCTGATTTTGGCAAGAATTTCGAGGTAGGTAAAAGTTACATATATCTAACTTGGCTAAAAGCGAGCGTGTGAGAAAACCGACCAGGTGTTTTGCGCACAAGTTACGATGCAAAGACGGTCTTCTGGCGTCCCACATTCACCTAGCTCAAAATTTTTGCCATATTCTCGCACCTCGACGACAAGTCGCCGTCTATCGACCGTGCGATTTTCTCAAAAGAGGTTGCGAGCATGCTTGCGCTCTTCGCCAGGTTGCCGCATTGACGTACAATAAGCTGAAAGCGGAAAGCCGCGCGTATCCGCCGGTAACATGAAAGGGCTCATCATGCGAATTATGGCTTTGGATATTGGGGAGACGCGCGTGGGGGTTGCGGTGAGCGATCCGGGGGAACGGGTGGCTTCTCCGGTGGCCGTGCTGCCCGCCTCGGAAGTGCTGAACTGCGCGAAGCCGTTCCAGCGAGCGCTTGAGGATTGGGAGCCGGAGCTGCTGCTGTGCGGACTTCCCTACACCATGGCGGGCGCGGAGGGGCCTCAGGCCGCGCGCATTCGGAAAGCGGCGAAAACCATATCCGACGCCTGCGGCATCCCTTACGAATTCGCTGATGAGCGGTTAAGTTCGCAGGAAGCCAAACGGAGTTTGCGTGAAAAGGGCATGACCGAGAAGGCCATGCGCGGCAAAATAGATATGATAGCCGCAAGTTTGTTTTTGCAGGCGTGGCTTGACGCGCGCCGTGAGGCTTGATGGAAGAAGAGGATCAGTTCCATGCCCCAGCACAGGAAGCAAGTCACCTATTCTCAGCGTCCGAACCATGCAGCTCGCTCGGCTCATGCCCGGGGCGAGCGCCAGTTCCGTACGTACGATACCAGCTATATCCGCCCGAAGAAAAGCAAGGCTCCTGCTATAGTCGCCGCCGTTTTGGCCGTTCTCGTCGTCGGAGGTTTGGCGTGGGGCGCGCTCACCCTGTTCAACAGCTGTTCCGCGCAATCGGTCGAGCTTCTGGCCGAGGGTCAGGAGGCCACGATCACGGTGGCCGAAGGTGCTGGTGCCAAGGTCGTCGGAGAGCAGCTTGCGGAAGCCCGTCTGGTTTCCAATGCGGGAGACTTCACGAAGCGCGTCAACGAGATGGGCGTTGATTCCCAGCTCAAGCCCGGTACCTACACATTCGCGGGCGGTATGTCGCTCGACGCCATCATCAACCAGCTGACGGCCGGTCCGGTGGCGAACGCGCTCACCATCCCCGAAGGCAGCACGCTCGAGGCCGTTGCCCAGAGCGTGGCAACCTTCACCGAGAATCACATCACGGCGGACGCGTTCACGGCCGCTGCGTCGGATGCCAGCGCATACGCGGCCGACTACGACTTCCTGGCCGACGCGGGCACGAACAGCCTGGAAGGCTTCCTGTTCCCGAAAACGTACGAGATCGGCGACGATGCCACGGCCGAGTCGGTAGTGCGCATGATGCTCGACCAGTTCAAGACCGAGACGTCGGGGCTCGATTGGTCCTACCCGCAAAGCCAGGGCCTCACCATCTACGATGCCGTGAAGCTGGCTTCCATCGTTGAGCGCGAGTCGTCGGGCGACGAGCAGATCCGCGCCCAGGTGGCCTCGGTGTTCTACAACCGCCTGAACAACTTCGGCGATCCGAACTACGGCTTCCTGCAAAGCGATGCGACCACGGCTTACGAGCTGGGTCACGACCCCACCCCCGAGGATATCAAGAATCCAACGCCGTTCAACACCTACACGAACACGGGTCTGCCTCCCACGCCCATCTGCTCGCCGGGTCTCGATTGCCTGCAAGCCGTGTGCAACCCTGCGCAGACGAACTACTTCTTCTTCTACTTCGCGCCTGATGAAGGCGGTACGATGCAGTACTACTTCAGCGAAACGTACGAAGAGCATCAGCAGACGTTCTCCTAGGCCGTTAGCGACAACGCCATGTCTTTTCTCGAACCCGACCGCTACTTTGCGCGCATCTCGCGCATCGATATCGACCGCGACCTGCTGGCGCTGGGCTTTCGCAACGTGCTGCTGGACGTGGACAACACCATCCTCACGCGTGACACCCACGAAGTGCCGCGTGACGTGGGGTTCTGGCTGGCGAAGGCGCGCGACGCGGGCATTACGTTCTGCCTTGTGTCCAACAACTGGCACGAAGGGGTGTACCAGCTGGCGAACCGTCTTTCGCTGCCCATCGTGGCGAAGGCCGTCAAGCCGTTGCCGCCCGCGTTCCTCATGGCTTTGCGCAAGCTGGGAGCGAAGCGTTCCGAGACGGTGGTCATCGGCGATCAGCTGGTCACCGACGTCATGGGCGCGCATTTTCTGGGCATGAAGGCGTATCTGCTGGCTCCGCTGGTGGAGCAGGATCTGCCCCATACGCTGCTGCTGCGCAACTTCGAGCGCGTCGTCATGGGCGAGCGTAAGCCGGAGGGCGCCGCATCGACGTCGCAGAACGCCGTCCCCTGCGAGGATGAGGAACCCGACGCGCAGGGCGTCTGATGTGAACGAGCGAGCGAAAGGATCGTTATGACCGACACGCAAGCCGAACGGCCGGCCGAGAGCCTGTACCTCTTGGGACATCCCATTGCGCACTCTTCGTCGCCCGCGATGTACAACGCCGTGTACGAGCGCTTAGGATTGCCGTGGCGCTACGGTTTGGCTGATTGCGCGACCGAGGAAGAGGCGCGCTCGTTCGTGGAGGCGCGCGGCTTCCTGTCCATCAACATCACCACGCCGTACAAGCCGCTCGCGTTCGAGGCCGCCACGGCGAAGGCTGCCACGGCGAAGCTCGCCCAGGGCGCGAACGTGCTGGTGAAGAAGGGTGACGCGCTCATCGGCTTCAACACCGACGGCCAGGGCTGCGTGGCGTACTTGGAGCGCACGGGCTTTTGCTTCGCAGGCAAGCGCGTGGCCGTGTGCGGCACGGGCCCCACGGCGCTGTCCATCCTGCACGCATGCGCCATCGCCGGGGCGGACGTGGCCATGCTGGTCGGGCGCGACAAGGAGCGCTCCCGCAAGGTGCTCGAAGGCTACGTCGAGCGGTTCGGCCTGTTGGCAAATGCCACGGTGGACCTGCCGGCAGCGCAGGCGCACCATCGCAGCTTCCGCACGGCTTACGAGCGCACCACGTTCAAGTTCGGCAGCTACACCACGTCCACGAAGGCGCTGGCCGCCGCCGATCTCGTGGTGAACGCGACGCCGCTCGGCATGAACGAGGGCGACGGCTCGCCGTTCGACGTCGGGCTTCTGAGCGCGGGCCAGACCGTGTTCGACGCGGTATACGGCCACGGCGAGACGGCGCTCGTGCGCGCCGCGCGCGAAGCGGGATGCACGGTGCACGACGGCGCCGGGATGCTGGTAGCGCAGGCAGTGGCCACCGTGCACGCCGTGTGCGACCTCGCCGAGGTCGACGTCGCCCTGTCTGACGACGAGCTGTTCGCCTTGATGGCGGAAGCGGCAGGATTCGACCTGTAGACTTCCGTCATCCTGAACGGAACCGACTGGTTGCTTCGTCATCCTGAGCGGAGCGCGTAGCGCGGAGTCGAAGGATCCCGTGAGGCGCCAGCTGGAAGCGTCTCGGTTGGCACCGTACGGCATCCTTCGCGTCCCCGCTTCGCGGAGCCTCCCTGCGCTCGCTTCGCGTGCTCGGGAGTTCGACAGTCCACTGGACTGTCGAATGCTGCGCTCGCTCAGGATGACGAGTACGTGAGCCATAGGGATGGGGTTGATGACTCATTCGATGCGGATGCGGCGTGCGACCTGCTTTTTGCTAGCCTTGCCTGAACGGTAGGGTACAATACGATGCGAACCATTCGTATCAGCGCGGAAAGCGACAGACTATGCGATACCTAACAGCAGGCGAGAGCCACGGTCCGTGCCTGACGGCCATCGTCGAAGGCGTGCCCGCGGGCTTGAAGATCTCCGAATCGCAAATCAACACCGACCTTTCTCGTCGTCAGTCCGGTTACGGGCGCGGCGGCCGCCAACGTATCGAGCGCGATACCGTGGAGGTCGTCTCCGGCGTGCGCTTCGGCCGCACGCTGGGAACTCCTATCGCGCTCGTGGTGCGCAACCGGGACTGGGAGAACTGGACCGATCGCATGGCCGCGTTCGGCGAGGCTCCGTCCGACCTCGCCCGCGAGGTCACGCCACGCCCCGGCCACGCCGACCTCGTGGGGGCGCTCAAAACCGACACGTCCGACTGCCGCAACATCCTCGAGCGCGCAAGCGCCCGCGAGACAGCTGCGCGCGTGGCGGCGGCCGGCATCGCGCGCGAGTTCTTGGCCGACCTGGGCGTGGAGGTGTTCTCGTACGTCACGTCCATCGGAAGCGCGTCCTTCGAAGAGGACGACGCGTTCATGAACGCTCCCGACTACAAGCCGCTTGCTATCGAGACGAGCGAGGTGCGCTGTCCCGACGAACAGGCGACGGAGGCTATGAAGGCCGAGATCGACCGCGCGAAAGACGCGGGCGAGAGCCTGGGCGGCACGTTCCGCGTCGTGGTGACGGGGCTCGTGCCGGGCGTGGGCGGCTACGCCTCGGCAGGCGATCGTCTGACCTCGCGTTTGGGTGCTGCCCTGTTCTCCATCCCCGCCATCAAGGGCGTCGAGTTCGGCCTGGGCTTCGAAGCGGCACGGCGCGTGGGCTCCGAGGTGCACGACCCCATCGCGCTGGACAAGCAGGCCGGCTTCGTGCGCACGTCGAACAATGCGGGCGGCCTCGAAGGCGGCATGACCACGGGCATGCCCCTCATCGTGAGTGCGGCCATGAAGCCCATTCCCACGCTCATGACGCCGCTCGAGACGGTGAACCTCGACACGTTGGAAGTCGAAGAGGCGTCGAAGGAGCGCAGCGACACGTGCGCCGTGCCCGCCTGCGCCGTGGTGGCCGAGAGCGAGGTGTCGTTCGTGCTGGCCGAGGCGTACCTCGAGAAGTTCGGGCGCGATAACATGGCCGACATCAAGGCGGCCGTGAAAGCGTACCGCCAGCGGCTCAGGACGATGGCGCGATGAGGCACGAGGCTTCGAGACGACCTCGCGTGGTGGGGGAGCTTGCGCGCCCCGTGTTCTTCGTGGGATTCATGGGCGCGGGGAAGACGTCGGTCGCGCGACGGCTGGCGCGCACCTGCGGCGTGGCCTCGGTGGACATGGACACGTACCTCGAGCGCCGCGAGGGCAAGCGCGTGAAGGAGATCTTCGCGCAGGCGGGCGAGGACGGCTTCCGCGCCATCGAGACGGACGTGCTGCGCGAGCTGGCCGGCAAGGAGCCGCTGCTCGTGTCGTGCGGCGGCGGCGTGGTGAAGCGCGATGAGAACCGCGCCATCCTGCGCGATGCGGGGTTCGTCGTGTACCTGAAGGTCACGGCCGACGAGGCGAAGTCGCGCATCAGCGACACCTCCACGCGCCCTTTGTTCCAGGACCTCGATGCCGCGCGCAAGACGTCCGAGGAGCGCCTGCCCCTGTACGCCGACGTGGCTGACCTCACCATCGACACCGCCGGCAAGAACGTGGCTACCATCGCGCGCGAAGTGCAGAGCGCGCTCGAGAAGGAGGGCATCCTGTGCCTGCAACGAAAGTGATCGTCAACATCCCCGGCGAAGAAGCCTACGACGTGCGCATCGGCGGCGGCGTGCTGGCGAATCTGGGCGCGCATCTGCGCAAGCTGCCGGCGTTCGCCGAGTCGGACCGCGCGCTCGTCGTCACCGACGAGAACGTTGCGCCGCTGTACCGCGCCGACGCGAAGGAAGCGCTCGCGCAAGCCGGGTTCCGCGTGAGCGACATCGCCGTGCCGGCGGGCGAAGGCTCGAAGTCTGTCGAGGTGGCGGGAGAGATATGGGAGGCCATGGCCAGCCTTGCGCTCGGCCGCGACTGCGTGGTGGTGGCGCTCGGCGGCGGCGTGGTGGGCGACCTCGCCGGGTTCGTTGCCGCAACCTATATGCGCGGCGTGCCGGTGGTGCAGGTTCCCACGACGCTGCTATCTATGGTGGACTCGTCGGTGGGCGGCAAGACCGGCGTCAACCTGGCGGCCGGCAAGAACCTCGTGGGCGCGTTCAAACAGCCGGCGTACGTGTGCGCCGACACGGCCACGCTGGCCACGCTCGACGAACGCGAGTGGGCCTGCGGCTGCGCGGAGATAGCGAAGTCCGCGGTCATCGACTCGGACGACTTCTTCTTCTGGCTGGTCGACGCGGCGGGCGCGCTGGCGGCGCGCGACGAGGTGGTAGTAGAGGAGGCCATCGCGCGCTCGGTGGTGTTCAAGGCCGACGTGGTGGCCGCCGACAAGTCCGAGAGCAAGGGCGTGCGCGAGTGCCTGAACTACGGCCACACGTTGGGACATGCGGTCGAATCGCTGGCGGGGTACGGCGCGTTCTCGCACGGCGCGGCCGTGGCCGAGGGCATGCGCTTCGCCGCGCGCATGGCCGTGTCGCTGGTGGACGCGCCGCTCGATTTGGTCGAGACGCAGGACAGCCTGCTCGACCAGCTGGGCCTGCCCGCCCTCGACTGGTCGGCCGAGCCGGAGGCCATGCTGGAGGCCATGAAGCGCGACAAGAAGGCCCGTCGCGGCCAGGTGCGCTTCGTGCTGCCCCGCGACGTGGGTTCCTGGCAGCTCGCCGACGTCGACGACGCCACCATCCTCGACCACCTGAACGCTTGGGCTCGCTCGAAGGCATAGGGGAGGAAGCCGATTATGAAGAAGATTCTGGTGTTGAACGGGCCGAACCTCAATTTGCTGGGAGTCCGCGAGCCCGACGTGTACGGCACGGTGACGCTTGCCGACATCGAGCGCGAGGTGACGGAATACGCGGCCGAGCGGGGTGCGAGCGTCGACTGCTTCCAAAGCAACCATGAGGGCGCGCTCATCGACAAGTTGCACGAGGCGCGCGGCGCGTACGACGGCATCGTCTACAATCCCGGTGCGCACACGCACTACTCGTACGCGCTGCGCGACGCCGTGTCGTCCATCGACGTGCCCACGGTGGAGGTGCATCTATCCGATATTTCCGCGCGCGAGGAGTTCCGCCGCATCTCGGTCATCGCGCCGGTATGCGTGGCGCAGATCAAGGGCAAGGGCAAAGAGGGCTACAAGGAGGCCGTCGATGTGCTGCTCGCCCGATAGCGCCGCGCTCGCTGCGGCTGCCGGGCCTCGCCTCGATCGTCTCCGCGCCGCCTGCGCCGATGCGGGCATGGGCGCGTTCTTCGTGCGCGACACCTCGAACATCGCCTGGCTCACCGCGTTCGACGGCGTGTTCGACGACGAGGACGCGCACGCGCTGCTGGTCACGCCGCACGATGCCGTGCTGCACACCGACTCGCGCTATAGCGAGGCGGCGCGCGCGGCTGCTGCCCGCGAAGGAGCGGTCGCGGTCGACGACGCACGGGTCACCCACGCGAAGTTCGTCGCCGAAACCTTCGCCGCCCGCCACGTCGACCAGCCGTCGGACGGGGCCGAAGCCATCGCGCTCGGCATCGAGGACTCCATGACGCTCGCCGGCTTTCGCGCGCTCGAAGCCGCCTTCGCGGAGGCTCCCGCGCGTCCGCAGTTGCGCGAAACATCCGACTCCATCGTGAACCTGCGCGCCGTGAAAGACGTGCAGGAGATCGCGCGCATGAAGGCGGCTCAGGTCGTCACCGACGCCGCGTTCGCGCACATCGTGGGGTACATGCGTCCCGGCATGACCGAGCGCGAGGTGCAGATCGAGCTGGAGGACTTCATGCGTCGCCACGGCGCCGAGGGCCTTGCGTTCCCGTCCATCGTAGCCGCGGGCGCGAACGGCGCGAGCCCCCATGCCATTCCTGGCCAGACGGTGCTCGAGGCGGGTCAATGCGTCGTGCTCGATTTCGGCGCACGGGCGCACGGGTACTGCTCGGACATGACGCGCACGGTGTTCCTGGGCCAGCCGTCCCAGAAGATGCGCGATGCCTACGCGGCCATCCGCAGCGCGAACGAGCAGGTGGAAGCCGCGCTCAAGCCGGGCGTGACGGGCAAGGTCATGCACGAGCTGGCCGAGCGCGCGCTCGCGGACGCGGGTTTCGCCGGCAAGATGGGCCACAGCTTGGGCCACGGCGTGGGTATCGACATCCACGAGCAGCCCGCGCTGTCGCCGCGCAACGAGCAGCCCCTCGTGCCGGGTAACGTGGTGACGGTCGAGCCGGGCATCTACCTGCCGGGCGAATTCGGCATGCGCCTGGAAGATTTCGGCGTGATCACGCCCGACGGCTTCGAGGTCTTCACCCGATCAACCCACGATCCGGTGATCCTGTAGCCGGTTCTCCGCCCGGGCGGTGGATTTCTGGGCGCAAAACGGCACCCATGACAATTCAGAGAGCGAAAATCGGGCGGTGAAAGCCTCACGATTTTCGCCATCTGGGCTTTTGCGGGGCCAATGGGGCGCTGCATCCAACAAATGCGTCCGGAAATTGTCATGGGTGCCGTTTTGCGCCCAGCACCTCGGCACGCGTTACGGTTTCGCGTCCGTCCCGTCGGTTCGCCCTGATTTTTTTCTGATACGGTTGATGTGCGCACGCAAGGTTTGCCCGACACGTTATAATGTACCGGTTTGAACGCTGATCGGGCCCCGCGGCGCGCAGCGGATCGCCCGTGAACGAAAGGATTACCGAGTATGGCTATCTCTACCGCCGATTTCAAGAACGGCATGTGCATCGAGTTTAACGGCAAGCTGTGCACCATCGTCGAGTTCCAGCATGTGAAGCCCGGCAAGGGCAGCGCCTTCGTCCGCACGAAGCTGCGCGACATCAAGACCGGCCGCATCATCGACAACACGTTCAACGCCGGCGTCAAGGTGGAATCCGTGCGTCTCGAGACGAAGAAGCTGCAGTACCTCTACAACGACGGTGCCGATTTCAACTTCATGGACAACGACACGTTCGAGCAGATGGCCATCTCGACCGAAACCGTCGGCGATGCCGCGAAGTGGCTCAAGGAGAACGACGAGGCGTCGCTGCTGTACGCTGGCGACGAGCTGATCAGCATCGAGCCCCAGATGTTCGTCGAGCTCGAGGTCACGCACACCGAGCCCGGCTTCAAGGGCGACACGGCCACTAACACGACGAAGCCCGCCACGCTGGAGACCGGCGTCGAAGTGCAGGTTCCCACGTTCGTCGAGATCGGCGACGTCCTGCAGATCGACACCCGCGACGGCCGTTTCATCAAGCGCGTGTAGCAAGCGCGAAACCCCGACTCGGCTCAATGGAAACGAGGGCGCCCGACGGGCGCCCTCGTTTTGTTCGTCTACATACGCGCGTGGTTGTCGGGCAGGGGGAGGGGATAGTCCTCCAGCTTGTAAGCGGCGAGATCGAGCAGCTCGCCGGGGTTCACGTCGAGGGCGCGGGCCAGCTTCACGATGTCGGAGAGGCGCACGTCCACGAGGCCGCCTTCGAGGTTGCTGATGCGAGGATGCTTCGTGCCCACCATCTCGGCCAAGGTGGTTTGGGAGAGTCCTTCGGAGGTGCGCACTTCGAGAAGCCGGCTGCCCAAGTCGGCAGACAGGCGCTGGACAAGGGGATCCTTGCGCGCCATCTTCTCGTTTTTGCTCATCTCGCTCATACAGAAAGCGTAACGGCGCGCAAAACCCAAGCCGTCATCCAGCGATTACAATGCAGCGTCTTTTTGATGAGCGTGCTGCATACGTATGGCCGCCTCGGCCTCCCGCCGCTCGAAATCTGTTGCTTGTCGGTGAATTTCCCCGGTCATGGCTATCGCGGCAAGGGGTTACTCTATAATTCTTGTTTCGATCTTTGACTAACTGCAAACCGAAGGGGGTGTGAGTTCATGCCAAGGCTTCAGATCATGGATACCACCATCCGTGACGGCCAGCAAAGCCTCTGGGCCACGCGTATGCAGATCGGCGACATGCTGCCGATCCTGCCTAAAATGGACCGTGTCGGGTACTGGGCCATCGAGGCGTGGGGCGGTGCGACGTTCGACACGTGCATGCGTTTCCTCGACGAGAACCCGTGGGAGCGGCTGCGATCCATCAAGGCGCAGACGCCGAACACGCCGCTTGCCATGCTGTCTCGCGGCCAGAACCTCGTGGGGTACAAGCATTATTCGCGTGACATCTGCAATCACTTCATCAAGGCCGCGAAGCGCAATGGCGTGCATGTCTTCCGCGTGTTCGACGCGCTCAACGACATCCGCAACGTCGTCGACAACGCCGAAGCCATCAAGGAATGCGGCGGTCACTTCGAAGGCGCCATCTCCTACACGATGTCGCCCGTGCACACGCTGGACAGCTTCCTCGACTACGGTCAGAAGCTCAAGGACCTCGGTGCCGACTCCATCTGCATCAAGGACATGGCGGGCATGCTCACGCCCTACCGCACCGAGCGCATGGTGAAGGCGTTCAACGCCGAAATCGGTTTGCCGTTGCACATCCACTGCCATTACGTCGGCGGCATGGCGCCCGCCAACATCCTCAAAGCCGCCGAAGCCGGAGCCGCCATCGCCGACACGGCTCATGCGCCGCTGGCGTTCGGCAACTCGCATCCGGCCGTCGAGATGATCGTGGCTGCGCTCCAGGAGAGCCGCTACGACACCGGCCTCGACCTCGACCTCCTGTTCGAGATCGCCGAATACTGGGAAGACATGCGCAAGCGCGGACACTACAAGCGCGGCGTCTCGTCGCTCACGCACATGCAGGTGTACTCGCACCAGGTGCCGGGCGGCATGATGTCGAACCTCGTGTCGCAGCTTGAGATCCAGAACGCCGCCGATCGCCTGCCCGAGGTGATGCGCGAGATTCCGAAGGTGCGTGCCGAGGTGGGCTATCCGCCGCTCGTCACGCCGTTGTCGCAGATCGTGGGCACGCAGGCTGTGTTCAACGTGCTCACCGGCAAGCGCTGGAGCGTCGTGTCCAAGGAGATGAAGGACTACATCTGCGGCTACTACGGCAAGGCTCCGGGCCGCATGGACAAGGACATCGTGGCGAAGGTCGTGGGCAACTCCGAAATGCTGCCGCCCGACGTGGCGCCCGGTTCGCTGGTCACCACCACCTACGCTCAGGTTGAAGAAGAGATCGGCGACCTCGCGAAGAGCGAGGAGGACGTGCTCATGTACGCCCTGTTCCCGAACGAGGCGCGCACGTTCCTGAGCAAGCACCGCACATCGGAGAAGGTCGATTTCCTCATGGAGCAGGAGTCGAGCCACACCAAGGAGGACGATTACGTGGACATCAATCAGATTCGCGAGCTGGTTCGCGTCGCCGAGGAAAGCGGCGTCGGCGAGATCGTAGTTGAGGAAGAGGGCACCCGCATCGCCGTACGCATGCCGGGAACGATGTCGGCCGAGGCCGCTGCCGTGGCCGCTGCGGCCGCGCCGGTTGCCGCCGTGGCTCCGGCTCCCGCCGCCGCTCCGGCAGCCGCTGCCGACGACGTGGAGCGTCCGAGCGATTGGTACGCCGTCACGGCTCCCATGGTGGGCACGTTCTATACCTCCCCGGCACCCGGCGAACCGCCGTTCGTGCAGGTGGGGGACGAGGTTGCCGCCAACCAGACGCTGTGCATCGTCGAGGCCATGAAGCTCATGAACGAGATCGCCGCCGAGGAGATGGGCACCGTCCGCGAGGTGTGCCTCGAGGACGCCACGCCCGTCGAGTTCGGCACGGTGCTGTTCTACATCGAGCCCCACGGTGCCCCGGCTCCGGCTCCGGAGACAGCATAATGTTTAACAAGATTCTCATCGCGAACCGCGGCGAGGTGGCGCTGCGCATCATGCGCGCCTGCAAGGAGCTGGGCGTGAAGACGGTCGCGGTCTACTCGACCGAGGACGCCGACACCTATCCCGTGCAGTACGCCGACGAGGCCGTGTGCATCGGCCCCGCTCAGGCGAACAAGAGCTACCTCATCATGGCCAACATCATCGCCGCGGCGAAAACCACCGGCGCGGAAGCCGTGCATCCCGGCTACGGCTTCCTCGCCGAGAACGCCGACTTCGCCCGCGCCTGCGCCGATAACGATCTCGTGTTCATCGGCCCGGCTCCCGAGTGCATCGAGCGCATGGGCGACAAGAGCTCCGCGCGCGAGACGATGAAAGCGTGCGGCGTGCCCACCGTTCCCGGCTCCGACGGCTGCATCGAGACGGCGGCCGAGGCCAAGGCGTTCGCCGACAGCGTGGGCTATCCGGTGCTCATCAAGGCCACGGCGGGCGGCGGCGGCAAGGGCATGCGCGAAGTGCACGACCCGGCCGATCTTGAGGCTCAGTACCAGGCCGCGCGCACCGAGGCCGGGGCAGCGTTCGGCAACGACGGCGTGTACCTGGAGAAGCTCGTGCTGCGTCCGCGCCACGTGGAGATCCAGGTGCTGGCCGACGACTTCGGAAACAACGTCGCCCTGTGCGAGCGCGACTGCTCCGTGCAGCGTCGTCATCAGAAGCTCATCGAGGAAGCGCCCTCGCCGGCCCTGACCGAGGATCTGCGCCGCGCCATGGGCGTGGCGGCCATCAAGGCCGTGCGCGCCGTGAACTACAAAAACGCTGGAACCATCGAGTTCTTGCTCGACGAGCGCGGGTCGTTCTACTTCATGGAGATGAACACGCGCGTGCAGGTGGAGCACCCGGTGACCGAGCAGATCACCGGCACCGACATCATCAAAGAGCAGCTGCGCATCGCTTCTGGCGAGCCCATGAGCTGCGCCCACCGTGCGCCGTTCTCGCCTGCGGGCCATGCCATCGAGTTCCGCATCAACGCGGAAGATCCGCAGCACGGCTTCCGCCCGTGCCCTGGCACCATCACGAAATTCGAAGCCCCGGCCGGCCCCGGCGTGCGCGTGGAAAGCTACGTGCGCACGGGTTCGCGCATCTCGCCGTACTACGATTCGCTGGTGGCGAAACTCGTGGTATACGGCCAGGATCGCGAGGAAGCGCTTGCGCGCGGCCGCCGCGCCCTCGACGAGTTCGTGATCGAGGGCATCGAAACCACGATCGCCTTCCATCGCCGTGTGCTCGATAACGCGATGTTCTGCTCGGGCGATGTGACCACCGACTTCATCGAAACCCAGATGGGAGACGTACTATGACAGAGCTTAACGTCGACGGCATGGCGCTTGCGCCGGGCGTCGTCGAAACCATCGTGTCCATCGCGGCCAACGAAGTGGAGGGCGTGGCCTGCATCGGCCCGTCCACCACGAGCGGCCTGCGCTCCGTGTTCGGCAGCAAGCCCTCCACTCAGGGCATCGACATCACGGTGGACGAGGAGGACAAGCTGCACATCTCCATTCGCGTGGACGTGTACTACGGCTATGTGCTGCCCGACCTCGCCGCCAATATCCGTCAGGCTATCTCCGACGCGGTGACCAGCCAGGTTGGCATTCCGGTAGGCTCTGTGGACGTGTACATCGACGGCATGCAGTTCGCCCGCTAAGCGTCCGGAGGCTTTAAGAATCTATATGGCTGCTAAACGACATGAACGAACCAGCGCGCGCCGTGCCGCGCTCCAAGTGCTGTACACCAGCGAGATAACCGACGAGTCGCCCGCGGCAATCGCCGAGGGCGACCGTCGCCTGGAAGAAGACGGTCCGCTGCCCGAATACGCGTTGATGCTGGTGCGAGGCGTGGAGTCGCATCGCATCGCTATCGACAACCACCTTGCCGCCACGTCCGAGAACTGGTCGTTGGCCCGCATGCCCATCGTCGACCGCTCGATTCTGCGGTTGGCCACGTTCGAGATGATGTACATCGACGACGTGCCCACCTCGGTCACCATCAACGAGGCGGTTGAGCTGGCGAAGGACTTCGGTGGGGAAGACGAATCCCATCGCTTCGTCAACGGCATTCTGGGTCGTATCGCCAAGATGCTGGAGGGGGAGGAGGGCCAGGAGGCCGATGCCCCTTCTTCTTGCGATGCGGATGCCGCTGGCAACGAAGAGCCTCTGGCGATGCGGGAGAACGAAATCGCGGAACCCGAAAGCGAGCCCCTCGCGGCTCAGAAGTGCGGGTCGCCGGAGCAGGAGGGCGAGTCGCCGGAAGGAGCCTCCTCCTATGGCGCTTGAGTCGTATGATAGCTTCGAGGCGGTAAAGTCCCGCCTCGATGAAATCGTCGACGCGGTGAGCAGCGACGAGCTGGAGCTTGACGCTGCGCTCGCCTTGTACGAGGAAGCGGTAGGACTCGGGCTTCGCGCCAGCGATTTGCTCGAGGAGAACATCGAAGCGCAGCAGGGCGTCGAGGAAGCGGGCGAGCGGTCTGCCGAGTCGTCCGACGAGGCGTCTGCGCAGGAGACGGGTGCGCCGGTTTCGGCGTAGCCCCTGTTGAAGGATGCATATGGATAATCGTATTCTCGATATGGTGTCGTCCCCTGCCGATCTGAAACTGCTCACGAACGAAGAGCTGTCCATTCTGGCGCAGGAGGTGCGCGAGGAGATCGTGACGACGGCTTCTCAAACCGGCGGTCACGTTGCGTCATCGTTGGGCGCGGTGGAGATCATCCTGGCCTTGCACAGCATGCTCGATTGCCCGCACGACAAGATCGTGTTCGACGTTGGGCACCAGGCTTATGCGCATAAGCTGATCACCGGCCGCCTCGATGATTTCGGCACGTTGCGCACCTACGGCGGCCTGTCCGGGTTTCCGAAGCCCGACGAGAGCCCCTACGACGTGCATCCGTCGGGTCATGCGTCCGACTCGCTGTCGGTGGCGCTCGGTCTGGCGCAGGCGCGCGAACTCTCGGGCGGCGACGAGAAGATCGTGGCCGTCATCGGCGACGCGGCCCTGTCGGGCGGTATGGCGTTCGAAGCGCTCAACCACATCGGCCAGGCGCAGACGCCCATGGTGATCATCCTCAACGATAACGAGATGTCCATCTCGCGCAACGTGGGCGCGCTCATGAAGCACCTCGGTTACATGCGAGCCACGCCTCAGTATCGCCAAACCCGCGACTCCGTGCAGGAGGCGCTCGAGAGCAGCGGGGCTTTCGGCAGCGCGCTTGCGAACTTCGGACGCAACGTGAAGGAGTCGATGAAGCAGTTCGTCATCCCGCGCTCGATGATTTTCGAACAGCTGGGCATCCTGTGCACGGCGCCCATAGACGGTCATGATATCGGCCTGCTCAAAGAGACGTTGGCGTCCGTGATGAACACCGACGTTCCCGTGCTCGTGCACGTGGTCACGCGCAAGGGCGCGGGATACGCGCCGGCGGTCCAGAACCCTGAGAAGTTCCACGGTATCGCGCCGTTCGATATCGCGACGGGGGATGTGAAGAAGAAAGCGGCATCGGCGCCGTCGTACACGAGCGTGTTCGGCAAGGCGCTGGCCGCCGAAGCGCGACGCGACGAGCGTATCGTGGCCATCACGGCCGCCATGAAGGGCGGTACCGGCTTGGACGCGTTCGCCGAAGAGTTCTCCGATCGGTTCGTGGACGCCGGCATCGCCGAGGAGCACGCGGTGGGCCTGGCCAGCGGCTTGGCGACGGGCGGCAAGAAGCCGGTCGTGGCCATCTACTCCACGTTCTTGCAGCGAGCCATCGATCAGGTCATCATCAACAACGCGCTGCCGGATCTCGACGTTGTGTTCGCCATAGACCGCGCCGGCATCGTGGGCGAGGACGGCCCGACGCACCATGGCATGTTCGACCTCGCCTACATGCGCATGATCCCGCATATGAGGATGCTGGCTCCTTCCAACGAGGCCGAGCTCGTGCATGCGCTGCATACCGCGCTCGCGCTGGGCGGGCCTTTCGCCATCCGCTACCCGCGCGGAGCGGCCGAGGGCGTAGCCTTGCCCGACGAGCCGCAGGTTTTGGAAGAGGGGAAGGCACGCGTGGTTCGCGAAGGCGACGACGTGGCCATCCTTGCGTTCGGGCGTATGGTGCCGCGCGCCGAAGCGGCGGCCGAGCTGCTGTCCGAGAGCGGCATCGAGGCGCGCGTGGTGGACATGCGCTGGGTCAAGCCGCTCGATGCGGAAGAAATAGCCCGTGCGGCGCAAACGAAGCTCGTCGTGACGGTGGAGGGCGGCATCATCTCCGGTGGCGTAGGCGAGGCCGTGCTGGGCGAGCTGGCGCGTCAAGGCCTCGCGGTCCCCGCGCTGACGTTGGGCATCCCCGACACGTTCGTGCCCCAGGGTTCCACGAACCAGCTGTTGCACGACCTGGGCTTGGACGCCGAAGGCATCGCCGCTTCCGTGCAGGAGCGTCTCGCGCGGTAAAAACGATCGTTCTTGGCATGAAGGCGCCGGCTGCAATTGTGCAGCCGGCGCTTTTTCTCTACATTCGGCGCATCCTTCGCGCGCGTGTGACAAGCGATTTTACCTAAACTTGATCTTTCCGTTGCCTGATCCTGACATTGCATCCCTATCATTGCTCCGAGTGCTTTGTCTTCAACGTTCGGGTTCGGAGGAAACCGGCATGAGCTATGATCTGGGAGCGTTCGCCGCGGCGCTCATGGGCGACCCGGTGCTCGCCCTCATCGTCGTCCTGACGCTGGGCGCCACCGTGGTGAACGGGGCTACCGACGCCCCCAACGCCATCGCCACCGTGGTGGGCACGAAGGCTATGAGACCCGGTCCCGCCATTGCGATGGCGGCGGTATGCAACTTCGTGGGGTTGGCCGCCATCACGATGGTGTCGTCGGCTGTGGCGCTCACCATCTTCAAGATGGTCGACTTCGGCGGCGACAACCAAGCCGCCCTCATCGCGCTCGCGGCGGCCATGGTGGCCATCATCGTCTGGGGTGTGACTGCGTGGTACTTCGGCATCCCCACCTCTCAAAGCCACTCGCTCATCGCCGGCATCACCGGCGCGGCCATCGCCCTGCAGGGCGGCCTGACGGGCGTGAACGGCGACGAGTGGGTGAAGGTCGTCTACGGCCTGGTCATCTCCACATTCCTGGGCTTCGGAACTGGCTGGCTGTTCACCAGGCTCATCAAGAAGCTGTGCTGCCGCGCTTCGCGCGCGAAGGCGAACTCGTTCTTCAAATGGGCGCAGATCATCTCGGGCGCGGGCGTGGCCGTGCTCCATGGGGCGCAGGACGGCCAGAAGTTCATGTCGTTGTGCATGCTGGGTATCATGATCGGTATGAGCGGCGCGGTGGACGCGAACGTCGAGTTCCCGTTCTGGCTGATCATCCTCGTGTCTGCCACCATGGCTTTGGGCACGGCGGTGGGCGGCAAGAAGATCATCAAGTCCGTGGGCATGAACATGGTGAAGATGGAGCAGTATCAGGGCTTCGCTGCGTGCCTGTCGGCTTGCTTCTGCATCGGTCTGGCCACGTTCACCGGCATGCCCGTGTCCACCACGCACACGAAGACCACCGCCATCATGGGCGTAGGAGCCGAGAAGAGCATCCGCACGGTGAAGTGGGGTCTGGCCGGCAGGATGGTGCTCACCTGGGTGCTTACCTTCCCCGGCTGCGGTTTGCTGGCTTTCGCGTTCACGCACCTGTTTCTGATGTTCATGTAGGCGTTCGATCGGGCGGGGCTTTGGTTTGCCGCCCGGAAATGCTGCGACCCCCGGATCGGGGGTCGCTTTCATGCGTTAGTCCTCTTCCACCACTTCGGCTTCGGGCGCGTTCTTCTTGACGCTCTCGATGCCCTTCTTGCAGGAATCCTTCGTCGTGTACACCTGCGACGTGGCGATGACCTCGCCGTTGTCGGCCTTCAGCACGAAGTGGCATCCCGCGTCGGTGGTCTTGATCACGAACTTTCCCATACGATCGCACCCTTTCTCGAGTCCTTTGCCGGTACGTCGATCATACCTCGTGCAAAGTTCGACGTTCGTCCTATTCGGGAGACTAAACGTAGGGTTGAAGGTGACTCGCCGCTACCGGAGTGTCTTTCGTTTTTCCGGTTCGTCGCAGTCAAGCTCATCGATTTTGGCACGAATTCACGGTTTGGGCAGAAGGTTTAGGACTCGGAAAACTCATGACCTGGCATTATGCTGTTGCACTTGCCATGCGCTCGGCAAAATAGATGCAGATTCGTGCCCGAACCGTGAATTCGTGCCAGATTCGAGGGGCGCGACCGAAACGTTGCTGAAGCAGATGGGGGCGCGGCGGGTTCGCGCACGGATGCCGACAACGGTAGGTCGGGGTGCGCGCGGAAGCGAGGCGGTGGCAGGACGCTCGTGTCCGCAGGGGCCGCGCGAGTTCGCGAACCTGCGCGCTCGGCGCGCCGTTCGCTAGCGCTCGACGTGCTTCTCCATGATGTAGTCGTCCATGACGAAGCCGTTGCCGATATCGGTTTCCACCGCGTCGATGGTTTCGAAGCCCTTGCCGAGATAGGCGCGGATGCCCAGGTCGTTCTGCTTGTTCACCGTGAGGTACATCGCGTCCAGCCCGCGTTCGAGGCAGAGGCGCTCGTAGAAGGCGATGGCCCGCGAGGCGAATCCCTTGCCGCGCTCCTCGGCGCGCAGATACACCTTCGAGATGAAGAAGCGGTTCGTCTCGGGCTCCACGCGCCCGCCCGTGTACCCCGCGATGCGCCCGTCGTCTTCGGCGCGCATGAACCAATATTCGTAGGCGTGCTCGCGCATGTCGCGCTCGATGGCTTCCAGGCTTTGGAAGTTCTCCACCATGTAGTCGGTCTGCGCGTCGCCGATGAGGGAGGGCCAGTACTCGTGCCATATCTCGTCGGCCAGCGCGGCGAGGCGCTGTCGGTCGTCGGCGGTGCGGACGGGGTCGAATGCGATGCTCATGGAACTGCAACCTTTCGCGGATGGCGGTCGTGCGTGTTTCCCTATTGTAACGCGGGCGCTTCGTGTTTGTTACAAGACCTTTCCCAGCGTGTTAACAGTGCTCGCCGCGGCGCAATGCCAGGTCAAAGCATGGGATCATCGAATATGTTCTCGACAAGCAGCACGACGATAAGGAGGTAGATGCGTATGTTCGACGCAGGATCGACGGGCTTCATGCTGGTTTGCGCGATGCTCGTCTTTCTGATGACGCCCGGCCTGGCGTTCTTCTACGGGGGTTTGAGCCGTCGCAAGAACGTCGTGAACACGATGATCATGTCGTTTGCGGTGATCGGCATCGTCGGCGTCACATGGACGGTGTGCGGCTGGTCGTTCGCCTACGGCGGCGACGGCTCGATTCCGTTCTTCGGGGGCTTCGATCAGATCGGCCTGCAAGGACTTGTGGCCGGCATCGTGAGCGAGGCGCCCGAAGCGCTGAGTCACGACGCGTATCCCGCGATGGCCGACGTGGTGTTCCAACTGGCGTTTTGCATGATCACCACGGCCATCATCACCGGCGCGGTGGCCGGTCGCATGAAGTTCGGCGCGGTGTGCGCGTTCGTGGCCGTATGGACCGTCGTGGTGTACCCGCCGCTCGCCCACATGGTGTGGGGCGGCGAAGGCAGCCTCGTGGGCGACACCATCGGCGCGCTCGACTTCGCGGGCGGCGACGTGGTGCACATCTCGTCCGGCCTCACGGGGCTCATTCTCTGCCTGATCGCGGGCAAGAGGCGCGGGTTCGGCATGGTGAGCTACCGTCCCCACAACGTGCCGTTCGTGGCGCTGGGCGCGACGCTTCTGTGGTTCGGATGGTTCGGCTTCAACGCGGGCTCCGAGTTCGCCCCCGACGGCGTGGCGGCGCTCGCGCTGGCGAACACGGTGGCGGCGTCGGGCGCGGCGCTCGTGTCCTGGATGCTCATCGAGCGCGTGCGCGCAGGCAAGCCCACGCTCGTGGGCGCGGCGACCGGTTTGGTGGCGGGCCTCGTGGTGATCACGTCGGCGGCGGGCTTCGTGGAGCCGTGGGCCGCGGTGGTCATGGGCCTCGTCGTGTCGCCCGTGTGCTACTTCGCCGTGTCGTTTCTCAAGCGGAAGCTGGGCTACGACGACGCGCTCGACGCCTTCGGCATCCATGCCGTCGGCGGCGTCACGGGCGGCGTGCTGACCGGCTTGTTCTGCGTGCCGGAGCTGTCGTGGACCGACTTCGGCGGCCTCGTCTACACGGGAGATCCCACGCTGCTGGGCGCTCAGGTGCTGGGCATCCTCGTGACCGTGGTGTTCGTGGGCGTGCTCGACGTGGTGCTGGGCTTCGCCGTGAAGGCGTGCTTCAAGGGCAGCCTGCGCGTGAGCGAGGCCGAGGAAGCGCAAGGCCTCGACGTGGCCGCGCACGGTGAGAGCGCGTACCCGGCCTACGTGGGCCTCGACTAAAGAAGGAGTGCGACTATGAAGAAGATCACGGCCATCGTGCGGCCTGAGAAGCTGGAGCCGCTCAAGGAGGCACTGTTCGCCGCGCAGGTGTCGGGCATGACCATCTCGCAGGTGCAGGGCTGCGGCAAGCAGCACGGGTGGAAGGAGTACTACCGTGGCACCGAGGTCATGCTGAACATGATCCCGAAGGTGAAGTTCGAACTGGTGGTGGACGACGGCGAGGTGGGCCCGCTCGTCGACCTCATCCGCGCTACGGCGCGAACCGGGGAAGTGGGCGACGGCAAGATATTCGTCTTCCCCGTGGAAGACGTCGTGCGCATCCGCACCGGGGAAACCGGAGAGGATGCCGTGCAGAAGATGCGGGGCTGACCGCCCCTACGTCGCAATGCGTGACGGCTCCGTAGGGGCGGCCTGCTGGCCGCCCGTCGCTTCTCGGCGCCTCAGGGCCGGGATCCCCTTCGCGGCAGTGGTTTTCGTGATCCCGCATAGCCGAACCGGCCGTTTCTGGCGAGCGCATCGTAAGCGCCGGGCAATCGGCCGAATCGGGCCGGTTTGTGGACGTTCGCGGGAGCACGGCGGCCGCTCGGGGCGCGTGCTTGTCTTTCCATACTAATGATATATAATCCTAATTAATCAATAGTATGGGTTAGATATGCGAACGGCAGGACTATTATGGCTACGGAAAAAGCAGAGCGCGCCACGACGCGCAACACTATTCAGAGAGCGCTCGTCTTGGAGGCGGTGCAATCACTGCATAACCATCCCACCTCGGCAGACGTGTACGAGGTGGTGCGCGCGCGCCACCCCAATATTTCGCGTGCCACGGTGTACCGCAACCTCGGCGTGCTGGCGAACCGCGGGGAGGTGCTGCGGGTTGAAGTTCCCAACGGCGCCGACCGCTACGATTTCCTCAACAAGCCGCACTACCATGCGAAGTGCCGCATATGCGGCGGCGTGTTCGACATCGACATGCCCTATCAGGACGATATCGTATCGCAGGTTTCCGATGCGCACGGCTTCACCATCGAGCATCACGAGATCATTTTCGACGGTGTGTGCGCCCACTGCAAGGCCAGTGCCGAGAACTGATCGAGCCTTTTCTGCCGTGCGGAGAGAGTCGAAATTATCGTGAGGGTTCGTTAAAATGAGCACAGCGGCCGGGTGCCGCTGTGCTATACTACTATGGCTTATAGCACGGAAGCTGTAAGCATACGGTAATGTAGGCCCCCGAGACATGTTTGTTACACCGCTGCACGGGCAAGTTTCTTGCACAAGCGAACATGGTGAAGTAGCAAGTAATCATGACGAAGGGTCCCCGATTGGTAGGAATTGAAAGGGGTCCGTTTTGACCGACATCAAAAACACGTCCGTCATCGACTTCGAAGACATCTCCGATGAGCAGATGAACGCGATGATCGACGGCACGCTGACCGAGTTCGACGAGGGCGATCTGGTCGACGGCACGGTCGTCAAGATCGAGCACGACGAGGTGCTCGTCGACATCGGCTTCAAGAGCGAGGGCGTCATCCCGTCGCGCGAGCTGTCCATCCGCAAGGATGCCGATCCGTCCGACATCGTCGAGCTGGGCGAGAAGATCGAAGCCCTCGTGCTCCAGAAGGAGGACAAGGACGGTCGCCTGATCCTCTCCAAGAAGCGTGCCGAGTACGAGCGTGCTTGGATTCGCGTCGAAGAGAAGTTCAAGGCCGGCGAAGTGGTCACGGGCGAGGTTATCGAAGTCGTCAAGGGCGGCCTCATCCTCGATATCGGCCTGCGCGGCTTCCTGCCGGCATCGCTGGTCGACCTTCGTCGCGTCAAGGATCTCGACATGTACCTGGGCACCGAGATCGAAGCCCGCGTCATCGAGATGGACCGCAACCGCAACAACGTCGTGCTGTCCCGCCGCGTGCTGCTTGAGGAAGGCCGCAAGAACGAGCGCGCCGAGATCCTCGCGAAGCTGTCGAAGGGCATGCGCCTCAAGGGCACCGTTTCCTCGATCGTCGACTTCGGCGCGTTCGTCGACCTCGGCGGCATCGACGGCCTCGTGCACATCTCCGAGCTGTCCTGGAACCACGTCAACCATCCCTCCGAGGTCGTCAAGGTCGGCGACGAGGTGGAGGTCGAGGTTCTGGACGTCGATCTGCAGCGCGAGCGCATCTCGCTCGGCCTCAAGCAGACGACGGAGGATCCGTGGGTCAAGCTCGTCGAGAGCTACCCGGTGGGCACCATCGTCGACGGCAAGGTGACGAAGATCGTGCCGTTCGGCGCGTTCATCGAGCTGGGCCAGTCCATCGAGGGTCTGGTGCACATCTCCGAGATGGCCATGCGCCACATCGACACCCCGGCTCAGGTCGTGAAGGCCGGCGACGAGGTGAAGGTGAAGGTCATGGAGATCAACCCCGAGCGTCGCCGCATCTCCCTGTCCATGAAGGCCGCCGCGGCCGACCTGGGCTTCGAGATCGAAGTGGACGAGTCCATCCAGGTTGAGGAGAAGCCGGCCAAGAAGAAGGCCGAGAAGGCTGACGCTCCCGCCGAGGAAGCCGCCGCTCCCGAGGCTGCCGAATAGCCTAAGCGTCCATAACGCGTATATGAGAAGGCCGGTCGCAAGACCGGCCTTCTTTTGCTATTGGAGCCGACGACGCAAGTGCCGGCTCTTTTCTGAACGCAGACGCTTCTATGCGAAGATGAACGAAGCCAAAAACGCTAGGGCGGCTACCCACATAAGGGGCTTCACGTCGCGGAACTTGCCTTGGGCAACCTTGATGATGCAGTAGGAGATGAAGCCCAAGCCGATGCCGTTGGCGATGGAGTACGTCATGGGGATGCCCACGATGGTAAGGAATGCCGGGAATGCAGAAGCGATGTCGCTCCAATCGATTTCGCCGATCTCGGTCATCATGAGGTATCCCACCACCACAAGGGCTCCGCAGGTGGCCGAGCTGGTTACCATGCCGATAACCGGCGCGAGGAACGCGCAAGCCACGAACGCGATGCCGATGACGATGTTCGACAGGCCGGTGCGGGCACCGGCTGCCGCGCCGGAGACGGATTCCACGAACGACGTGATGGAGCTCGCCCCGATGAAGCCGCCGGCTGCCGCCGCGGCCGAATCCACGATGAGGATAGGCTGCACGTCTTCGACATCGCCTTTCTTGTCCACGAAGCCAGCGCGGCTGCCTACGGCCACCACAGTTCCCATGGTGTCGAAGAAGTCGCTCATGAGCAGGCTGAATACGAACAGCAGTAGCACGGGCTGCACGATGACCTGCGCGATGGCCAGCGTGCCCTCGGGCGTGACTTGGAACGGAGCTGCGAATGCGGAGAAGTCGGGCGCGAACGAGAAGTCGGTGACAGGAGGAGTCACGCCCATCGGAATGCCGATGATAGTGGCCGCCACGATGGAGATCAGCAGGGCGCCTTTGAGATTGACGGCGGTGAGCACCACGGCCACGATGATGGAGATGGCGGCCACAATGGCGGTCGGGCTGGTGAGATCGCCCAGCGCAAGGAACGTGGATTCGTCGGCGGCGATGAATCCACCGCCCTTCAGCCCGATGAATGCGATGAACAAACCGATGCCGATGCCGATGGCGCGTCTGAGAGATACGGGGATGGCATCCATGACGGCTTTACGCAAGCCGCAAAGCACCAGCAGCAAGATGAGGATGCCTTCCAGGAACACGACGGCCATGGCCACGCGCCAGTCCACGCCGAGGCCGAGGCACAGCGAATAGGCGACGATGGCGTTGATGCCCATCCCGGAGGCGAGCGCGATGGGACGGTTCGCGAACAGGCCCATCGCGACCGTCATGATGGCGGCGCCGAAACAGGTCGCGGTCAGTGCGGCGTTGAACGGGATTCCCGCCGCCTCCATCATCGCCGGATTCACCGCGATGATGTACGCCATGGCGAGAAACGTCGTCAGGCCGCCAATGACTTCGTTGGAGACAGTGCTGCCTCGCTCGGATATCTTAAAGAACTTGTCTAGCATGTAGAAACCCCCTCGTTGTTCGCGTGGGCCTGCGTAGCAGGATTCCCATCGTTTGTACATTGCCGCTTTCGCATTGTACAAGTCCGATTACGAAACGGGAAGGGTATAAGCGCCTTTCGAAGATGCTTCAGGCTGGCGGCGAGGGTTACTCTCGGGGCTTTAGATTGCTCGCCGCGTTCGCGGCGAGCGCGCGCACGGTGTCGGAGGAGGCTTTCTGTGCGTTGTCGGCAGCCAGTTCGAGCGGCGACTTGACCACGGCGGCTTCGTCGCTTTCGGCGTGGACGGGCAGCAGCGGTGCGACGGCATCGTGGACGAGGCCTATGTAGGCTCGCGCGCCCTCCTCGGTGAGATGGGTGCCGTCTCCGTCGAAGTACTCGTCGTGGCCGGCGCTGGCGGTGTACCAGTCGATCACGTGTACGTTGTCGTGGCGGTCGACCGCGTCGAACATGGCGCCGTTGGTCTGGCCTACCCACGATTGCGGGCTGCGGGTGTTCACGAAGAACACCTGGCGGCCGGGTCCGGTCGCTGCCACGAGTTCGTCGATCTGCTCGTCGGTGGCCGCTCCGTTCGTGCCGAGGGCGAACACCACCACGCCTCCCACGATATCCTGGTCGTTATAGTAGTCGAACGTCTCCTGGCCGGCGTACAGCTGGCGGTTCACGGCGGCGTCGATCGCGCCGTAGGGGAACGTCTCCTCGAACTGGGGGATGGCGCGCACCGAGACCGAATCGCCGATCATAAGCACGTCGAGCTTGGGCGACTCGGCCGCTGCGTCGTCGACGGGCAGCTCGGGCATCTGCGAGGTGTGGGCCTGCTCGTCCTTCAGCAGGTCGGCGGCGCCGATGGCGGAGGTGGGAGGCACCACGATAAGGCCGATCACGGCCACGATGGTCACGGCCGACCCCGCTAGGACGGGAACGACGTGGTGCTTGAGCCATGCGGGCGGATCGATTTCTTTCGAGCGCACGCCTTTCGCGAACGCTCCGATGGCCCCCTTGCGCAAGGGGTTCTCCACGAAGCGGTACGAGAACGCGGCGCAGGCGAACACGACGGCCACCTGCACGAGATACATCCACCACGGCGTCTCGCCCGTGAAGTTGCGCGGGTTCATGAGCAGGAACAGCGGGTAGTGCCACAAGTAGATGCCGTACGAACGCAGGCCTATCCATACAAGCGGCTTCGTTCCGGCGAAGCGCCCGAGCAGGCTCGCAGGATGCACCATCACCGCGATGACGACGGCGGTGAGCACGGAGGCCAGCAGGATGCCGCCGCGGTAGAGGAACGGCGAGAAGCCGTCCACGAACACGATGAGGCCCAGCAGGGCGACGAGCGCGACGATTCCCACGCCGTCCAGGACGTTGCGCACCTGCTTCGTAAGGTGCACGCTCTTCTGGGCTCCCAGCATGTGCGAGGGCCACACGAACGCCAGCCATGCGCCGATAAGCAGCGAGAACGCGCGGGTGTCGGTGCCGTAGTACACGCGGCTCGGGTCGTCCAGCGGGTTGTACAGCAGCGCCATCTCCAGCGCCGACAAGAGGGCGACGATCAGCGTGGCATTGCGCATGGTGGTGCGCTTCACGCCCGTTTTGTGGGCGACCAGCAGCACGACCGGCCAGACGAGGTAGAACTGCTCTTCGATGGCGAGCGACCAGAAGTGGGTGAGCGGCGAGGGAGCGCCCAGCGCGTCGAAATAAGAAGCATCTTGGAAGATGTACCACCAGTTCGTCACCCAGAGCAGCGCGGCCCACATGTCGTCGCGCAGCTTCGTGAGCAGGCTGTGGTCGAGCAAGGCGCAGAGTGCGGCGGTGCATACGATGACCAGCACGATGGCCGGCATGAGCCGTCGCACCCGTCGCAGCCAGAATTGCGGCAGGTTGATGGTTTCGGTGTTGTCCCACTCGATGAGCAGCAGGCTGGTTATGAGATAGCCCGACAGCACGAAGAACACCGTGACGCCCAACAGGCCTCCAGGAGCCCATTGCATCCCAAGATGGTAGGCGATAACGGCGAGGACGGCGAACGCGCGCAGTCCGTCGAGTGCGGGAATATAGCGTGATTTCGTCCCCGACATGCGAGCCTTGCCCTCCCTTCGATTCTTCGCGCCCCTCGGGCGCGAATTGCCAGTATAACAATGTTTCTACATCTCGTCCGCAACATAAAGAGGGTGAGAGATTCTTCATACGCCATTCAACGAAGCGCTGAAGCAAGGCTTCGGCGATCGTGTGTTAAGAGGTCGGATCGTCTACTCGATCTTCTATCGCCGTGGGATAATCGCAGAAAGACGCGATTTCCCGATGAGCGCATCGGGGCGACAGGAGGAGTGCCGGAAATGAATGCGAGCGGGCGCATTGCGCTCGGAATGAGCGGTGGGGTGGACAGCGCGGTTTCTGCGGCGCTGCTCATGCGCGCCGGGTACGAGGTGGTGGGCGTCACGTGCCGCTTTCGCGACAACGCTGCCACCGAGCGCGCGGCGGCCGATGCGGCGGCCGTGTGCTCCCAGTTGGGCATCCGCCACGAGGCGCCGGGGTGCGTGGGGGAGTTCGAACGCTGCGTGGTGGAGCCGTTCGTCTCGTCGTACGCGGCGGGCCTCACGCCTAGTCCGTGCGTGGGTTGCAACGCGCGGTGCAAGATGCCCGCGCTCGTGCGGGTAGCCGACGAACTGGGGTGCGACCGCATCGCCACGGGCCACTACGCGCGCATTGCCCGCCTGTCCGATTCGGGGCGCTTCGTGGTGAAGCGAGCCCTGGATGCGCGCAAGGACCAAAGCTACATGCTTTCGCTGTTGAGCCAGGAGCAGCTGGCGCGCCTCGTGTTGCCGCTGGGGGCCATGACGAAGGCGGAGGTGCGTGTGATCGCGGCCGATCTGGGCCTGGTCGTGGCCGAGAAGGCCGAAAGCCAAGACAACTGCTTCATCGAGGGCGACTACCGTCCGTTTCTGCGCGCGCGTGGCGTGGAAGACGCGCCTGGGGACATTGTGGATCGCATGGGGAATGTGCTCGGCTGCCACGAGGGGCTGGCGAACTACACGGTGGGACAGCGCAAGGGCATCGGCGTGGCAGGCCCCGAGCCGTACTACGTGGTGGAGAAGCGCGTCGAAACCCGCGAACTCGTGGTGGGTTTTGCCGACGAGACGCTCATCGGCTCCGTCGTGGTGGGCGGGATGAACTGGCAGGCTTATCCAGCGCTTGGAGAATCGTACGACGCGATGGTGAAACTTCGCTACCGGAGCCGCCCGTGTGCGTGTATCATAGAACCGGAAGACGACCAGCGCGTATCGCTCGCGCTGCGGAGTCCGCAGCCAACCACGGCGCCGGGCCAATACGCCGTTCTCTACGACGGCGACACCGTATTGGGAGGCGGCATGATTGAGGAGGTAGTGCACGCATGAAGAAGCTGTTCATCATCGGCGGCATGGGAGCCGGCAAGTCCACGGCCCGCAAGGCGCTGGTCGAGCAAGGTTTGCCGAACATCGATCTCGACCAAGTGGGCCACGACGTCCTTCTGTGGGACACGGTGAAGTCCGAGCTCGTGGAAACGTTCGGCGAGGACATCCTGGGAGCCGACGGCGAGATCGACCGCCGCGCACTGGCTGCCAAGGCGTTCGTGAGTCCGGCCGAGACGCGCAAGCTCAACCGCATCACGCTGCCGCGCATCGAAGAGGCGTTCACCGACCGCGTGGCCGAGCTGGAGGCTGAAGGCCACAAGGCCGTCGTGGTGGAGCATTCGGTGTTCAAGAACCGCCAGACGTCGCTCGCCTACGACGCCGACGTGGTGATCGCCGTGCTCGCGCCCATCGACCTGCGTATCGAGCGTGCGGTGAAGAGCGGTTGGGACGAGACCGACGTGCGTCGTCGCATCGCCCAGCAGATCACCGACGCGGATCGCATCGAGGCGTCCGACGTGGTGTTCAACAACGACGGCACTCCCGAGGAGATGCGCAACAAGGTGCTGGCCTGGTGGGGAGAGTATTCCAAGGACCTGTAGGTCCTCGCGTTCAACCTGCGGGGACGGGTCGTGGGCGAGGGGTCTGCAACTCAGACAGTCCTGCTCGCACGAACAGCCCGCTGGGCTGTTCGGCTCGTGTGGAACTCGTATCAGACCCCTCGCCCACGACCCGTCCCTGGTAAAGCTGCGGGCTTCGGTTCTTGGCCGGAGCCTGTTTTCGTTGTTGAGGGCGTTGTCATCCTGAGCGGAGGCGCGAAGCGCCGGAGTCGAAGGATCCCGTGCGACGTCAGCGGTGGCTGCTACCACAATCCCAAGACGTGCTGCATTCCCAGGCTGACGGCGGCGATGGCCACCCAGCAGCAGAGGCCCATGAGGATGGGCTTGCCGCCCGACTTCACGAGATGCACGATGTCGGTGTTCAGGCCGATGGCGGCCATGGCCATCACGATGAAGAACTTCGACAGCGTTTTGAGCGGCTCGAACACGGCCGCGTCGATGCCGGCGGACACTGCTATCGTGGTGATGACGGACGCGGCCAGGAACAGCAGGATGAACACGGGCAGCGCGCGACGCAGGCTGAAGCCTCCCAGCTTGCCTGCGGGCTTCACCACGCTGTGCCCCTGCGCTTCGAGCGCGATGGGGTCGCGGCTTTCGCGACGCGCCACCCAGATGCCCAGCACCAGCGTGATGGGGATGATGGCCAGCGTGCGGGTGAGCTTCACGATAGTGGCCTGGTCGAGCGCGTTCGAGCCGGGATGCATGCCGTCCCATGCCGCGGCGGCTGCCGTCACCGACGAAGTGTCGTTCACGGCGGTGCCGGCGAACAGGCCGAAGCCTTCGTTGCTCATGCCCAGCGCGTTGCCCAGCGAGGGGAAGATAAGGGCGGCCAGCACGTTGAACAGGAAGATGACCGAGATGGCCTGGGCAACGTCCTTGTCGTGCGCCTTGATGACGGGCGCGGTGGCCGCGATGGCCAAACCGCCGCAGATGGACGAGCCCACCCCGATGAGCGTCGAGATCTCCGAGGGCATGCGCAGCACTTTGTGCAGCAAAAACGCTGTGATGAGCGCGGTGGCGATGGTGGAGCCGATGATGGGCAGCGACATCATGCCCACCTGGGCGATCTGCGCGAGGTTCAGCCCGAAGCCCAGCAGCACGACGGCAGCCTGCAGCACCTTCTTGCCGCTGAACGCGATGCCGGTCTGCACGCGGCCGCGCGTGGGCTGCTTCCAGAACACGGCGATAGCCATGCCGGCCAGGATGGCGAACACGGGCGCGCCGATGATGGGGAACCGCTGTCCGACGAACCAGCACGGCAATGCGAGGGCGAGGCATACGGCCAGGCCGGGTATGTTCTTCAAGGCGTTGGTCACGGTCGATCCTTCTGCTATCGAACGGGTGCGCGCTCCGTATGCGTGAGCGACGGCGTCAGAGTATACCATTGCCGTGTGGCTGTCGCGGTTATCGAACTCGCTACAATACTGAAAATTTACGAACATATGTTTGTAAATCTGTGATATGATGCTAGCATCATAAAAGAACCAGTGCAAGTGCTTGCCGGTCTGCGTGCTCGGCCGGATGCCCATAGAGGCGGCGGCTGTTCCGCGCCGCCCGTACCATGCTTGCAAGATCCGCAGGATCCTCTCAGATCATCGGAACAGATAAAGAGAGGTGCATGCCGTATGTCTGATCGTGCGACGATCAACGCGCAAGGTATCGAAGTGACGTTTTATAAAGGCGATGCCTATGCTGATTACGTTTCGCTTACCGATATTGCGCGCTATAAAAGCCCCAAGCCGAAAGATGTGATAAAGAATTGGATGAGGACTCACGATGTTATCGAATATCTGGGTCTTTGGGAAACCCTGTACAATCCAAGCTTTAAAGGGGTCGAATTCGACTCCTTTAAAGCTCGTTCGGGCAGCAATTTGAACCGGGCGGCGCGAGAGCAGCTCTCGCTGCTGCTTCGGTCGAGCGCAGCCGACGGGTTGGAGGGCGGAGAGCTAGGCTCGGGGCGTGCGTTGCCCTCCGCTTCGTAACCGTTTACTAACGAACATCTGTTCATGTTACAGATGCTGTGATACACTGGATTTCCTGCGAAGTTTTACGTTGCGCGGCTCCGACGCGTCGGTGCTCCGCTGTTGTTCGGAAGGAGCAGCATGGCTCATCTTTCCAATATCGAAGGCATCGAGATGGAGGGCAAGCTGCCCGAGGTTCGTCTTGCCTCCACGCCGTTCAAAGTGGTGTCTCCGTACGAGCCGGCGGGCGATCAGCCGCAGGCCATCGAGAAGCTGGCGACCGGCGTCAAGGAGGGCTTGCGCTATCAGAACCTGCTGGGCGTCACCGGTTCCGGCAAGACGTTCACCATGGCGAAGGTCATCGAGGCCGTGCAGAAGCCCACGCTGGTCATGGCTCCGAACAAGACGCTGGCGGCGCAGCTGGCCAGCGAGCTGAAGGAGTTCTTTCCTGACAACGCCGTGGTGTACTTCGTGTCGTACTACGATTACTACCAGCCCGAGGCGTACGTGCCCTCGTCGGACACGTTCATCGAGAAGGACGCGTCCATCAACGAAGAGGTGGAGAAACTGCGTCATGCGGCCACGTCGGCTTTGCTGTCGCGGCGCGATTGCATCGTGGTGGCGTCGGTGTCGTGCATCTACGGCATTGGCAGCCCGATGGACTACGCCGGCATGGCCGTGTTCGTGGACAAGCAGAAGGACATGGATCGCGACCAGGTCATCCATGAGCTCATCGATATCCAGTACGACCGCAACGACTACGAGCAGAAGCGCGGCACGTTCCGCGTGCGCGGCGATGCGCTCGATGTGTTCCCGCCTTACGCCGACCATCCGATCCGCATCGAGTTCTGGGGCGACGAGATCGAGTCCATCACCGAGATCGACAACGTGACGGGCGAAGTGCTGAGCGAGTTCGAGGCTCTGCCTATCTGGCCGGCCTCCCACTACGTGACCGCGCGTCCGAAGATGGATCGCGCGCTGGGCACCATCCGCGACGAACTGCGCGAGCGCTTGCAGCAGTTCAAGGAGGAAGGCAAGCTGCTGGAGGCGCAGCGCCTCGAGATGCGCGTGAACTACGACCTCGAGATGCTGGAGACGATGAACTTCTGCTCGGGCATCGAGAATTACTCGCGCCACATGGACGGACGCGAGCCGGGAGAGCCGCCCTACACGCTGATCGACTATTTCCCGAAAGACTTCTTCTGCATCATCGACGAGAGCCACGTGACGGTTCCGCAGATCCGCGGCATGCACGAGGGCGACCGCTCGCGCAAGATCACATTGGCCGAGCACGGCTTCCGTCTGCCCAGCTGCCTGGACAACCGTCCGCTGCGCTTCGACGAGTTCGAGGATCGCATCCCGCAGTTCGTGTACGTGTCGGCCACGCCGGGCGACTACGAGCAGAAGGTGTCGCAGCAGCAGGTGGAGCAGATCATCCGCCCCACCGGCCTGCTGGATCCCGAGATCATCGTGCGCGGCTCGGCATCGCAGATCGACGACATCATCGACGAGTCGAAGGAGCGAGCTGCGCGCGATGAGCGCGTGCTCATCACCACGCTGACGAAGAAGATGGCCGAGGACTTGACGGATCACCTGCTGGACCAGGGAGTGAAGGCTCGCTACATGCACTCCGACATCGCCACGCTCGAGCGCGTCGAGATCCTGCGCGATTTGCGCCGCGGCGAGTTCGACGTGCTGGTGGGCATCAACCTTTTGCGCGAGGGCCTGGACCTGCCGGAGGTATCGCTCGTCGCCATCTTGGATGCCGACAAGGAAGGTTTCCTGCGCAACCACCGCTCGCTCATCCAGACCATCGGGCGTGCGGCGCGAAACGTTTCGGGTCAAGTGATCATGTATGCCGACAAGATGACGGATTCCATGGCGCTGGCCATCGACGAGACGAAGCGCCGCCGCGCCATCCAGATGAAGTATAACGAGGAGCACGGCATCGAGCCGCAGACCATCCGCAAGGCCATCAACGACATCATGAGCTACGTCACCGACGAGATGGGCGGCACCACGGCCGAGCAGGTGAACAAGGAGCTTGCCGAGCTGTCGCGCGAAGAGGTGCTGCGCATCATCCAGTCGATGGAGGACGACATGGCCTCGGCATCCCAAAGCATGGACTTCGAGGAAGCCGCCCGCCTGCGCGACCAGGTGGTCAAGCTGCGCGTCCAGGTGGAGGGCGGCAGCGAGGACGACGTGTTGAAGGATCTCAAGAAGAACGCCCGCAAAGGCAGCGCGTACGGCAATCGAAAGAACGCCGCATACGGCAGCGCCCGAAGGTCGTGAGGTTGCCCGAGAGGCCGCTCGTCGCGTGAAGCGCGCCGCTCGACGCGATCGCTTCGGGTGGAAAAGCCGCTGGCCGAACACGTCTTTGAGTTCTCAGGGCGCGATAGCATGCCCGCATGCGCGCCACGGTACCATACGGGGCAGGCTGTGCAGGCGAATCGAAGGAGAAAGCATGGACATGGGCTTGAAGGACAAGGTGGTGCTGATCACCGGCGGTGGCGGCGGTATCGCTCGGGGTATCGAGCGCGCATTCGCCACCGAGGGTGCGAAGTTCATCCTCACCGACCTGTTCCCCGGCGGTCTGGAAGCGGCAAAGGAGGAGCTTGAGCGCGATTTCGGCTCCGAAGTGTTCACGATTCTCGCGAACGGATCGGTGGAAGAGGAGGTGCGGGCGGCGGTCGAAGCGGGCGCCGAGCACTTCGGCGGGCGCATCGACGTCCTGATCAACAACGCGCAGGCATCGGCGTCGGGATTGACGCTGGTCCAGCATTCGGAGGAGGACTTCGACCTGGCGGTTCGATCCGGCCTGTACGCGACGTTCTTCTACATGAAGCATGCCTACCCTTACCTGAAGGAGACGGCGGGATCCGTCATCAACTTCGCTTCCGGCGCGGGCATCGGCGGCAATCCAGGACAGAGCTCCTACGCTGCGGCGAAAGAGGGCATCCGGGGCATGAGCCGCGTGGCCGCATCGGAGTGGGGTCCCGACAACATCAACGTGAACATCGTATGCCCCATCGTCATGACGAAGGCGCTCGAGGAATGGCGCGAGCGCGAGCCCGAGATGTACGAGAAGAACGTGAAGGCGATCCCGCTCGGACGCTTCGGCGACGCGGAGAAGGACGTAGGACGCGTGTGCGTGTTCCTGGCCAGTCCCGATGCCTCGTTCGTAACGGGCGACACCATCATGGTGCAGGGCGGCTCCGGCATGAAGCCGTAAAGCTGCACCAAACGCCAACCCTCCCTAACTCGGCGAAAACGGGGGCTGCTCGACAGTGTCGGACAGCCCCCGTTTCGATGTCTCGAGCAAAAGAGAGCCGCTAGCCCTCTTCCGAGACTGCTCCGATCTCCGCGTTCGCCTCGGCCGCGCTGTCGCGCAGGACGTGCGGCTCGTCATGATCGAGGGCGCGCACGCTCTTGAACAGGTACACGGTCAGTCCCAGCGCAATGCATACGAGGCCGTCCGCCACGAAAAACGCTGCTACGCCCATAGCTTCGGCGGCCACGCCGCCGATGGCGATGCCCACGGGGGAGGCCAGTCCCATGGCGGCCATGGCCAGGCCCAGCGCGCGGCCCGTCTTCTCCTCGGGCACGTTGCGCTGGATGAGCGTGATCAGCGGTCCGTTGAACCAGGAGCATGCCAGTGCCATGACGGCGCACAACGCTACGAACGCCCAGAACATGGTGGGGGCGAGGAATCCGCACGCCGTGGTGGTGACACCCACGATGAGGGAGGCCACCGCGATGAGTCCGGCCAGGCGCTTGCCGCCGCCCCAGGCCATGAGCACGATGGACCCCGCGATCATCCCTACGCCGAACGCGGCTTCCACGACGGACGCCATGTAGCCGTCACCGCCGAAGTGGTCGTACGTCATAAGCGGGAAGATGGCGCCCAGCGGGGCGAACGCCATCATGCCGATGGTGATGCCGGCGATGAGGATGACGAGCCCGCGGGTTGCCGACAGCGCTTTCCAGCCGTCGCGAAGGTTCGCCAGCACGTGCTGGTTCTCGGCGGTCTCATCGGCGACGGTGGGGATCTTCGCCAGCGCAAGCCCCGCCACGGCCACGAGTGCTCCGGCGAAGTCGAGGAACATCACGGAGTGGAACCCGATGGTGGTGTACAGGAAGATGCCGAACGCGGGGGCGCCGATGGACGCGACGGACATGAGCAGCTGGTCGAGCGTGTTGATGCGCAGCAGGTGCTTCTCGGGCACGAGCAGCGGCATGGCGGCCATCATGGCGGGGCCGTGGAAGGCCTGTCCGATGCTGCGCACGATGACGAGGATCATGAGCAGCGGAAACGATACCTGCCCGAACAGGATGACGATGCCCAGCCCCAGCGACACGATGCCCACCGAGAGGTCGGCCACGATCATGACCGTCTTGCGGTTGTGCTTGTCGGCGATGACGCCGCCGAAGGGCGACAGCAGTCCTTGCGGCAGATACGCGCAGATGGCGGCCGCGGCCAGCATGATGGCGCTGCCCGTAGTCTCGGTGATGTACCACACCACGGCGTATCCCGCGGCGTAGCTGGTGATCATGGAAGCGGCTTGTCCGCCCCAGATGGTGGCGATGATCGCAAGCCAGCGCTTCGGCAGCTCGCGACCGGCTGCGCTCAGGGGCGCGGTCGATGCAGTCATGGATAGCTCCTATAGAACGAGATGGTCGGATGAACGTCAGTGTGAGGTAGCGAACGCGGTTGCGCTACCAATTCTAGATGGAAGAAGGCCGCCGAAGCGGCAACTATGCGTTGCGCGAACGCGCGGCGCGGGGATGAATCGCAAATCGACTGAGCGATTTAGCGGAAAAGGCGACCAGCCATCGAGCATGCTCCTCATGATTTCGAGCGAAAAGTGACGGCCAGTGTATCACGAACCGATGAACGTGCCAAGGGCGGGTTTTACTTCGCGGGCGGCAGCAGAAGGTTGAGGTCGACGGCGGTGCCGATGCCGGCCACGGAACCGCCGTTGGTGTACTGCCAGATGGCGAAGTCGAACTGCGCGTGCGGCTCGGCAGCGTCGTACTCGGCGAACCAGACGGGACGCCCGCCCAGATCTGCGCGGTCGTAGCGCGCCATATCGCCGCTGTTGCCGTAGATCATCGTCTCGTAGCCGCCCTGCTCGAGGCGTTCGCAGAACGCCCGCGCGCACGCGGTGAGCGTTTCGCGGTCCATGTTGTTCGCACGACCCGCGCCGTCGGCGACGGGCTCGTGGTCGTACGCCACGGGCAGCGCCAGGTAACGGCCGGCCAGCAGCCGCAGCACGAACTCGGCTTCTTCGCGCGCCTCTTCGACGCTGACGGCTTGCGAGAAGAAGTACGCGCCCACATCGAGGCCCGCGCTCGTCGCATTGTCGATATTCTCGGCGTATCGGGTATCGGCGTACAGCGCGCCCTCGGTGTAGCCGCGGTTGCCCACGCGCACGAAGGCGAAGTCCACGCCGTCGCTCGCCACAGCGCTCCAGTCGATGGCGCCTTGATGGTCGGACACGTCCACGCCTAACTGGGAGCGCACCTCGCCGTTCTCGCGGAAAGCCAGGCGGTCGCCCGAACGTTCGAGTCCGCTCCAATCGTAGGGGCTCACGTATGCCTGCGCCGCGGGCTCCGCTGCATCTTCGGGGCCGCATGCCGCCGTGAAGCCGAGCGATCCCAGCAGGGCGACGGCGGTCAGGGCGGCTGCAACGGTGGTTTTGAATCGTTTCATGCGGTTTATCCTACCAAAGCCCCCGTCGTCCGTGCGCGCGAACCCGTCGGCGCTACGACGACTACAGAACCTGCATGCAAGGCGTGCACCGCTCTGACGCGGTGTTCGGCGCGAGCGGATCGATGGGACGGCGCGTCATGCGGCCAGCGCGCGCAGGTTTCCCAGAATGTGCTGTGCTGCGTCCTGCCCGAGGTAGTCGTAGGATACGAGCTTCCGCAACACTTCCTGCTGGCGCTCGCGCGCGAGGCCAGGGTTCTGAGACAGCGCGTACACGCTCGGCGCGTTCGGGATGCCGGCCAGCAGCGTGCATTCGTCGGCATCGAGCGCGCTGGGGGCTTTGCCGAAATAACCCCAGCTCGCACTGCCGATGCCCTCGTAGCCGTCGCCGAAGTAGATGGAGTTCACGTATAGCTCCAGGATAGTGCGCTTCGAGAAGTGCTGCTCCATCGTCAGCGCCATGAACACTTCGGCTATCTTGCGCTCGACGGTCTGCTCTTGGGTGAAGTACTGGTTCTTCGCCAGCTGCTGGGTGATGGTGCTGCCGCCTTCCACGATGGCGCCCGCTTTGAGGTCGTTCACGAGGGCGCGCGCCGTGGCGATGGCATCGAAGCCGGGATGGGCGTAGAACCGATGATCCTCCACGGCCACGACGGCCTGCAGGTACAGGTCCGGCAGCTCGTCGATGGGCGTGAACGACTCGCTGCTCTGGATGGATGCGGCCATCTCGTCGAGGCCGGCTTCCTCGATCGCTTCGCGGTACAGGTTGAACCCGCGTGCAAGAAAGTACACTTCCACGAGCACGACGAGGATGAGCGCCGCCAGGGCGAGGCGCCCGATGAACGTGATGGCTGGATGCGCCGTCGATGCACGATGCGCCGTTCCTTTCATGGTTTCCACCTTTCTGTAGAGGAAAACTCCCCACTACGTTATACCAAGCGGTTCTTAACGCCGCCTTACCGACCGCTTGCCCCATCCTTACATTCCTGCAAGAAAGGCGTGTTCTATCAGGTAAACGATGGGCTATACTTTTGAAAACGACACGAACGAGAAGGGTGCGGCCGTCGCGTGCGGCAAGGCCGGTAACACCATCGAAGGACGGTGCGACGAACATGATGATATCGACACGGGGACGCTATGCGTTGCGGCTCATGATCGACATCGCACGACAAGGGGAAGCCGGCGCGCTGGTCACCATGCGGCAAGCGGCCGAGCGGGAGGATCTGTCCGTCAAATACCTCGAACAGCTGGGCGGGGCGCTGGTGAAGGCGGGCGTTCTCAAAAGCGTGCGCGGCGTGAGCGGCGGGTATCTGTTGGCGCGTCCGGCTGATCAGATCACTGCGGGAGACGTCTTGCGCGCCACCGAGGGCAGCTGCGCGCCGGTGTCATGCCTCGAAGACGGCGCGGAGGCGTGTCCGCGCCGCGATCAGTGCGTGGCCATCAATTTCTGGCGTGGGCTCGACCAGGCCATCGAGGATTACGTGGACAACGTGACGCTGGCCGATCTGGTTCAGATGGGCTAGAGGTCGCGCGTCGCGTACCCGCGAACCGCCGCGCGCTCCGATACGACGTACAAGGCGAGCGCCGCCGCCGTGACGCATCCTCCCACGACGAGCGCGCCGCCCAGCGACTGCGCGGCGACGACGATCCGGCCCACGAGGGGAAGAAACGCGTCGAAGTTCATGGAGCGGAATATGTAGATCCAGCCCATGAGGGCGAGCATGAAGGCGAAGGGGATGTAGCTGGCGAGCTTGCGGTGGCTGTCGGCGAACATGAACGGCAGCAGCACGCTGAACATGGCGATGGTGAGGGCGAACGTGCCGGCCGCGAACGATACGACGCCCGCAGCGTCGAAGCCTACGGCGAAATGGCGGACAAGCGGAAGCCCCGGCACAACGGCGTTGACGATGCAAGCGGTCGTATACGCTGCGACGCCGAGAGCGACGCATCCGGCGACGACGACGGCGATGCTTGCGTAGCGTCCCGCCACTACGTTTGCTCGCGAAAGCGGCAAAGCCTGGCGAAAGGCGACCCAATCGCGCCGCTGGTCGCGCAGCAGCATGGGCATGAGCACCATGTGGGACATGGGGAAGCCGGTGAGCAGGATGATGGGAGTCGCGTTCCCCGCTGCCAGGCATATGCCCGTTGCAAGGAGCGCCCACAGCGCCACGTTCTTCGGCAGCGATTTCGCCAAAGCGAGGAAATCGGCAAGCATCATGGTCTTCATGGGGCGCTCCTTTTCCGTCCGCTAGAGCTCGCGCTTCTGGTACAGCTTGGTGGAGATTACGGCTGAGATCGCGTAGACGGCGGCCGTGATCGCAAGAACTCCGGCAGCGATGGCGATGGTGCCCGCGGGCGACTCCAACAGGTTCAGCACGTTCGCGACGAACTCGGGCGGCGGCCCGTTGCCGTCGAGCTGGAACGCGAAGAACACGCCGATTATGATGAGCAGCGGCAGGTAGCGGACGCCCTTCGTCATGCCGAACCGCGAGAACAAGGGCATCGTGACGGACAGCATGACCAAGATGATGGCCAATCCGGCGACGGACGCGAAGAGCATGGTCTGCCACGAGAAGTTCCCCATGAGGTCGGCTAGCTGGGGAACGCCGGGGGCGATCTGCGCGACGGCGACCATCACGAGCGTCACCAGCAGGCCTGCCGCGATGCCCAGCAGCGCCAACAGCGCGAAGCTGACGTAGCGGCCTGCGATCACGTTCGATCGCGACATGGGCAAAGCCAGACGGAACTGCTGCCAGTTGGCGCGTTCGTCAAGTGCGAGGATGGTGATGGTCAGCGAGAAGGGGATCATCACGCCCACCATGGGAGCGGCGACGTAGAGGTTGCCTATCATGACGGTTATGAAGATGCCCACGGCGATGGAGACGCCCAGCTGTTGCAGCAGGTATTTCTTCGCGATCAGAAGATCGGACATGATCATGGCTTTCATCGGACCTCTCCTTTCAGCATCATGCCCATGTAGACATCGATATCGGCCTTGTCGACGGCGATGTTCTTGAAGTTCTCGGCGAACGCGAAACGGTCGGGAGCCAGTACGTCGATGCCGTAGGGGTGGCGCATGCTGCGCAGCTCGCCGGGGGCGAAGAAGCCGCTCTCGGCGATGCGCTCGTAGTCGGTCGCGCGGCAGTGCGCGATGCCGGCCAGATCGGTGATCGTGTCCTTCTCGACGGCGAACACGATGCGACCGGCGTCGATGCACACAATGTAATCGGCGATCTTCTCGAGGTCGCTCGTGATGTGGCTGGACATGAGGATGCCGTGGCGCTCATCGCGCATGTAGCCGCGCAGGATGTTGAGCGCTTCCTCGCGGGCGAGCGGGTCGAGCCCGGCGGTGGCCTCGTCGAGGATCAGCAGGTCGGGGTCGTGTGCCAGCGCGCAAGCCAGCGACAGCTTCATGCTCATGCCGCGGGAGAGGTCCTTCACCGTCTTGCTCTTAGGCAGCTGGAACTGTGCCAGGCGCTGCTCGAAGTCGGCAGGGCTCCAGGAGTCGTAGCTGTACGACATGAGCTTGCCCACCGAGGCGACGGTCATCTCCTCGGGGAACGAGCAGGTGTCGAACACCACGCCCGTGCGTTGCTTGGCGTCCTTGATCGCCTTGCTGCCGGCATGTTCGCCGACGTTTTGGCCGAGCAGCTCGATGGAGCCGGCATCGGGGTATATGAGGCCGAGGATGGCCTTGATGGTGGTCGTCTTGCCGGCGCCGTTCGAGCCGATGAAGCCGACGACGCTTCCGGCGGGCACGGTGAGGTCGACGTTTCGGAGGTCGAAGCCGTCATAGTGCTTCGACAAGCTGCGTATGCGGAGGAGGTCGTTCATCAGTCGTCACTTTCTGCGATGAGGTCGAGCATGTCATGGAGCTCCGGGATGCCGACGTTCGCGCCGCGCGCTTCGTCGACGGCCTGGACGAGCAGCTCCTCGATGTGCCGAAGGCGCTCCTCGCGAAGAAGCTCGAGGTTGCCGCCGGCCACGAAGCTGCCCTTGCCGGGCACCGTCTCGATGAAGCCTTGGAGCTCCAGCTCGGCGTACGCGCGCTTGGTCGTGATGACGCTGATGCGCAGGTCGCCGGCCAGTGCTCGGATGGAGGGCAGCTGCTGCCCTTCGCCCAGCTCACCCGTCAGGATGAGGGCCTTCATCTGCGAGACGATCTGGTCGTAGATGGGCTTGTCGCTCGCATTCGAGATGATGATGTCCAACTCAGGCTCCCTTTCGTGGTTTCGTGCGCGAGCGCCGGGGCGTCCCCCTGCGCTCGGGTGGCGCGTCGCGGCGTCCCGCTTCGCGCCGGGAGAGGCCAAGCACGTTCCTCGTCCCCTCCGGCCGGGCATCGTCCACTCCGTAACGTGTAGAGTGTATATACCCGATATGCACACTATAAACAATAGATACGGAAGCGTCAAGACAGCGCATGCGATCAACTGCCGTCATTGACGTAATACGGTATTGCGCATCTATGCTCGATGAAGCGAAAGGAGCGTGTCATGGTTGCCGTCATCGACAACGAAGAGCTTCCGAAAGCTTTCCCCTCGCTTGAAGACCTAAGGAGCGGGCATCGTGCATTGACGCCTGAGCGAAAGGCGGAACTGCGGGAGCTTATCCGTTCGACGACGCTTGAGGCGCCCGACGGCTGGGGAGAGCGGTCGTTCAAGGAATTGCTTGAACGAGGCTAGGGAGGAGCGTTATGCGCGCTTGGGAGCTTTCGCGAGGACGGGGTTGACGTAGCGGCCGCGACGCTCGGTCTTCGCACCGTACTGGATGGCGTTCACGGGGCAGCGGTGCAGGCAGGCGAGGCACTGCGTGCAGCCCAGCTCGGCCCAGCGGGGCGCGCCTTCGATGATCGTGATGGTGTTGGTGGGGCAGAGGTCGGCGCACTGGCCGCAGCTGATGCAGGTGGGCAGCGCGAAGAACTCCGAGGTGGATCGCGGCTTCTCGTCCTTTTCGGTGAACTTGGACAGCACGATGCCTAGGGGATTGCGGTGCTCGGCGCGCACGTGCTCGCGGGCTGCGATGCGATTTGCCGTCTCGCGCGCGGCAAGTTCCGCGCCGGCAAGCAGGCGCTTGCGCTTCTCGCCTTGGGCGGGCGCGTACAGGTATGTGCAGTTGCCCACCGATTTCACGCTGAACGAGGCGTCGAGGTTGATGCCCTGCGCGTCCAACAGGCGCTTGCCGAAGACGCGCGCCGTGCTGCCCACGAACGCGCCGCAGCTGATCACGGCGAAGCAATAGTCGGGCGTGAAGGTTTCCTTGTTGCCCGTGCGGAAGCGGGCTCGCTTGAGGAACGCATCGATGATGGGCGGCGTGGTGTAGTTGTAGACGGGGAAGACGAAGCCCAGCTGCTCGCCTTGCGCGAGCGTGAAGTCGAAGTCCTTGTACTTGTAGGCCGCGCCGATGTCGACGAGCAGGTCGTCCGTTGCGCGCGCGATGGTCTGCGCCGCCGCGAGCGAATTGCCGGTGCCGGTGAAGTAGAAGATCATGAGCCGCCTTTCCGTCTGTATGCCTTCAGTATACCAAGCCGAGCCTGCGCGAACGATGACCCTTTTGCAACCGAAGGCGGTTACGATGTTTCACGTGAAACATTTGTACGTTTGATCGACGTGCGCGTCTGCTTCGCCTCGGACGTCCTTCGCCGTTTCCGGCAGGATCGAAGCGAGCGAATGTTTCACTTGAGACATTCCGCCGCCGAGGCATGCGGCGCCCGTTCGCTTCGCTTTGCGGCTGCTTGAGGCCGCTCTGGTATGATGAGCGGGATACGAAGGCTGCAACGCGAAGGAGAAACCCATGGCGGACGTGCTGTTCATCGAATATCCGAAGTGCTCCACTTGCAAGAAGGCTAAGGCGTGGCTCGACGCGCACGGCGTGGCGTACGCTGACCGCCACATCGTGGAGGACAACCCGACGTCCGACGAGCTGGCCGCTTGGCATGCGAAAAGCGGACTGCCGCTGCGCCGTTTCTTCAACACCGGCGGCATGCTGTACCGCGAGCGCAACGTAAAGGCCCTGCTGGATGCCGGCATGAGCGACGCGGACGCCTACGCGCTGTTGGCCGAGAACGGCATGATGGTGAAGCGCCCGCTGGTGGTGGGCGACGACTTCGTGCTGGTCGGCTTCAAAGAGGTCGAGTGGGAGCGGGCGCTGCTCTAGCGCGACAGCGCGCCGGAGCATCGTCGCATCGTCGCGCTAGAGCGCGTCGGTGTCGAGCCACAGCGTGAACGGACCGTCGTTGGTCAGGCTCACGTCCATGTAAGCGCCGAAGCGCCCCGTTTCCACGCGAGGCACGTCGCGGCGCGCGCGTTCGACGAACCATTCGTACAGCCGGTTCGCCTCGTCGGGCGCGCCCGCCTCGGTGAACGAGGGGCGGTTGCCTCGTCTGCAGTTCGCGAACAGGGTGAACTGCGACACGACCAGCACTTCGCCGCCCACGTCGGCTAGCGACAGGTTCGTCTTGCCCTCGGCGTCCTCGAAGATGCGCAGGCGCGCGATCTTGCTCCAGAGGCGTTCGGCCTGCTCCTCGCTGTCGTCGTGACCCACGCCTAGCAGGATGAGCAGCCCGCGCCCGATGCTGCCCGCCGTCGCGCCGTCGATATCTACCCGCGCGTTCGACACGCGCTGAACCACCGCTCGCATAGAAGCCTCCTCGCTTGCAGGGCGCTTGCGCCCGTTGGATTCTCTCGTTTCAGTATAACGGGGTTTACAGCGGGGTCGGACGGGCGTATAACAAGCTGATTCGAATGCGGCGCCCGCGCCGAGGCATGTAGGGAAGGAACGCTTATGAGCTACGCGATCGTGTACGACAGCCGCACCGGGAATACCGAGGCATTGGCGCGGGCGGTGGCCGCCGCGCTGCCGAGCGAAGGGCGCCTTGCGTTCGGTCGGGTGGACGAGGTGGATCGCGCCGCCGTCGCGCAGGCCGACCGCGTGTACGCAGGGTTCTGGACGAACCGTGGCGATTGCGGCGACGAGTTGGCCGAGGTTCTGGCCTCGCTCGCGGACAAGGACGTGTTCCTGTTCGGGACGGCCGGGTTCGGAGCCGACGAGACGTACTTCGCGGGCGTCATGGCGCGCGTGGCGGTGCATCTGCCCGAATCGGCGCGGATCGCGGGCACGTTCATGTGCCAGGGCCGCATGCCCGCCAGCGTTCGCGCCCGCTACGCGCAAACCGCCGAGGCCAAGCCCGAGCAGGCTGCGCGCATGCATCAGCTCATCGAGAACTTCGACGAAGCGGCGAGCCATCCCGATGACGATGATCTCGCGCGTTTGCGCGAAGCTGTCCAAGCGGCGAGCTAGCATGGCGAAGCCGGCGAGCCTTCCCGGCATCGACTTCCATGCCGCGTTGCGGCTGTCCGATGCGGGCGTCGTAGCGCGTTAGCCCTCGGCGGGTTCCTCCAAGCGCGACCTGAGCAGCTGGAGCCCGCCGACCACGGCGCCGCCGATGAGGAAGAACGCGATGCTGAACGTGTCGAGGCTCATGGCCGGCTGCGGCTCGCTCAGCGTGAGCGGCCCTTGCGTGATGGAGAACAGCGACCCCAGCATCATGCCGATGATGGCGTAGATGGTCTGCGAGCGGAAGCGCTCGAGGCACATTCTGATGAGTCGGACGAACAGAAGCATGCCGCATGCGATGCCCGCCGCGAACACCATCAGGATAGGCAGGTAGGACAGATCGAGCCCCATCGTCGCGCGCACCGCACCCATGATGGGCACGTACAGCCCGAAGATCAGCAGCAGCGTGGAGCCCGATATGCCCGGCAGCACCATTGCGGAGATGGCCGCCATCGCCGCCAGGAACACGTACGCCACCAGGCCGAGGTCGAGGCTCTTCGCCGCAACGTCGATGCCCTCTCCGCTCACGGGGCTCAGCAGCGTCACTGCCACGACGAATGCGACGCCCACGACGGCGAACGCGAGGTACGGCAGCCGTTTACGCAATGCGTCCAGCTCCTCGCGCACGACGATGGGGATGGCGAACACGATGAATCCCATGAACAGCGAGCTGACCTCGTAGATGTGCGTATCGAAGAAACTGGTCAGCACGAGCGCCGACAGCCCGAACCCGATCGCCCAACCTGCGCCCAGCTTCAGCAGGAAGCGCACGGCTGCGAAGCGCGCAGCCCTCGCGCCGTGGAACAGGTCGTCCAGCGAGCCGATGAACCGGTCGTAAAAGCCCAGCAGGAAGGCGACGGTACCGCCCGACACCCCGGGCACGCTGTCGGCCAGGGCCATGCAGAACCCGCGGACGGAGTTGACGATGAGTTCGGTAAAGCCCTTCACGGATGACTCCCTTTCGGTTTCCAATGTGAACAGCATGGCGTATTCGCAGGGGAATCCTCGGGTCGTACACCGATCGATGGAGGATATTCAGACCGCTTAAGATTCGGTAAAGCCCGTGTAAAGGGAAGGTAAAGCCGCAGCGTTTTCGACGAATCGGGTCTGATGTGCAAGACGACCAAAAAAGCCCGGGGCCGAAAGCGGCCTCGGGCTTCGCGACGATCGCAATCGTGCGCGCTCTAGATATGTATGTTTCCGAACGTGATGACCGAGTAGATAAGGCCGGCGATGCCGAGCGCCAGCACCACGGCCAGGATGACCTTGTCCGACCGCTTCTCGAACAGCTTCGCCTGTCGGTCGTGCTGGCGCACGCCCACGATGTACAGCGGCAGGCCGATGGCGTACACGATGCAGGCCACCATGAGGTAGTTCAGGCCGGCCGCGTAGATAAGCCACAGTCCGTACAGCGAACCGGCCGCGCCCGTGAACACGGCCATGCCGCGGCTGGCGAAGATGCCGGACGGGTACTCCTTCTTGACGGCGATCTTGAACAGGAACATCGTGCAGAAGAAGTAGCACGGAAGCGCCATGACGCTGGTGATGCTGATCATCGTGGTCCAGGCGTTGTTGCCTATGAAGAACGAGATGATGAGCACCACCTGCACGACGATAGTGGTCCACAGAAGGGATGTGGACGGCGAGCCGTTCTTGTTCTCCTTCACGAACATTTTGGGGAAGATGCCGCTTTTGGAGGCGGCCAGCGGCATCTCGCCCAGCATGAGCATCCAGACGAGCCAGGAGCTCAGCACCGAGACGATCACGCCGGCGTTCACCATGATCTCGCCCCATTTTCCGAACGACTTCAGCATGATGGCCGCCATAGACGGGTCGGCCATGCTGCCGACTTCCGCTTGCGAGTACACGCCGAGGGGCAGAAGCGACACGACGATGTAGAGCGCCAGCGTGACGAGGAAGCCGATGGTGGTTGCTTTGCGCACTGCAGCCTGCGATTTCGCCTTGCCCGATACGACCACGGCGCCCTCGATGCCCAGGAACAGCCACAGCGTGACCAGCATCGTGGACGAAACCTGAGGCATGACGTTGCTGAAGTCCAAGGTCAATGCCACGCCGTCTTTCATGCCCCAGAAGCCTTCCATGAACACCGAGAACTTGAACACGGTGGCAACGGCCAGGATGAAGATGATCACGGGCAGCAGCTTGCCGATGGTGCCGATGATGTTCAGGAAGCTCGTGGACTTCGCGCCGCGCAGGGCCAGCAGGTACATGATCCACGTGATGATGGAGCCGCCGATGATGGACGGAATGTTATTGCCGCCCGTGAAGTCGGGCACGAAGTAGTTCAGCGTGGCCATGACGAGCACTGAGTAGGCAACAAGCGCGAAGCAGTTGCAAATCCAGTAGCCGTACGCCACGAAGAAACCGATCAGCTTGCCGAAGCCTTTCTCGGCGTACGTGTACAGGCCGTTCGTGAGCTCGGGTCGCGCGGCCGACAGGATGCGGAACGTGTTCGCGATGAACCAGATGCCGATGCCGGTGACGACCCAGGCGATGATGATGGCTCCTGCGGAGGCGTCTGCGGCCATGTTCTGGGGGAGGTTGTAGATGCCTCCGCCGATCATGGCGCTGATGACGATGCCTACCAGGCCGATCAGGCCAACTTTTTTCGAGCTGTCCTGGGCTGATGATCCGCCGGAACCGGAAGCGGTTTTGTCTGCCATGTTTCCAGTCCTTGTCTAAACGTGATCGAGCCGCCCGGGGGTTGCCTGGACGGCTCGATCAGGGGGATACCGTCGGTTACGCGATGTCCGTGAGCGGCTCGAAGTCCATTTGCTTGAGCCAGTCGGACAGGTGCAGGTCGTTGAGCGAGGCGAATCCGGTAGCGGGCACGGCGTTGCGGGCCAGCGTGACGTAGGGACCCACCGTGATGGCGTTGCCGATCTCGCCCGGCTTCATCATGCGGTGAGCGAAGCCCACGTAGGTGCGGTCGAACAGCACGTTCTGGTCGCGGCCGCACTCGACGACGGACCAGACGATAGCTTTGCGATGCTGCTCGAGGAACGCGATCATGTCCTCTTCGTTGTCGTTCTCGGTCCACACGCCGGCATCCTCGATGAACAGGTCGGCCGCGAAGTCGCGATCGGCGGAAAGGGAGATGGCGATGAAGGACCACACGCCGTAGCCTTCGCCCTCCTTGAGCGGGCGGTCGGTCTTCGGGCGGTAGGCGACGACGCCCTTGTTCGCGCAGATGGTGTGCGCGCCCGGAATGGGATGGTAGCGGCGGTTCTGCTCGGTGCCGAACAGCTCCACGCCTGCGCTCAGCAGCGGGGCGGCGTCGTACACTTCCAGCTCGCGGCCGTTCCACTGCTTCTCGGTGAACAGCGGCTTGCTCTTGCCGTTGTCGACCGAGTCGTGGCGGGCGAGGTCGTAGCCCCACACCTGGCCGGCCATGCCGCAGAACGACGAGGCGGTCAGCATGTTGATCTGGCCGACGTACGCATCGGCGGCCTCGGCCTTGTCGTACGTGACGATGCGGTCGACCAGCTCGTCGTTGGTCTTCTCCACCGTGCCTGCCGAAACCTTCAGCACGGACACGTAGCCGTTGCCGTAGGCGCCGGGCATGCCGTATCCGTCGCAGTAGTCGTCGTACGGACTGATGGCCGTCTTGTCGATATGCGGCGCGCGCATGGTTGCATGGTGGTTTGCCTCGCGAGCGATAGTGCGGTTGCGTCGCTCCTCAACGTTCTTCATGGATGGAACTCCTTTCGTATGCGAACGATTTCAGCGCCGATTGTAGGACCCCTCGTGCGTGTGGAATTTCGCAGGGGGGTTTCGATGGCGAGCCGTGCTTTGCCCGACGATGCGCCGTCACGAAGATGAAAGGAAGGTGTTGCCGGGATTCGTCGCATCTCTTGACGGTGCTGTTGACATACCGTATATTACAAACGTTATATAACGGTTGTAATATACGGGAGGGTGAGGATGCCGGAGCAGAAAGTGGGGCGCGAGACGGTGCTCGATGCTGCACTGGGCTTGCTGCGAGAGAGGGGAGAAACGGCGCTGAGCGCACGGACGGTGGCCGAGCGGGCGGGCTGCTCGGTGCAGCCGATCTACAGCTTGTTCGGCGACATGCGAGGACTCGTGCACGCACTGTACGACCATGCGCGCGCGTGGGTCGCGGCGTACAACCGCGAGCATGTGGACGACGGCCGTAATGCGTTCGAGGCGAATGGGTTGTCGCATCTGCGCCTTGCGCGCACGGAGCGTCATTTGTTCCAATTCCTGTACCTATCTCCGCACATGGAGGCGACGAGCTTCGCGGAAGTGTACGAGAGCGTGGCCATCAACGGCGTGCAGCAATGCATCGAGGAGCTGGGGCATCTGTCGCCCGCGGCGGCGCGCGCGCTGTACCTGCACATGATCGTGTACACCCACGGTATGGCGGCCATGCTGGTTGCGGGCGCGCAATTTTCCGACGAGGAACTGGGCGAACGCTTGAACGAGGCCTTCACGGGTCTGCTGACGTTGGTGAGATGAGGGAAACCATGGAGGAGTCGGAGAGAAGTTGTGCGAGCGATGCTTCACGTGAAGCATCGGGTGTTTCAGAACGTATGTTGCATGATGCCGCCTCGGCCGAGACGCGAGCGGGGGAGCCGAATGGTCCGATGCGAGGCGGGCGAGGACGTGTAGCCGCGCGGTCGGCCGACGAGGTGCGCGGGTCGGCAGCGCGCTCGGCCGACGAGGTACGTGCGCGGCGCGAACGGGGAAGGAAGCGGCAGAACGCGCGGAGGCTGGCCCTGCTCGTGTCGTTTCTGCTGTTCCCGGTCATCATCTTCTACTTCTCGCCGGCGCTGATCATCGAGGGCGCCTTGGAAGGGGCGGTGGCTGCCAGCATGCTCGTGTTCTGCCTGCAGTTCTTGTCGGCTATCGTGCTGCGTCGCGCGTGGTGCGGGTGGTTGTGCCCGGCGGGCGGCCTGCAGGAGCTTGAGGCGACCGCCGTAGGCAAGCCCGCGAAACTGGGGTGGAGGGCGCGCGTCAAGTATGTGATCTGGGTGCCGTGGGTGTGCTCCATCGTAGCGTGCGCATGGATCGCCGGTGGTTTCACGACGGTCGACCCGTTGTACGGCATACCGGGCGGCGTGTCTATGAACAGCCCTTTGGGATTGCCTATCTATTTCGGCATCGTGGCGCTGTTCTTCGTTCCCAATCTGCTCTTGGGGCGTCGCGCCATGTGCCACTGCATCTGCTGGATGGCGCCGTTCATGGTATTGGGCGAGAAACTGGGTTCGGCGCTGCGGGTTCCGCAACTGCGCATCGAGGCCGATCCGAATGGCTGCATCGGCTGCGGGAAGTGCGACCGCGCGTGTCCGATGAGCCTGCCGGTGCAAGACCTCCTGGCCGGCGGTGCCGTCGCCGACGCCGAATGCATCCAGTGCGCCGCCTGTGCCGACGTATGTCCCAAGGGCGTGCTGCGTCTGCGCATGGGCCGCATGCGGTAAGCGAGCCCGAATCGGAATGTATCACGTGAAACATTAGTACTGTTTGTCCACTTCGATCAGCGCATGCCCTTCTTTCGAATAACGTCTGGCGAGGGGAGCGCCGCGCAACCTCAATCCGGTCGAAAAAAATTGCACGCGTCTGTTGACCCTCACGTAACGTGAGGGTGTACGCTGGTTGCACGCAGGAAAGGAGGCGCGCATGGAACGGGAACGGACGGGCGTCGGGTACACGGTGCACGAGTTGGCCGAGCTGTCGGGATGCACGGTGCGCACGCTGCATCATTACGACGATCTGGGGCTGGTGCCCGCGCAGCGCGCCAACAACGGGTACCGGCGCTACGGCGCGGCCGAAGTCGACCGGCTGCATCAGGTGCTGCTGTACCGGGAATGCGGCATGCCGCTTGCTGCCATCGGGCGTTTGCTGGACGACCCCGCGTTCGATGCGCGCGACGCGCTGGCCGGCCACCTGCGCGAGCTGCATGCGCGCAAGCGGCGATTGGACGGATTGATCGCGAGCGTGGAGAAGACGCTCGCCTGTATGGAAGGTTCTGCAACCATGGAAGACGAAGAGAAGTTCGAGGCGTTCAAGCAAGGCCTCGTGGACGAGAACGAGCAGCGCTACGGCAAGGAGGTGCGCGAGCGTTGGGGCGACGATGCGGCCGATGCGAGCAACGCGAAGCTCATGGGCATGAGCGTCGAGCAGTACCGCCGAACCCAGGAGTTGGAGCAGGGCGTCAAGGATGCGCTGGTGGCAGCGATGGCCGCGGGCGACCCGACGGGCGAGGACGCGCACCGCGCGGCCGACCTGCACCGCCAATGGCTGTGCAAATTCTGGAAAGACGGAACGTATTCGAAGGCCGCGCACCTCGGCCTAGCCGAGATGTACGTGGCCGACGACCGCTTCAAGGCCTACTACGAGGCCGTCGCCCCCGGTGCTGCGGAATTCCTCCGCGACGCCATCAAGGCGTACTGCGCATAGGAACGTGCGCCCCGTCGCCATTCGCGGCGGCGGGGCGGCATCTTCGCTCGTAAAACACGCCTCGGCTCCCAACGCGTGTTTTACGAGCGAAGATGCTTCGCCGGAGCGTGGTTATTCTTCTTCGCTTGCGAGCAGGCAGGTTGCTTCTAAGGCTTGCGACAGCTCCTCCTCGGTTGGCAGGCAGAGCACGTACTGCGATGCGAAGATCCCCTTCTTATCGGCGAGGACGGAATACTTGGCTACCGCCTCGTTGCGATTCGCGCAGAGGACGATGCCGATGGTTGGATTGTCGTCAGGCTGGGTGCATTGGTCGTCGAACAGGCGAACGTAGAAGTCCATCTGCCCGACATCCTGGGGCGTGAGCTTCCCGGTTTTCAGGTCGATCAGGACGAAGCATTTGAGGACGTAGTGATAGAACACGAGGTCGATGTAGTAGTGGTCGCCATCGGCGCTGACTCGCTGCTGGCGCGCGACGAACGAGAACCCCTTCCCCAACTCCAATAGAAATTGCTGGAGTTTGTCCATGAGCGCTTGCTCTAAATCCGTTTCCAGGTAGTTCGAGTTGCCGTTCAGATCGAGGAAGTCGAGCACGTAGGGGTCTTTGAGGATGCCGTCGGCTTTAGTTGGCGGCTCGAGGTTCTGGATCTCTTGTCGAACCTCGTCTTTTCCTTCTGCGCGAGTGGCCAAAAGCCGTTCGTAGTAGAACGAGTGGATCTGCCGGTCGAGTTGTCGTACCGTCCAGCGCTCTTCGACGGCGGAGCGCACGTAGAAGTCGCGACGGACGGGATCATCTATGCGTATGATCAGGCGATAATGAGACCAACTCAATTCCGCACACAGTGTGTGCGGAATTGGGAAAGCTTGATAGAATTGCCGCATAGCTTGAAGATTTCGTTCCGTGAACCCCTTTCCGAATTCGGCTGTCAGCCGTTCGGACAGGTATTCCATCAGATGCTGGCCGTATTCGGCGCGGTCGCCCTGCGCTTCGACGATTTGCCGGCCGATCTCCCAATATGCGGAAACCATCGCGTCGTTGACTGCCGCCGCCGCTTTCGTGCGCGCGGTTTCGAGTGCGGTGCGAACCGATTGATAGACGGCTTCGTCCGGGGAAGGATCGTAGATCTGCGCCATGGACAGCCTCCTTTCGAGAAGGCGGCTGTCCTTTGCGGGAAAGTTAGGGTAGCACCCAACCAGTGAATACGATGCGCTTCATTATACAGAACATCAGTTCGTTTATCAAGCCTCGTCTTCCGTCAGATCCAATCGGTTGATGCGGTCGGCCAGGTCGGCGCCGCGTTCGTAGAACAGGAGGTCTTCGTTGTGAGCGAAGTAGCGCTCGCAGCCGTGGTCGTTGATGAAGGCCATGCCGTAGCGGTTCACGGACAGGTCGGTGACCAGCAGCAGCATCTCCTGGCCATTGCGGAACGCGTCCTCCACGAAGCGGAAGGCGTTGTCCAAAGCGCTCGACACGGCCGCGATGCGCGCGTCCAGCGCATCGACCATTTCCCCGAACAAAGCTTTCACCTGCGAGAACGGCACCCCGCCGCCCGCAGCGTCGCAGCGCAGCGCGCGGTCGATCAGCGCAAGCGCGCGCTGGTAGGCCACGTACTTCTCGTCCGACAGCAGGCCCGCTTTGCGCTCGGTGTCCAAGCGTGCTTGGAGCGAGGCGGCTTCTTCGCGCAGGAGGGGCAGCGCGTTCGCGTCGTCGACGGTCAGCGCATCCCGCATCGCCGCCAGCCGTCCGTGCGCGAACTCCACCGCGCGCTCTTCCATCACGGCGTCGCGCAACCGTCCGCCCAAGGCGTCCGTGATCAGTCCCATGAGCGATACCCGTTCGTCGAACGCCGCCTCGCGGGCGCGTTCGACCACGCTCTGTTCCGCGGAGCCTTCCAGTATGCGTTCGATCTGGTAGTCGGCGCGGTACTTCGTGAACAGGTCGTAGTACACGCTGAAGCGCTTCGCAATCTCACCGTTCTGCACGTACTGGCCGATCAGCAGCTCGTCCACCGGGATGTCCTGCTCCTCGTACAGCTTCATCATGGCGGAGAGGTCGTCCCAGCCGCGCGCCGTGACGAACGACTTGCCGTCCACGGTGGTCTCCACGCGGTAGAAGTGATCGCGCTCGATGTCGAGGTACGTGAGCACGGCGGGGTGCACGCCCGTCTCCACGGCGAAGTCGCGCCAGGCGGCGAAATCAGGCTCCACGTCGATGCGCTTGAGGCGGTCCCAGGTGGCGATGTCGAAATCGTGCGCCGTGCGGTTGTACTCGGGCGGGTTGCCGGCCGTAACCACGATCCATCCGTCAGGCACGCGGTGGCGTCCGAAGATCTTGTACTGCAAAAACTGCAGCATCGCGGGCGTCAGCGTTTCCGACACGCAGTTGATCTCGTCGAGGAACAGGATGCCCTCGTGCTTGCCGGTGGCCTCCATCGCGTCGTACACGGCGGCGATGATCTCGCTCATCGTGTATTCGGACACGTCGTATTCCACGCCGTCGTACGTCTTCTTCGCGATGAACGGCAAGCCGAGCGCGCTTTGGCGCGTGTGGTGCGTCATCGAATACGACACGAACCCCACGTCGAGGTCCTGGGCGATCTGCTCCATGATGGCCGTCTTCCCGATGCCGGGCGCGCCCAGCAGGAACACGGGGCGCTGCCGTTCGGTGGGCAGACGGTAGTTGCCGAACTCGTCCTTCGAAAAGTACGCCAGCATGGCGTTTTTGATCTGCTGCTTTGCCTGACGGATGTCCATGATTCCTCCTGACGGCTTTCCGTGGCGGCCGCCTAGCCGCTCACCCCCTCGTCGCTTTCGCACACGACCCGGCCGCTCGGCCGGGAAATGTGTTTGCGAACAATTCACCGGATTGTTCGCTAGCTCAAGCTCCTCGGCGCTTCGTGGCTATGCGACTCGCCACGGAAACCCTGTTCCTCCATTGCTGACATTTCTTCCAATACGACGGTTTCGTCGAGCTCCACTTTCATGGCCCACGCAGGGACGTTCGGACTCGCGGCGGCCGAGGCGTCGTCGACGAAGACGAACGCGGTGTCGTAATCGGGCTTGCGGGCGGGATAGGTTCCCTGCCCGTCGGTGAAGTAGATGAGGCCGCCCAGGTTCACGAGGTCGCCGCGCTCCACGGCGTCGTCCACGTAGGCGAACACGGGGCGGAAGTCCGTGCCGCCCAATCCTTTGATCTCGAGGCCGTCCAGGTAGTCGTCCAGATCGCGCAGGTTCGAGATGCGCGCGACGTCCGTGATGGCGGCGTCGCATTGCACGATGAGCACGTTCATGTCGGCGAAGAAGCTGGTCTCTTGGCTGAGGATGGCGTACGTCTTCTCGATGAAACGGCGCACGAGGCCGTCCTTGGTGGAGGCCGAGGTGTCGATGGCGATGACGAAGTCGCGGATGCGCCGCTCTTCCACGTATTCCAACGGCTCGATGAGCGGGAGGTTGCCGTAGCGCTTGAGCCCGTAGCAGTAATAAACGTAGTCGAACTCGTCGTCGTTCACGCGGATCTGCTCGCCCATCCGGGCGAACTTGCGCAGGAACTCGCGATAGTCCTGCTTCTCGCGCGTCACGGCGCGCAGGTTCATGGCAAGGTTCGCGCCCTCGACGCCCCACAGCTTCGCGTAGGCGTCAAGCTGCACGCCCATCTCGTAGGCCGCGCTCTTCCACTGCTCCTTGGACCGATCTAGGTTCACCGTGTCGGCGAAGCGGTCGTCGATGGAGCGTCCTACCTGTTCGGGAGCCTCTTTCTGCACGATGTCGTCCTGGCTGACCGCCTGGTGCGACTTGTGGTTCGGCTTCGCCTGGTCGGCATCGGACGGCATCTCCATGTCGGTTCCGCTCGTGGCGGATTGGGCCGACGCGGCTCCGTCCTGCGCGTCCGCCCCCTCATCGCGTTCGCCCTCTTCCGAATTCGTTTTGCGGGCCTCCTCTGCGGCTGCGAGGCGGTACCAGGGCTCATGGTCGTCCATGTAGAACGGTGCGCGCAGATCGGCCAGCTCGGCATCGTCGAGCCCCTCATCCTGCAGGTACCGGTACACGGTTTCTGCGGTTGCCAGCGGCAGCGCCGCGTCGATGCGCGCGAGGGTCGCGCGCTGGCGCTCGGCGCGAGCGGTGCGGGTGGCGGGCAGGTCGAGTTCGGAGATGGTGCGTTCCACGACGATGTCGCATGCGGCGTCCCAGCGCGCAACGTCCACGTGCGGGCCGGGGTAGAGGTGCAGGAACACGTTGTGCAGCACGATGTGCAGATAGGCGCGAGTGAGTTCGGCCGGTTCCGCGGCGTAGAGGCGCGCGAGCGTTGCGGGGTCGAAGCGGATGTGAAGGCCGTCAGTGGCCAGCGTGGCATCGCGCACGGGGAAAGGGCGCAGGCGCGCGAACGCAGCGTTCATGAAGCGCAGGTTCACGAGCAGCGCGTTTTTCGCAAGGTCGAGCGCTTGGCGGGCAAGCGGCTCGACGGCTTCGACGGCCATGATGCTCCTTTGAACGAATGTGCGTGCGCGAAGCGCGTGCTTGCTTCGCGGCGGCTCTTGCCTTCGTCGCTTCCCGCAGTGTAGCATGGGGGAAGCCAAGGGTAAACAGGCTCGTTGCCGAGAGGTTTTTGGGAGGTAGCACAATACTATGATGGAGAACACGCTGGTCTATCATGGTGCTCATGCGCCGATCGAAGAATTGCTTGATCATGCGATCAAGAATCCGGTGCGCCTCGACGCGCGCGATGTGGAGGTTGTCGAGGCTGCGCGGGCGGTGGAGGGCGAAGTGTGGTCTCCGCAGCTTCCGGCTTATCGGGCCTGGGCTGCCGAAGGGGAAGCCGGCGACGTCGCGGGCGGTGCGGGTCGCGAGGGGGATCTGTATTCCGCAGGCGCGCTGTGGATGGGCGAGTTCGACGAGCTGCTTGCCCAGGCGGCCGAACGCGATGCCGCCGACGCGCAGGAGACGCCGCGCGCTCGTATGGAGGAAGGGCTCCGCGGAGCCGTGGGGGTGCGGCAGGTGCCCGGCGGATATGCCCTGACCGCGTTCGATCTGCGGAGATTCGCTGCGGCGGTGGGGCAGAGCGACGATTTGGCGGTTCTGCTGCCCGCGTACGTGGACGGGATCCCCGTGGTGCGCGTGGCCGTGGAAGCGTTCGCGCGCCGCTTCGTGCAGGGCGTGGGGGTGCTGCTTCTGGTGGTGCCCGACACGGTGGAGCATATCGCTGCGAACGCGTTCGCAGCGATGTCGGCGCAGCGGATCCATATCGGGCGCGGCGTAAGCCAGCTAGGAGAGCAGCGCTGCGATTTGGCGGGAGTCTCGCCGCGGTTGGCGCGCCGGGAGTATTCGGTGGATGCCGGAAACGCGCGCTATCTGGCGCGCGAGGGCAACCTGTTTTCGGACGGCGGACGGGAGCTCGTGTTCTTGGCCTCTCCGTACGGCGAGCGCGTGAGCCTGCCCGATGGGGTGGAGCGCGTGGCTTCGTCGGCGTTTGCGGACGGTTGCGAGCCCCCTGCGGTGGTGGACTGCTCGGCGGCGCTTGCGCGCGTTGACTCTCGCAGCTGGGACGACGCGGTCTGGCGCTGCCCGGTCGAGGCTCCCGCGTACCGCGCGCTTCGCAAGCGCGGCGTCCGTCTGGCGGGGCCGGCAGCCGTCGAGTTGGAAGGATGCTGGTACGACTTCGACGCGGAGGGCGCGGTGCTGGTAGCGGGGCCGCCGAAGCCGATATCGGTGTCGCGGCGCTTCGCCGAGCAGGCTGCGGTGCGCGCCGTGGCCGTGCGCGGCAAAGACGAGGTTGCAGACGATGCCGACGTCTGCGCGCTTTCGCCCGCTGCGGCGGCTGCCGAGGCGGCCACGGAGTTCGCGGCCTCGGGGGAAGCGGGCTCCACCGTGGGTTACGTGTCGGCCAGCGCGAGCGACGTGCTGGCGCTTCCGCGACAGGTGGAAGGGCGGCCGCTCGTGCGCATCGGCGTAAGGGCCCTGCCGTTCGCGCCGGCCTCGGTGGTGGTACCCGAAACCGTGCGCATCATCGAACGCGACAACGCATGCCGCGGCACGAAGCGCCTGATCCTTCCCGAAGGGCTGGTTTCCATCGGCGCGCACTGCTTCTGGTCGCGTAAGCTGGAGGGGCCCGTGCTTATCCCGGCGAGCGTGCGCTCGGTCGGGGAGGGCAGCTTCGAGTACGCGGTGTGCCGCCTGTCGCACGTGGGGGCGATCGTGCACGTGTCGGCCGATCAGCTGCTCACCTGCTTTCTGACGGACGCCTCCGACGGCGTTCCGTTCGACTTCGGGCGCTACGACGAGCTTCTGCGGTCGGGGAAAAACCTGCCCGATCGTTTGGGCGCGCTGCTGCACCGGCTGGCCGTACCCTACCGGCTCGCCGACGACATGCGCTCGGTTCTGGTGTCGCACCTGCGGGGCTACGGGCGCGAGGCCCAGGAGCGCATCGCGCGCGAGGGAGATCGGAACATGGTGGAAGCTCTGGTCAAGGCCGGTTTTATCGACGATGCCTCGTTCGATCGGCAGATCGAGCTTTTGCGCGCTTGCAACCGCACCGACTGCGTGGCGTACCTCATGGAGCATCATCGCGCCCAGGCCAAGCCGACGAGCGCGAAGGAGCGGTTCGCGCTGTGAGCCACGGCGCGTAACGCGCGTCGGAAAGGCGTGGACCCTGCGCTAGGTTTAAGCGGTTTGAGCGACTGGGCGAATCCGCTTCGGCGGCGCGCCCTCGCGCTGCTATACTTGATGGCTCTGGAACGAACGAGGCTGTAAGAGGTGCGCGATGATCGACGAGATCCAAGTTGAGAACCTGGCGCTGATCCGCGAGGCGACGCTGGTGCCGGCGCGCGGGCTGACCGTGCTCACGGGCGAGACGGGCGCGGGCAAGACGGCGCTGCTCTCGGCGTTGAAGCTGCTCATGGGTGCGCGCGCCGACAAAGACGCCGTCCGCGACGGCGAGGAAGCCCTCTCCGTGTCGGGGAGGTTCTACGGCGCCGTCTTTTCCGGCTTTGCGTCTTCCGACGATCTTGCGGGCCGGTCTTCCGCTGACGCGGTTGAAAGCGGGGAGGCGGACGACGGCGTTCCCGTCGAGCTGGTCGCCATGCGCCGCGTAACCTCGGACGGGCGTTCGCGCGTGTCCATCGACGGCCGCATGGCCAGCGTCGGCGAGCTGGCTCGCGCCATTGCTCCCACCATCGACTTGTGCGGTCAGCACGAGCACCAGCAGCTCATGAAAACGTCCCAACATGTTCGTATGCTCGATGCCTGGGCGGGCGACGCGGTGGTACAGGCGCGCACCGCCTACGAGGAGGCGTTCGCGACGGCGAACGCGGCGGCGGCCGAGCTGACGCGCGTGCGCGAGGCGGGCGAGGCGTCCTCGGCCAAGCTCGACGAGGCGCGCTTCGTGCTGCAGCGCATCGACGCGGTGGATCCGCGCGAGGGCGAGTACGACGAGCTGCTGGACGACCTCGCCCGCGTGGAGCATGCTGAGGCATTGGCTGTCGCTGCGAACGGGGCGCATGAGGCGCTTGCGGGCGAGCAGGGGGCCATCGACGCGCTGGGCAGCGCGGTGGCGGCGCTCGACGGTGCGGCGCGTTACGATGCCAAGCTGGGCGAGTTCGCCGACGCGTTGCGCGAGGCGGGCTACGTGTTGGAGGACATGGCGCGCGAGACGCGCGACTACCGCGAGGGCGTGGAGTTCGACCCCGAGACGCTGGCGCAGCAGCAAGAGCGCATGGCTTCGCTGCAAGGGCTCCTGCGCACGTACGGTCCGCGCATGGAAGACGTGCTGGCGCGTCGCGCCGAAGCGGCCGACCTCGTATCGCTCGTGGACGATGCCGCCGAGCGCGAACGCGCGGCGCAGCGGGAGCTCGACCTGGCCGAAGAGGCGCTCGCGCAGGCGGCGTCCGCGCTGGCCGACGCGCGCGCCGAGGCCGCCCCGCGGTTCGCCGAAGCCGTGACGGCGCAGATGGATCGCCTGGAAATGGGCGGGGCGCAGCTGGTGTGCGACCTCGCACCGCTCGAGCGCGTTCAGTGGACGAAGGCGGGCCCGCAGGCCGTGGAGTTCCTGTTCCGACCTGGCGCCGGCATGCAGGCGCGTCCGCTCGCGCGCATCGCATCGGGCGGCGAGGTCAGCCGCGTCATGCTGGCCGTGAAGGTGGTGCTGGGCGAGGTCGACGACGTGGACACGCTTGTGTTCGACGAGGTGGATGCGGGCGTGGGAGGTTCGACCGCCGTGGCGCTGGCCGACGTGCTGGCCGATTTGGCGCGCACGCACCAGGTGATCGTCGTCACGCACCTCGCGCAGGTGGCCGTCCGAGGCCAGGCGCACTACGTGGTGCGCAAGGCTGCGGGGGACGAGGGGGCCATGCCCGAAACCGACCTGCGGCAGCTGCCCGAAAGCGAGCGTCCCGCCGAAATCGCGCGCATGCTGTCGGGCGATGCTACCGAGACATCGCTTGCGCACGCGCGCGAGATGCTGGCCCGAGCGGCCGGATAGCCCAAGCGGGCGACTCGTTTTTCTTGCGTTCCGCGCCGTTCGCTGTTAGCGGCGATCCCCGTTGCGTTGTCTGCCGATGGCGGTTGTGCAGGAGATTTCCCCTGCGGTGCACAAAAAGATGCGACGTTTGACGCACGGGGCTGAGAAAAGGCGCGACAAAACGAAAGCGCGCTCCCTTGTTGGGAAGCGCGCTTCCTTGACCTGCTGTTTTCTTCGGCTGCTCGAATTGCTGCTGCAAGCTGCGACCGCGAAATATCAAACGTCGCGTCTTTTTGTGCAAAAAAGGACGCGTTTCGTGCAAGGACCCGCCGTGCTGGCGCTCGACGTGCCCTGTCCGTTGCCGGTGCCCTCTCTCGTTGGCTACGAGCGGTTGCTCCGCTTTTTCCGCGTGATCTGCATGGCGATCGCGCAGGTCAGCGTTACGCCGCCGGCGAGAAGCGCGATGCCCAGCGCAATTTGCGGCAGGGGCGCATCGCCCGTCGCGGCGAGTGCGGCGGCGTTCGCCGGTGCCTGCTTGGAGTCGGTCGTGCTTGGCAAGGGCTTGGGCGCATCGGGCTTCGACTCCGGCTTCGGTGCTGGAGTCTCGGGTTCCGGAGCGGGCGCCGGCGTGTCCGGCGTTGGGGGAACCGGGGGCGTGGGAGCCGCCGCGCCCTGCGCCGCGAGGAGCAACGGCCCGGTGACGACGCTCTTCTTGATCGCGATCGCGCCGGTGGCCGGGTCGTACGTGTAATCGGTGCCCGCGGCCAGTGCGAGCGTTTGCCCGTCGGCCGCCCCGCAGCGCACGTCGATCGCGTCGGGCAGCAGGTAGCCTTCGTTCGCGCTCAGCTGGTAGAGGTTCGCATCTGCGCCGTCCTTCTCGAACGCGGCGGTCAACGCGGCGGACGGTTCCGCCGGGAAGCCTGCAGCCGTGTTCTTCGGCATTGCGCTGGGTACCGCGGCAATGGACAGCCCGGTCAGGTTCGCGCGCAGCGGATACGCGCACGAGGTCACGGTGCCGCCCTGGTCGCTGATGACGTTCTCGAAGATACCGCCTTCGATGACGCCTCGGTTGGTCACGTCGCTAAGGAACGTGCCGCCTGCGATGGTTCCGTGGTTCGTCACGCTGCCGTTGAACGTGCCGCCCGTCAGGACGGCGTTGTTGTAGTCGGGGTCGGGATCGCCGTTGGTTACGGTGCCGTCGAACGTGCCGCCGGATATGGTGCCGCCGCCGGTGGTGGTGTCTTCGTCGTTGCTTGTCACGGAGCTGGTGGAGGAGAACGCGCCGCCCGCGATGACGCCCCTGCTGAGAATCTTGCCGCTGAACGTACCGCCTTCGATGGTTCCGAAGTTGTCTATTTCATCCGAGTTGAACGTGCCGCCTTTGATGGTGCAGGATCGGTTCTCGTCGGGATCGAACCTCATGTATCCGTTCTGCACGTATGCGTTGAATACGCCCTGACCTTCGATGGCTCCGCCGTTGTCCACTCCGATGTTGAACTCGCCGCCGCGTATCGTGCCGTCGTTGGTCACGTTGTTGTTTTCGCCGCCGTCGTTGAACGTGCCGCTCGAAATCACGGCGCCGTCGTAGTTGTTCACGTAGCCGTTGAACGTGCCTCCCGCGATGGCGCCGGCGCCGGCGTTGTTGGATGCGTTTTGCACGGTTCCGTGGAACACGCCGTCCTCGATGGTTCCCTGATTCTGCATGCGGCCGTTGAACGTGCCTCCGCAGATGGAGCCGCCGAGGTTGGAGCTGTTGCCGCTGTTCACCTCTCCGTTGAACGTTCCGCCGTTGATGGCGAAGCCTTTGAATATGTTCACGGACTCGTTGAACGTGCCGTCCTCGATCGCGCCGCTTCTCATCCCCATGACCATGCAGTCGAACGTGCCGCCCGTGATGGTGCCGGAGGAGGTGCTCACGTACGATTTTGTGGGATCGTTCGGGTCGCTGTTGAAGGTTCCACCTGCGATGATGCCCGCGTTTCCGATGCTTGCGGTGAACGCGCCGCCCCTGATCACGCCGCCCGCTTCGTTGCGCACGGCGAAACCGGACGTCTGCGACGCATCGACGAACGTGCCGTCCTCGATGACGCCCTTGTTCCGAAGGAGGTTCTCGCTCGAGACGTTGAGCGCGTGGCCCGTGAACGTGAACGCGTGCCCCGCGCCAAGCGTGAGCTTGCCGTCGGCGTACGTCCAGCCTTCTCCCGACGTGCCGATCGGCGCGCCGTCGGCGCCGATTTCGATGGTGACGGGAACAGCGCTCGCGAATGCGACGTTTGGGTCGAACAGGCAGGCGAATGCGAGGGCGGTAGCAAGAGCGATCAGGCGTTTTCTCATGGGAGTTCCCTTCGGGCAGGTTAACGCTCAGATGCTAGCATGCAAGGGGAGTCTGTAGGCGACCGCTGCGAAAGCGGTGGGATGCGCTGCGAAAAAAGACGGCAGCCAAGCGGCTGCCGTCTCAGGGGAGCGAAAAGGGAAGGGCGCGTTAGATGGACGATGCCATCGCTTCGTCGTCGGGGAGCGCGGCGGCTTCCTCGGAGCGCTCCAGTTTCGACGCCGCTTCGGCGTCGCGCTCGGCCAGGTACTGCTGCATGGAGTAGTGCGTGATGTCGGAGCGGTTGATCACGCCCACCACCTGGCCCTCGTCCAGCACGGGCACCTTCTTCAAGTGGTTCTCGCCCAACACGCGACACACTTCGGGAAGGTCGGCATGCACGTCCACGCCGATGATGCCCTTCGCGCCGATGCTCTTCGCCGGCATGCCCATGAGCTCGTCGAGCTTGCGGGCGAAGTCCTGGTTGCCGCCGTCGGCGTCCACGGTCTGCATGATCATGACCACGGGGTCCATCAGCATCTGCGATCGCTTCGACAGGTAGCGCATGATATCGCCGTCGGATACGAAGCCCACGGCCTTGCCCTGTTCGTCTACCAGCGGGGCGGCGCTGATGTGCCGGTCCACCAGCACCTGCATGGCTTCGGCCATGGTGGCGTTGGCGGGCAGCGTGTACACGTCGCGCTTCATGATGGACTCCAGCACCGTGCGGCGGGAGTTGTCCCGATCCTTCTCGGCGGCCTCGCCCGGTTTGTTCTTCACCAGCGCCACGACCATGACGAAGCCGACGAGGCACAGCGCGCCGGCTAGGGCGAACGCCACGTCGATGCCGAAGATGCTGGCTTGCGTGGGAGTCATCGTCCGGGAGCTCATGTTCGTGGCGATAGTGGAGGCCGAAACGATGATGGCGGTGCCCAGCGAGCCCGCCACTTGGCGGAACGTGTTGTTCACCGAAGTGCCGTGGTTCACCAGCTCGTTGTCGAGCGCGTTCATGCCCCAGGTGGTGATGGGCATGTTCACCAGCGACAGCGAGAACAGGCGCACGGTGTACAGAAGGGTCAAGGTGATGATGCCGGTTTCGGTGCTCAGGAATGCGAAGCAGAACGTAGTCAGCGTGAGCACGCCCATGCCCACGAGCGCCAGCACGCGCGGTCCGTGCTTGTCGAACAGACGGCCGGCGATGGGCCCCATGGCACCCATGATGATGGCGCCGGGCAGCAACACGAGGCCGGACACGGTGGCGGAGTAGCCCATGAGCGACTGCAGGTAGATAGGCACCAAGATGCCTGCAGCCAAAAGCGCGCCTTGCACCAACATGCCAATGATCGTGGCGATGAGGAACTTGCGGTTCTGCAGCACGCGCACCTGCAGCATGGGCTTCTCCATCTTCAGCTGGCGTCGGAAGAAGAACACGAGCGCTACCGCGCCAACGAGCGTGCCGGCGATAGCGTCGGCACGCAGGCCGTAGGAGCCGATGGTGGACAGGCCGTACAATAGGCCGCCGAAACCCAGCGACGACAGGATGACGGAGGGCACGTCGAGCGTGACGTCCTTCTTCGTTTCGCCGCCCTTCTGCAGCACGAACGCGCCGATAAGCACTACGACGGCCGACAGCGCGGTGATGATGTAGAACATATCGTGCCAGGTGTAGCGGTCGATGATGACGCCCGCCACGGTGGGGCCGATGGCGGGGCCGAACGCGATGACGATGCCGAACAGGCCCATGGCCGTACCGCGCTTGTCCACGGGGAACGTCCACATGAGCACCGTCATCACAAGGGGCATGAGGATGCCCGCGCCGGCGGCCTGCACGAGCCGGCCCAGCAGCAGCACGACGAAGCTGGGACCCCAGCCCGCAAGGAAGCTGCCCAACGTGAAGATAACCATGGACACGAGGAAGAGCCGCTTGGTGGTGAAGCGGTCCGTCAAGAAAGCCGTGATGGGGATCATGATGGCGTTCACCAGCGTGAAGCCGGTGGTGAGCCACTGCGCCATGGAGGCGTCGACGCTCATCTCGGTCATGACCGACGGCAGCGCCGGGGCGACGACGGTCTGGTTCAGAACCGTCACGAACGTGCCGAACACCAGCACGGCCAGCATGACGATCTGCTTGCGCGTTAAACCCATATACCTGTTCCTTCCGAATGTGCGCTGCGAACAAAAACGCCTTTGAAGGGGAGCTTGCAGCTAACCCGACTTCAAAGACGCCCGTTGTCATGCGGTTGACGTGATTTACACTCAGTATAAATATTCATTCGGTAGATGAAAAGTGCTCGGCAGTAAAGTTGTGGTACCCTGCACCGAAACGGCACATCGCGGCGATGAAAGGGTGCGCGCAACGTGGAACAGACAAAGCCGTCGGCGGAAGGCCTGCGGTATCGTAAGAAGCTCAAAGCCAGGCTTTCGGTGGAGCGAGCGGCGTTAGAGCTGGTCATCGAACGGGGCTACGACGGCGTGACGGTAGAGGACATCTGCGCCCGTGCCGAGATCTCCAAGAAGACGTTCTTCAACTACTTCCCATCGAAAGCGGCCGCCATCATGGGTCGTCTGGACTCGTTTCCCGACGACGAACAGCTGGTTCGCATCCTCGAAGAGCATAGCGAAGCCTGCTACCTCGACGTGTTGGTCGGCGTAGTGGGAACGGGCGCCGCTTCGGGCGTGGACGAGGGCATTGTGAACCTGCGACGCGAAGCGCTGCGCTCCATGCCTCAGCTGTTCTTTCAAGGTCAGCGCGACATATTGGCTATTCAGCGCTCCATGGCCGACGCTTTGCGCGCGCATTTAGCCGAGTGCCCCGAACGGCGTATGCTGACGGATCGCTCGGTGGAGGAGGAGGCGCTTGTGGCGTCGTCGACCGCTATCGGCCTCGCCCGCACTCGCTCAATGCTGACCGTGTGCGGCGATTTGGAGCCGTCGGCGGCCGAAACGCGCCGCCTTGTCGCCGCGTACCTGTCGGCCGGCGACAAGGCGTGTCAAGGGGACGGGTGATTTGACACGCTTTGATGGTATCAAGGGAATGGTGCCAAAGGGGCGTGTGTCAAGACACCCGTCCCTTTGGCACGCCGGACACGTCCGACGGATGCTGTGAAAAACTTCTTGACAGCTTTTCCTAACACTGTGCTATAGTTTGCGCCACAACTTAATACCTTGAAACCGATGAGGCGAAGGTCAAGCCGTCATGAGCACTCACAGAGAGCGGGCGCAGCTGGGATTCCCGCAGTAAGCTGGATGGTAAATGGATCGCCGAGGGAAAGGGGAAAGGAAGGCGCGGCGCGCAAGCGGCCGGGCTGACCGAGTATCTGGACCGTGAGCCTGCGTTAAGGGCAGAACATGTGTTGGCATGTTCGTGAGAGGGTTCTGCATCGCGGAATCAACTGTGAAGGTGGCACCGCAGGTTTACAAGACCTGTCCTTCGATGAGAAGGACAGGTCTTTTTCATTGCGGGGGCGCACAGCGCCGAGGCCATGAGGTTGATTGCGCGGAGTGATCCTCGTCCGCGAAGTTCGTGCCGGCAAACCAGACGCCCCGGGAGGGGCACGCGACCGGCGGGGACTCCGCCAAGAGAGGATTGAGGAACATGGAACAGCAGATCAAGCGCGAGGTTGCGACGCAAACGGCGACGGCAGGCGAGGCGTCAGCGCCGCGCAAGCGCGAAGTGGCGGCGGCGCCGAGCAGGGCGGGCCTGTCCACGCAGGACCTCATCCTCATCGCCGTGCTGCTGGCCGCGGGCGCGGTGCTCAAGCTGACGGTGGGCTCGCTGCTCTCGTCGATGGGCATGAAGCCGAACTTCATCATCGCGATGTACTGCCTGGCCATCATCCTGACCCGTCCGAAGCTGGGACAGGCCCTGGTCATCGGCCTGCTGGCCGGCCTCATCTGCCAGATCCCCCTGTTGAACGCTACGCCGCTTCTGAACATCCCCTCCGAGGTCCTGGGCGCGCTCGCCTGCGGCTTGCTGATCAAGGTGCCCCTGCGCATCGGCGGCAAGCTCGACCTCAACCCGCTGGTGAACACGTTCGTCTCCACGGTGGTGTCCGGCGGCACCTTCGCCCTGCTGTCCGTCTACATCAACGTGGTGTCCACGGGCGGCGACGTCATGGTGGCCCTGGCCACGTACGCCGCCATCGTCTTCGGCACCGCCACGTTCAACTGCATCCTCGTCCAAGTCCTGGCCATGCCGCTGAAGAAGGTGCTGAAGCGCTAGGGTTTCGCCGTTCTCCGAACGGCGAAACAGCCCGCCTCGCTGACTCACTACGCCAACCTGCGACCCCAGAAAGACTCTTTCATGATCAAGATACGCGACTTCACGTTCCGGTACCGCGAGGGCGACCGCCCGGTGGTCAGCGGCATAAACCTCGACATTCCCGACGGCGCGTTCGTCGGGATCACCGGGGCGGCCGGCTCGGGCAAATCCACGCTGACCTACGCGCTGAACGGCATCATCCCGCATTGCTATCCGGGCGACTTCTACGGCTCCGTCGTCGTCGACGGGCTGGACACCTGCGAAGTCGCGCTCACCGACGTGTCGCGGCTGGTGGGCAGCGTCTGCCAGGACGTCGACAGCCAGTTCGTCACGTCGGTCGTGGAGGACGAGATCCTGTACGGCCTGGAGAACTTCGGCGTGCCCCGCGACCAGATCGAGGATCGCGTGGCGCAGGCGCTGGCCGACATGGGCATCTCCGAGGTGCGCGACCGCGTGATCTCGTCGCTGTCGGGCGGGCAGAAGCAGAAGGTGGCCATCGCATCCGTCCTAGCGCTGAACCCGCGGGTGCTCGTGCTGGACGAGCCTACCGCCGAACTCGATCCTCTGAGTTCGCGCACTGTGTTCGACCTCTTGGCGCGCTATGCGCGCGAGCACGGCGCCACCGTCGTGGTGGTGGAGCAGAAGATCGCGCTGTTGTCCCAGTACGCCGATATGCTGGTCATCGTCGACGAGGGGAAGATACGCTTCGCCGACGCCCCCGCGCAGGTGCTGGAACATTCGGACGAGCTGAAAGCCATCGGCGTGAACTGCCCGCGTTCGACCACGCTCATGAACCGCCTGCGCGCTGAAGGCCTGTACGCCGGCGCGCCCGTCCGCAACGTGCGCGAGGCGCGCGAGGCGTTGAAGGAGGTGCTCGCATGATCGAGTTCCGCGACGTGCACGCGTCCTACGACGGGTCGGCTCCCATCCTGAAAGGCGTGAGCTTCACCATCCGCGACGGCGAGTTCGTCGCGTTCGTCGGCACGAACGGGGCGGGGAAGTCCACCACGATGCGCCTGATGAACGGTCTGCTCAAACCCGATGCCGGCCAGGTGCTCATCGATGACGTGCCCACGAGCGACCTGCGCACCAGCGAGCTGGCCCGCCGCGTGGGCTTTTTGTTCCAGAATCCCGACAGCCAGATCTGCTGCAACACGGTGCGCGAGGAGCTGCTGTTCGGCTTCAAAGCGCTGGGGCTGGACGGGCCGGACGCCGACTCGCGCGTCGACGCGATCGTCGAAGAGTTCGCCTTCGACCCCGACGACGACCCGTTCCTGTTGAACCGCGGCGCCCGCCAGCTGTTGGCGTTGGCGTCCATCGTGGTGCTCGCGCCGCCGGTGGTGGTGCTCGACGAGCCGACCACCGGCCTGGACTATTGCGAGTGCGTGAAGGTCATGGACATCATCCGTCGCATCCACGAGCGAGGCACCACGGTGGTCATGGTGTGCCACGATATGGAGGTGGTGGCCGATTACGCGGCGCGTTGCATCGTGATGAGCGGCGGCGAGGTGGTGGACGACGCTCCCACGTTCGACGTGCTGCGCAACCGCGAAACGCTCGAGCGCGCCTCGCTCGTCCCGCCGCAGATCGTGGAGTTGTCGCTTGAGCTGGGCCGCGAGATCCCGCGCCTCGCGGACGGGCCCGTCGGCCGCGCCAACACGGTGGACGAGATGGCCGCGGCCGTCATGGAGGAAGTTCGGATGAGCGAAAGGAGCGTGTGCGCATGAGCTCGTTTCTGGAATACGTGCCCGGCACCAGTCCGCTGCATCGCATGAACCCGGTGGCCAAGCTGGCGGCGGCCGCGGCGTTCGCGCTCGCGTGCTTCTGCTCCAGCAACCTCGCGTTCTTGGCCGTGCTGCTGGCGGCAGGCTTCGCGCTGGCCGCGACGTGCGGCATGGTGAGGCCCGCCATCGGTCTGGCGAAGGCGGTGTTCGCGTTCTCGCTGATCTTGGCAGTAGTGCAGGTGATCACGACGCCCAGCGGCGCGGTGCTGGTAGAGCTGCCGTGGGGCTACGTCGGCACGGGCAGTCTGCTGGCGGCGTTGACCACGGTGGTGCGCCTCGTGGCTGCCGCCATCCCGCTGTTCCTCGTGTTCTACGTCACCAAGATGAACGACATCACGAATGCCGTGGTGAAGGTGCTGCACGTGCCGTACAAGTACGCGTTCACCTTCACGTCCACCATCCATTTCATCCCGATGTTCATGAACGACATGAAGGGCATCATGGAAGCGCAGACGGCGCGCGGCGTGGAGTTCGACGCGGGCGGCATCGTGCGGAAGGTGCGCCTGATGGTGCCGCTGTGCGTGCCGCTTTTGGTGTCGTCGGTGCGCAAGACCAACAGCGCCGCCATCGCCGCGGAGGTGCGCGGCTTCAACCTGCGCACCGCGGCGAGCGGCTACAAGGAGTACCCATTCGTCGCAGCCGACGTGGCCGCGATGGCGGGATCCCTCGCGCTCGTTGCGATCGCCGTGGCCCTGGGGGTGCTGCTGTAACGGCTGCGGAAGCGGTTCGCTAGCCGGCGAACCGCTTCCCGCGAAACGCGTGGAGGTCGCGTGCTAAACGACCGGTGAGCTGATAGTTGTCTTCCCATAGGCGCTTTTCGACGATGAAGGTGCGGTAGGAAATGGGGCAGTGCCGTATAAAGGCGAACATTCGGTTGAAAAGGTATCGCCGGTCTTCGTAGCTCCAGTGATAGTAGTCGTTTGCTTTGTGGATAAGCGGCGATGTGTGTATGGGCCTGAGCGGAAAGCTCTCGAACAAACGGTGGAGATTCGCCAACTGCTCAGTCATCGATGTCCTTGCACACGAAGTACGAGCCGATGATGCTGATGAGCGCCCAGGCTGCGAAAACGACCATGGTGGCGGCGAATGCGAGATCGCCGTCGAAGAGGATGCCGCAGACGATCATGAGGATGCCGGCGGGGATGGACGTGCGCGCGCCGAAGCGCTGGCCTTTCTGCCACGCGGCATCGCTTTTCTGGGTCCACGGCAGGCGAACGCCGAAGGCCGAGTTGCGGGTCGCTTTGGGCATGAGGTAGCCGAGGAACAGCAGCGTGGCGCCGATGACGAAAGCGGCGATCTTCGACATGCCGGCGTCGGGAGCGCCGAGGGAGATATCCGAAACGTCGTGCGACAGGATGTTCAGGGATGCGAACACCGTCACGGCGATGAAGATCGCCTGCATGCCGACGGTCAGCTTCATCATGGTTGCGCGGTTGCCTTCGTCGCCGAACCTCGTAAGCAACATCATGAACAGGCCGAACGCAAGCGCGAGAGCGGGCGCGGTGAAGCTTTCGAACCTGCTGCCGATGCGGTCGATCTCGCCGCCCGTGAAATGGACCGGCACCTGGTCGGGCGTGATCGCCACGAACGCCGCCGTCACGGCGACGTCGATAGCGAACAGAACGCCGACGGCGATGTAGCCCTTCTTCATGATGCGTCCTTTCGGTTCGCTCCCTTTCAGCGGCTCTCTCGCCTTCCAGTATAGATCGTCCGGGGGGGGGGGGGCGTCAACGCGGGGTTTTCGGCGGCTTGCCGCGCGCGTCGGGCGAACCTTGCAGACGACCGACGCTATCGCAGACTGTACGGCCGCTTCGCCGCCGCTCGGTCGGATTGCGCTCGGCTGCACGGTTCTTCAACGGCCTTCCAACAAGTGGGTTCAGCGACGCTCGCCGGTGCCGCGCGGCGACGGCCGGGCGCTACGATGGCGGGAAAGCTCCCTGATCGGAAGGATCTCGCCACATGTTCACCATCGGATGCCACCGGGCTCGCGCGAACGCGTAGAACCTGCGACATTGCACACGAGCCGTTCGGTCCGGCGCTCCTATATGCTACTATGTGCGTCACGATTAAACCATCGGAAAGGATGCGGGCATGTTCACCATCGGCTGCCACCTCTCAAGCGCGAAGGGCTATCTCCACATGGCGAAGGACGCCGTGTCCATCGACGCCAACACGTTCCAGTTCTTCACGCGCAACCCGCGCGGCGGCCGTGCGAAGGCCATCGACCCGAAAGACATCGCGGCCTTTGCCGCCTATGCGCCCGAGCATGGCATCGAGCGCATCCTGGCGCACGCGCCTTACACGCTGAACCCCGCCTCCGACAAGCAGCAGACGCGCGATTTCGCGCTCATGGTGCTGGCCGAGGACCTCGGCCGTATGGAGGAGACGCCGCATCAGCTGTACAACATGCATCCCGGCAGCGCTGTCGGCCAGCCGTGCGAGGTTGCCATCGCCAAGATCGCCGACGCGCTGAACCAGAGCCTGCTGCCGCATCAGACCACCACGTTGCTATTGGAGACGATGGCGGGGAAAGGCAGCGAGATCGGCGGCACGTTCGAGGAGCTGGCGGCCATCATCGCGCAGGTGGAGCTGGAGAGCCACGTGGGCGTGTGCCTGGACACGTGCCACGTGTGGGATGCGGGCTACGACATCGTGGGCGACCTCGACGGCGTGCTGGAGGAGTTCGACCGTGTGATCGGGCTCGACCGTTTGCATGCCATCCACCTCAACGACAGCATGAATGCCCGCGGTTCGCACAAGGACCGCCACGCCCGCATCGGCGAAGGCGAGATCGGCTTCAAAGCCCTGGCCGCCGTGACGAACCATCCGAAGCTGCGCGACCTGCCGTTCTACCTGGAGACCCCCAACCCGGATCTCGCAGGCTACGCCGAAGAGATCGCCGCGCTGCGCAGGGCGCATGAATAGGCGAGCGTTCGCGCGGCCGCTTATTCGATGACCACGGCTTGCGCGCCCAGTTCGTAGTAGCGAACGGCGAACTGCTGGAGATCGTAGCTCACCTGGCCGGCCAGCGAGTCGCTGACCAGCACGAGGCCTTCGTTCAAATCGTAGCCGCTCACCACCACGCAGTGGCTGTTCGCGTATAGACGGTAGGTGCGGCCGTTTTCGCGCGCCGTCCGGTAGGCGGCGCCGGGCGGCTCCAGCCCTATGGTGCACCAGGCGATGACGGGGTTGCCGCCGGCCACTTGATCGAGTACTTGGTCGAGCGACGAGCCGGTTATGTCGGTCGCCTCCAGGGAAGATCCTTGCGCGGCCAGATAGGCGTCGGCGGTTCGGACGATTGCCGGGGCCATGCAGCTGTGGCCGTCGGTCGAATGCGGGTCGCCCATGAACGCCGTCACGAAGTCGTCTTCGCTCAAAGGAAGCCAGTTGTCGGCGATATCCGTTTTTCCCAGGTTGAACCCGAGCGATAGCAGCGCGTTCGTTAGCGCCACCGACTCGCAGCCAGTGGGCAGCTCGGGGTTCTGCGCTAGGGCGGGCACCTCCAGGGAGGCGGAGCGTTGCGGATGCGAGACGTCTTCTTGCAACGAAGCAACGTCCTGCGCCGCGCGCTTCTCTGCGTCTATATCGGCTGCGGCCGGGGGAAACGACAGCATGGAAAACGAAACCGCGCCCGCCAACAACGCTGCCGCGCCGAAAAAGCACAGGCGTGCGGCGGTCCAGCGTCCGCGCCTTCGCCTGAAAATCGGGCGCTCGCGGCTGGCGAGCGGATTTGTCTGACGGGCGAACAGCCGGCGTCGGTAGGCGGCGGTTCGAATGCGCGAGGCGCGTCTGCGGGGCGATTGTGCAGCCATGCTCGCACCTTTCTCTTGGGTCGGCCTGCTTCTAGCTTATCGGCGGATGTTGAAAACAACCTGAAAGAAATTCGTGAGAAAGCCCTTCGCTTCAAACACGTCAGTCGTTGACGAATTGTTTCACGAGTCGCAAAACCTCCTCATGTTACTCAAGGCGTGCATGCCGCATCGCTGCGATCATGGAGCGGCATTCCCGAATCGGAGTGGCTCACCGAGATCCAGGTGCCGGTGGAGAAGAGGTAGCTCTCGGCAATTGCTTTCCATGTGATAACATTTCAGCCGAGAGACGAGAGCCCCTCCCCGTCGGGGGAGGGGCGGCGAACGATAGGAGCGGCCATGCTGCATGCGGTGAAGGTGAAGCCCGACGTGTACTGGGTGGGCGGCATCGATTGGAACGAGCGTAACTTCCACGGATACACGACGGATCGCGGTTCCACGTACAACGCCTACCTTATCATGGACGAGCAGGTGACCCTTATCGATACCTGCAAACCGGCTTTCGCCGGCGAACTTATCGAGCGTATCAGCGAGGTGGTCGATCCGGCCTGTATCGAGCACGTCATCGTCAACCACGTAGAGCAAGATCACTCCGGCGCGGTTCCTGCCATTTCCTACCTCGCTCCGCGTGCGAAAATTTACGCCAGCGGTCCTCACGGTGTGAACGGTTTGACCGCCCATTACGGCGACCGCGGCTACGTGCCGGTCAAGACGGGCGATACCCTGCGCATCGGCAAGCGAACGCTTTCCTTCACTCAGACCATGATGGTGCACTGGCCCGACAATATGGCCACGTATTCCGAATACGACCGCATCCTGTTCTCCAACGACGCGTTCGGCCAGCATTTCGCGTCGTCGAAGCACTTCGACGACGAGGTGGGCCTGCCCGAGGTGCTGGCGCAGGCGAAGAAATACTACGCCAACATCGTCATGCCGTACTCGCGCCATGTTCAAAAGGCGCTCAAGTCGTTCGAAGGGTGCGAGGTCGACATGATCGCTCCCAGCCACGGCGTCATCTGGCGCAGCCATGTGGCCGAGATCCTGGGGGAGTACGGGCGGTGGAGTTCGCTCGCCCCCGATGACAGCGCTATCGTCGTGTACGATTCCATGTGGCACACCACCGAGGACATGGCGCTCGAAATCGTGGAGGCGTTCATCGAGTGCGGCGTGCCCACCCGGCTGTTCGACCTCAAGGCGAACCATATCTCGGACATCATGACCGATCTTTTATCGGCGAAGTTCGTAGCCGTAGGGTCGCCAACGCTGAACAACGGCATGATGCCCACGGTTGCCGCGTTTTTGTGCTACCTCAAGGGCCTCTCGCCGAAAGCAGGCTGGGAGGGGCGCGTGGGCATCCCGTTCGGTTCCTACGGTTGGGGGACCAACGGTCCCGACGAGGTTGCTGCGGCGTTGGAGGCGTGCGGCTTCGACTTGCCTCTGGGCACGCTGAGCCACCAGTGGATCGAGGACGAGGATCACCTGGCTCGGTTGCAGGAGACCATCAAGCAGGGCGTGGCAGGCTAAGGGCGCCGTTTCTGAAGGTGTCGCGTTCTTTGCATTCGCGCTTGCGCCCGTCGCAGCGCGAGCGGCGCGTGCTTCGGATGCGATCAGTCGTCCAGCAGCTCGAACCCGTAGCAGTCGGTGTCTTGCATCGTGTGGAACACGCGACGCACGGTAAGCGTATGGGCATCGTAGGTGTAATAGATCCAGTAGCGCTTCACGAGTACGCGGCGATACCCCTGATGATCGAGATCTTCGTCGAAGAACGGTTGGCCGAGTTCGGGAAGCTCGGCGGCTCTCTCGATTGCGGCGAAGATGGCATCGGCGGTATTTCGAGCGGCTTGCGGCGACTTCAATGTAAGTGCGATGTATACGAGGATGCCATCGAGATCGACGCTGGCCCGCGGCCTGAACTCAATCGTGCGCACCGAGATGCTCCGCTGCTTCGATGAGCTGATCCACGCGCGCCTTCACTTCGTCGTACGAGACGGCGGCGGGTCGATACTTCTCTTCTATCTCGGCTTCGCGCAGCTTGCGCACGGCGCGCTCGTGATGCAGATGCTCGTCATAAGCGTCGCTATCGATGACGATGAGCGAGGCGGTGCCGTTTTTCGTCATGATGATGGGCTCGCGCGACTCGCGAGCGAGGTTCTCGATATCGTTCAAACGAGTGCGCAGATCGCTGATGGGCCTGATCTGGGGCAAAGCGGCTTGCATAACCATACGTGCCTCCTAGCAAAATTTGTTATATATTTATAACAAATTTTATATCTAATTTTTGATTATCCGTATAAACACTATACTTTCAAATATTTTGAAGTATAGAAAAGCACTCATTTTACCACGAATTTACCATAATTAAACGAGCCTTGATATGACTATAAATAACACTAAAAAGACCTCACACCTAAACGGTGTCTTTTTTAAAAGCAGTCAATCATAAGACCAACTGCTTTGTAAATATAGATATTAAATTGTTAAGCTGAGATTTTACTTAGATTTATCTTTCACTGGTTTGCTATTTTCATCATTTTCTCCTTCAAGCCATGCCATTATGCCAAAGTTACAAAATGGATAAATTATTACTTCTTTATAAACTTCTTGCTCACAACGAGGGCAGATGACATATTCTTCACCTTTTACATTTTTTAATTACCGAAATGCCCTTTTTTATTTGCAAATTACATGTCTTATAGCTTACCATGTTTTTCGTATCTTGCGACTCTTGATATTTTGTTATCCTCATCTACAAATACTACTTTAGGTGGATTTTTCTTTACCTCTTCTGGAGTCATCTGTGCATAGCACATTATGATTATCTTATCACCTGTCTGAACACATCTTGCAGCAGCTCCATTGAGACATATCATTCCGCTGCCTCTTTCTCCTGCAATTGTGTATGTCTCAAATCTGTTCCCATTATTTATATCTACGATACTTACCTTTTCATACTCCAAAATTCCGGCACTGTCAAGTAAGTCTTCGTCTACAGTGATGCTTCCTACATAATCAAGTTCTGCTTGAACTACTGTAGCTCTGTGTATCTTCCCCTTTAACATTTCAAATGTCATATTTAACCCCCGTTTAACCTTCGTAAATAAAGTTGTCAATCAATCTGGTTTTGCCGATATAAACTGCCATGGCAACTAGTACTGGTGCTGTCATCTCCTTGACCGGTTTAACTGAAACAGCGTCTACAGCCTGAACATAATCTATTTTCGCCATAGGCTCAGTTTCAATAAGCTTAATCATTTCTGATACAATTTTATCTGTATCTTTTTCTCCTGCTTTTGCCATATCTTCTCCGAGCTTAACTGCTTTGCTTAAAATTAGTGCCGCCTTTCTCTCATCTTTGCTTAGATATGTATTTCTTGAACTCTTTGCAAGACCATCCTCTTCTCTAACTATAGGGCAGCCCACAATTTCGATATCAAAGTTCAAATCTCTAACCATTCTTTTTATAATCGCAAGCTGCTGTGCATCCTTTTGACCAAAGTAAGCTCTGTCGGGATTTACAATATTAAAAAGTTTAGATACTACTGTGCCTACACCCCTGAAATGTATTGGTCGTGATTTTCCACAAAGTTCCTCTGAAAGACTTTCTATGTTTACATATGTTGAAAAATCGTCAAAATACATATTTTCCGGCTCAGGATTAAATATTAAATTAGCACCTGCCTCCTCACATAGCATAGTATCCCTTTCCAAATCCCTCGGATAGCTTTCCAAATCTTCCCCTACTCCAAATTGAGTCGGATTTACAAAATCACTGACAACAACTCTATCGTTTTCTGAAACAGCCCTTGTAATTAAACTCTTATGTCCTTCGTGCAAAAATCCCATAGTAGGAACAAGACCTACTGTAAGACCTTCTTTCTTCCATTCTTTGACTATAACTCTCACTTCATCTACGGTTTTTACTATTTTCATCGTTCTATCTCCTAATATAACTTGTTAATTACATCTTCTGAAATTTTAAATGTGTGTTCAGGTGCTGGAAAGCTTCCCTGTTTAGTTTCTTCTATATATGCAGCAAAGGCTTCTTTCATTACATCTCCTACCTTTGCGAATTGTTTTACGAATTTAGGTGTAAAGTCAGAGACCATTCCAAGCATGTCCTGATAAACGAGAATCTGTCCATCGCAGCCAGATCCTGCACCTATTCCTATTGTAGGAATATTAATGCTTTCAGAAATAATTTCCGCTAATTTTGCAGGTACGCATTCCAAAACAATCGCAAATGCTCCTGCTTCTTCAACAGCTTTTGCCTCTTCAATGAGTTTCTTTGCTCCCTCTTCACTTTTTCCCTGAACTTTAAAGCCTCCAAAAACGTTCACTGACTGAGGTGTAAGTCCAATATGTGCCATAACAGGAATTGAAGCAGCTGTAATAGCTTTAATCTGTGGACAAACAGAGGCTCCACCTTCTAGCTTTACTGCTTGACATCTTCCTTCTTTCATAAGTCTTCCTGCGTTATACATGGCCTCTTCAACTGAAACTTGATATGACATAAACGGCATATCTCCAACTACTAAGGCATCTTTGGCACCTCTTGTAACTGCTCTTGTATGGTGAATCATATCTTCCATTGTTACCGGCAAAGTATTTTCGTATCCGAGCATAACCATGCCAAGAGAATCTCCAACGAGAATACCGTTAATACCTGACTGGTCCATCAATTTAGCTGTCGAATAGTCATAGGCTGTCAGCATTGTAATCTTATCGCCCTTAACCTTCTGTTCTTTAAAAGTGGATACTGTGTTTTTCATTTTTAATTACCTCCGTCATCTTCAAATAGTCACTGTCTAAATGTTTTTCCTGTGCAATACTGAGAAGCTTTTCTGAAAGCAAAAGATATATCATCTCATATCCCACCTTTTCCTCAGACTCGTTTATCCATGCTGCCTTAATAGCTTCAATGTGTTTTGTGATAGTCGACAAATCATTTCGCTCAACAGGACCTGTGAGGGCAGCCGCAACCCCTTTTTCTGCCAATGTGTCGGCATTTCCAGTAAACAAAGGCACTAAGGCTTTCTTTGCATCTTTTTTATCAAAGCCGCATTTTACAAGCATTTCAGCCCCCACTTGAAAAAGTCCGTTTACGAGATTGCTTACAACTACTGCACCGCAGTGGTAAAGAGATTTATTTTCCGCTCCCATTGCGATTACCTTATTTCCTGCTCGCTCAAAGATACTCTTAATCTCATCTAGATTCTCTGCCGAACCCTCCACAGTAAAATAAGCCTTATTCAAGTGTTTCCATGATTCGCACTTATCACTTATTGCATATAGGGGATGTACCGAATAGATATTTGCACCGAGGTTTTCACCATCAAAAAAAACGGTTGATGAAATCGAACCGCTGCAATGACAAATATTTTTATTTTTAATATCCAGATTCTTCATATAATCCCATACTTTGCTTATCTGTCCATCAGGCACAGTAATAAACAGGGTATCACTGTCACTTAAGATATTCTCTATACTCTTATATAGTTTTGTGTTAGTAAAATCTGCTGCTGATTTAGCTGATTCCGGTGATTTGCTGAAGTAACCCGTAATCTCTACGCCGTTTTCCTTCAGGTATTTTCCAAGGGAAAATCCTACTTTCCCCGCTCCGATAAATCCTGCTCTCATATCGATCACTCCTTTCTGGGAAGTGACAATCATGAAAATCTGCATGGATGAGGTCTCGTTCAAACTGATATAATCCTCATGGTTTACTTAAAATTTTATACCCTTGTGCAAGAAGGAGCGTACGGAAATCGCAACCGGCTACGCCGTGCGTCGCGCATAGCCGGTTGCGTGGGGCGCGTTTAGCGCATCAACATGCGCAGCAGCTTGATCTTGTCGCCGAACGGGGGGTTGCGGATGGGCATCTCGATCCAGGTGCCCTTCTTCAGCGTCGACTTGTAGTGCGTGAAGCAGTCGAAGCCCACCTTGCCGTGGTAGGCGCCCATGCCGGAGTTGCCCACGCCGCCGAAGCCCATGTGGTTGTTCGCCAGGTGGATGACCACGTCGTTGACGGTGGCGCCTCCGAACGGCAGCTCGCGGATCACACGCTGCTGCACGGCTTTGTCGTCGCTGAACACGTACGTGGCCAGGGGTTTCTCGAACGTGCGCACGATGGCGAACGCCTCGTCCAGCGTCTTGTACGTGATGACCGGCAGCACCGGTCCGAATATCTCCTCGTTCATGACGGGGTCGTCCAGCGTCACGCCGCGCAGGCACGTGGGCTCGATGCGCAGCGTGCCTGCGTCGCCGCGCCCGCCGAACGCCACCGTGGCATCCGGGTTGCGATGTTCGATCAGCCCCATCACGCGTTCGAAGTGGCGTTGGCTGATCATGTGCGGCCATTCGTCGCACGCGAGGATGTCCTCGCCGTAATACTGGTGGAAGCACGCGTCCAGCTGCCGCACGAAGTCGTCCGCCACGCGCTCGTGCACGAGAAAGTAGTCGGGCGCGACGCACGTCTGCCCGCAGTTGATGCCCTTGCCCCAGGCCACGCGCTGCGCTGCGCGCTTCACGTTCGCCGTTTCGTCCACGATGCAGGGACTCTTGCCGCCCAGCTCCAGCACCACGGGCGTGAGGTGCTTCGCCGCCGCCTCCATGATGGCATGGCCCACGTTCGGGCTGCCGGTGAAGAATATCTGGTCCCAGCGCACCTCCAGCAGCCAGTCGTTCATCGCGCCGGAGCCGGGGAAGCCGCAGACGAACTCGGGCGGGAACACGTTTGACAGGATATCGAGCAAGAGCTCGCTCGTGTGCTTCGACGTGCGCGAGGGCTTGAGCGCCACGCAGTTGCCGGCCGCGATGGCGTCCACCATGGGCACGAGCGCCAGCTGCACGGGGTAGTTCCAGGGGCTCAGCACCAGCACCACGCCCAAGGGGCTGGGGTGCACCTTCGACGTGGAATGGAAGTGCACGATGGGGGTGGGCACGCGGCGCGGCTTCGACCAGCTGTTCAGGTGCTTGAGGCAGGTGTTGATCTCGTCGTAGACGAGGCCCAGCTCGGTGGCGTAGCCTTCGAAAGGGGCTTTGCCGAGGTCGGCGGTCAGCGCGGACAGGATGCGCTCTTCATTCGCCTTGAGGTACGCCTTCAGTTTCGCGAGCGCCTGGCGGCGGTAGTCGACGTCCAGCGTGGCGCCGGTCAGGAAGAAGTCGCGCATCTTCTGCGCGGCGGCCTCGACGTCGGCGATGCTCTCGTAGGAGGGGGTGGCGGTCATGCGGGCTCCTTCGCTTGCTTTAGTAGGCGGCTTCAAGGACGGCCATCGCGTCCTCCAGCGTGATCTCGGTCTCGTTGTACAGCGCGGCGCCGTCGTAGCGCGCCTGCTTGGCCACGGCGGGCAGGTCGTCGCGCGACACGCCCAGCTCGGACAGCGTGAGCGGCACGCCGTACTCGCGGTGGAACAGGTCGTTCAAGGCGGTCAGCTCGTCGAGGAACGCGCGATCGAGCGCTTCCGGCGCCGCGCCGGCGCCCAAGGCCGCGGCGCGAGCGGGCGCGAGGACGTCCAGCAGCTGGCCGTAGAGTCCGGCGTGGATGCCTCGATCCAGGTTGAACCGCACGCAGTGGGGGAGCAGCATCATCATGGCCTGGCCGTGCGGGATGCGGCAGAGGCCGCCCAGCGAGTGGCCGATGGCGTGCACGATGCCCACCATGGCGTTCGAGAACGCCGCGCCCGCCATAAGCGAAGCCAGCGCCAGGCTGGTGCGCGCTTCGGTGTCGGCGCCGTTGCGGCAGGCCGTGGGCAGGTTCGCCGCGATCAGCTCGACCGCCTTCGCGGCGAACGCGTCGGACACGGGGTTCTTCTGGATGGACGTGTGCGCCTCGACGGCGTGGGTGAGCGCGTCCATGCCGGTGGTGGCCGTCAGCTTCGGCGGCAGCGACGAGGTGAGCGCGGGGTCGAGGATGGCCACGTGCGGCACCAGCTTGTACGAGGTGAACGACAGCTTCGCATGCTTGTGCGTGTCGGCCACCACGGCGACCAGCGTCACCTCGCTGCCGGTGCCGGCCGTCGTGGGCACGGCGATGAACGGCGGCAGGTCGGCCTTCAGAATCTCCGAGCCTTGCAGCGTGGCGAAGTCCACGCCCTCGCAGGCCAGCGACGCGGCCGCGCCCTTCGTCGTATCGATGACCGAGCCGCCGCCGATGGCCACGAACCCGTCGCAGCCGCGTTCGGCGTACAGGCGCGCCACCTCGTTTACCACGTCCATCGACGAGTCGGGAGGCACCTGGTCGAACACCTCGTAGGGCACGTCGGCGGCATCCAACACGCCGGTCAGCTTCGCGGCCACGCCCAGCTTCACGAGGCCCGCGTCGGTCATCACCAGCGGGTGCTTCATGCCGCGGTCGGCCACCTCGTCGGGCAGCTTGTCCAGCGCATGCGCGCCACAGACGATTTTCGTGGGGCAACAGAATTCGAATCCTTGCATGGGCTTCTCCTTGCAGGTTGGATAGCGCTAGGCGCGCGGGGCGGACGGTGCGAGCGGCTTCGGCGTGCGGTACGCGGCGCGCCAACCGAAGAACAGCTTCAGCAGCGCCGTGAACATATAGGTGAGGGCCACGCCCGTGTTGTTGGGCCCGCGCGTGGAGAACGCACGCTGCGCGAGCGCCGCCTTCAGCGTCACGCCGCCGGTGAAGCAGGCGAACGCATAGGCCAGCGACCGGAACGCGATGACGTAGTCGACGGTGAAGGCCTGCGCGTCGGCGCTGGCCAGGCCGCTGCCGGGCTCCACGTCCGAGGCGATGGCGGCGGGAGGAACGCGCTTGAACGAGCCGGATGCGGTGCGGCGGCATGCGCACGCCAGATCCGTCCCGTTCACGGATAACATGAACGTATAGCCCGGCTCGAGGTAATCAACCTCCGCGCGGATCTTGGGCGACACGTGCTTGAAGACGTTGATCAGATGCGGCAGCAACCGCAACAGCACGCGGACGTACAGGGATTGGAACCATGTTCCCGCGCTGCGGCGCGGTCGCGGCGATTCAGCCATGCGATCTCCTCCGACGGCATCGTTGTTCGTTCGTATCTTACATGCGCCGCCTGCTTCGCGTAGCAAAGTTCTTCGGAAAATCGGCTGTTCGGGCGGCATGCGTCGCTCGCGTGCGCCTGCGGGTGTACAACTCGGTTGCGTTCCGTACACCAAATGGTGTAATTCCATGACGCAAAGGTGACATTTGCTCGCAAGCGTCTCTGATCTGGGAAGGAGCGTGCTAAGGTGACGGCATTCAAAAATGAAAAGCTTGGCGATCATAGACCAGCACGAATCGAAGGAGCGTGAAGCACATGACCGATACGCATGGCAGCACCCCCGGCAACGGCCCCGTGCCGCCGACGCAGGGCGACGAGCATGCCCAGCATGCCGCCCCCATGGGGCAGCAGCCTTATTATCAGCAGCAACAGCAGTACTATCAGCAGCCTCAGCACCCGCAGCATCCGGCAGGAGGAGTGACCGTCGAGAAGAAGTCGCACGGCGGACGCACGTTCCTGCTCGCCTTCTGCGGTGCCGCCGTCGCCTGCGCCATCGGTTTGGGCGGCTTCGGCATCTGGCAAGCCACTGCGGGCGGTAACGATTCCGGATCCTCTTCGTCTGCGACGCAGCTGGGTTCGCAAAACTCCGGCAGCATCAACGCTACCGACGCCGAGTCCGACCAGACGCTGGCAGAGGCTGTCGCGCAGAAGGCGCTTCCCTCCGTGGCCGCCATCGATGTGTACACGAACCAGTCCAATGCGGGCGGCATGTACGGTTTTGGGGCCGGCAACGGATCTGAAGCCGGCACGCTGACGAAGTCCTCGCTGGGAAGCGGCGTCGTGCTCACCGCCGACGGCTACATCATCACGAACAACCACGTCGTAGAAGGCGGCAGCGCGTACAAGGTCACCATCGCGGGCGAGACCTACGACGCCGAGGTCGTGGGCAGCGATCCCAGCTCCGACGTCGCGGTCATCAAGGCCAAGGATGCCAGCGGCCTTACGCCCATCGAGATCGGCGACTCCGACAAGCTCGTCATCGGCGAGTGGGTCATGACCATCGGCAGCCCGTTCGGCCTCGAGCAGTCCGTTGCCACCGGCATCGTGTCGGCCACGAGCCGTTCTCAGATCGTGAACGCCTCCACCGATCAGTACGGCAACAGCACGGGCGAATCCACCATCTACCCGAATATGATCCAGACTGACGCCGCTATCAACCCCGGTAACTCCGGCGGCGCGCTCGTCGACGCGGACGGCAAGCTCATCGGCATCAACACGCTGATCACGTCGTACTCCGGCAACTACTCCGGCGTCGGCTTCGCCATCCCGGTGAACTACGCGGTGAACCTCGCCCAGCAGATCATCGACGGCAAGACCCCGACCCATGCGCAGCTCGGCGTGTCCCTCTCCACCGTGAACGCGCAGAACGCCAAGCGCTACGGCCTGTCCGTTGACGAAGGCGCCTACGTGGCGGCCGTCAGCGAAGGCTCCGGCGCGGCCGAAGCCGGCTTGCAGGAGGGCGACATCGTCACGAAGTTCGACGGCAAGGACGTCGCATCCGCCAGCGACCTCATGCTGGACGTGCGCTCCAAGAACCCGGGCGACAAGGTGACGCTCGACGTGAACCGCAACGGCGAGACCAAGCAAGTCGAGGTCACGCTCGGCTCCGATGAAAGCTCCCAGAGCGCGTCGACCCAGCAGAACAGCGCGCAGGAGTCTATGCTCGAGCGCCTGTTCGGCGGCGGCTCCGGCAGCTCCCAGCAGGACGCTGCCTAGCCTGCGCGACACGCACCATCCCCTCTCCTAGCCGAAGGGCCGCATCGAGCAAGATGCGGCCCTTCGCGCGTTGGATCCGCGACTTCGCGCTTCTGCGCGTCCCTGCGGCATCTTTCGTCCCTGTCATCTTTTCCCTGCAGCGCCTCCCCCGCCTTTGCTCTGCCTTCGCGCTTCTGCGCGTCCTGTCGCCCTCGTCTTTCCCGTCTCTTAGCGGCGCTCTTGCGCGCGTGTCGCACTTTTTCGCCCTGTGCGGTAGAAATCGATCGGTTGGGTAATTCGGCCGGACCGTCTTCGCCGATCGATTTTTCCGCCACCTGGGGTTATGCTCCGTTTGCTTTCACGCGTCGCTCTCGGGCGCGCTTTTCCTAGGGTTCGAGATTGCCCAACCGTTTCGTTTTTACCATCAGACGGGGATTTTCCCCTCACATGGCAACCGTCATGAAGGAGGAGCCCAGCAGTTCGCCGTGCAGCTCGTGCTGTTTGGTGCGCCACGCTTGCTGGTCGCATCGCGGACGGAACCCGAGCTGCCTCGACAGGGTGCGTGCGATATGATCGAGCTCGATGAGGTTTCGGACCGTTCTTGTTGTGACGGTCAAGACGGAGACGCCGCGGTCGAGCAGGTTGTTGCGCCGTGTCGCGTCGTCGGCCATCTTGTTGACGGTTCCATGGTGCTCGCGGCCGTCGTATTCAAGCGCGATGTTCGCGTTCGGCCAGATCAAATCACAATAGTAGCATTTGTCATCGACTGCGAGCCTCGATCGCCCTCGAGGGTTCACGGCGTGGTTCATACGCGGTTGGGGAAGCGCGTACCCGCCCATGCGGAGCGGGAGGCAGAGCAGCATGGCCATGGTCGTTTCCATCGGGGAGGCGGAGCCTGCGACGAGGTGCTTGAGGGCTTTTCGGGCTTTGACGGTTCCCGGCATGTTCGCGGCTTTGTCCAGGAAGCGCGCGAGGCGGGCGGGAGTGGTGAAGGGGCGCTCGAACCGGAAGTCCGCTTTTCCAACCGTTGCCACTCCATATGTGCCGCACAACTCGAATCCAAGCCTGATCAGCGCGGGAAGCGACAGCTCCGAAGCCATTTGCACGAAGCAGAGCTCGGGCGAGCTTGCAAGCACGTTGCGGGCGATGCGTACGAACGATCCTCTGGGAAACATTGCGGAGCTCACGTGGCAGGCGACTTTCCCGCATCTGCTGCGTGCCGCTTGGCTCGGCACGATGACGTGCAGGGGGAGCGCGATGCCCTCGAGCTCCGGCATTCTGGCAAGCTCGCGGATCAGGAGTTCGGTGACCTTGCATTCTGAGGGCAGCGGTTCGTCTTTTCTCCAGGAAGGGCTTCTGGAGTCCTGACAGCGCGCGAGCGCACCCGAGCTGATTTCGAAAGACGACCAGAACGTCAGCGACGAACTATGACTCAGATAGATATCCATGAAGTGAAAAATAACATGGGGGATTCAGCCTCATCGACCGGGAGACGATGCTGTTTACCAGGCGTAACGAGATGTGGAAACCGCATGGAAAACGCGTTGGATCTGCGTTGGTTCCGCGCCAAATTTGCGTAAGAACCGCGTTAGAATTGCGCTAGATCGGGGTAGCGTCGACCGTCTATCGCAAAAGGCCGCTGGCCGCAGGCCGTCGCCGCGCGCTGAGGGCCGTGCGCGCGGGGCGACGGTCGGAAGGGAAGGAGCGAACATGGACGAACTCGAGCTTCGGCATGCGGAGGCCCACTACGCGGAGATGCCGCGCGACGGGTACAGCGGCAGGTGCGAGATGCTCCTGCCCGAGGATCTGCGCGGCATGCGCGTGCTGGACCTGGGATGCCGCAACGGCAAGGGCGCGTACAAGCTGGCTGATCGGGTGGGGCCGGACGGGTTCGTGCTGGGCGTCGACCCTTCCGCCGCTTGCGTGGCCCGCGCGGAGGCGACGGCCGCGGCCGCGCGCGCGGAGGGCGCCGCGTGGGCCGAGCGGCTTGCGTTCGCGCGGGGGTGCTTCGAGGGCCTGCGCGCGGCGGGCGTGGAGGACGCGTCGTTCGACGTCGTGATCGTGAACAGCGTGCTGAACCTGGCATGGGATCTCGAAGGGGCGCTGCGCGAGACGGCGCGCGTCCTTGCGCCGGACGGCTTCCTCTACCATGCGGGCGTGTTCGCGGACGAGCCGCTTCCGACCGCCGCCATGCAGGCGTTTGCGTGCGCGGGCAACGTGTTCGGCGCCGCTCGCTCTCAAGCCGAATTCGCCCGCATCGCCGTGGATCGCGCTGGCTTCTCCTTGTGCTCTTTCGAGCGCGAGCGCCCCGTCGAACCTGACGGCACCGACATCGCCGAAGAGCTGATCGGCCGGTCGTTCACGGCCGCCGTCGCCTGCGCGCGGCGCTAGCGAACGCGCTGTCCGCCGCCTTCTAGAGCTTCCGGTGCGCCCCGCGTTGTCGTCTGTCCTTTGCGTGAAATGCCGGAAAACGCGTGCGAGCAGGGCGCGGTCGTTTTCATTTTCGGGTAAGATGAACGGTTAGAGCAACCTATATGAACGACCACCGAGAGGATAAGGCTTATGTCTGAAGGATACCGCTACGATCGCGTGCTGCTCAAGTTGTCCGGCGAGGCGCTGGCGGGCGACGTCGGCTACGGCATCGATCCGAAGGTGGTGGACGACCTTGCCGATCAGATCGCCGAAATCGTGCGCGCCGGCGTGCAGATGGCCGTGGTCGTGGGCGGCGGCAACATCTTCCGCGGCTTGGCCGGTTCGGCCGAGGGCATGGATCGCGCGCAGGCCGACTACATCGGCATGCTGGCCACGGTGATGAACGCGCTGGCCTTGCAGGATGCCTTCGAGCGCCACGGCATCTTCTCGCGCGTGCAGAGCGCCATCAACATGCAGGAAGTGTCCGAGCCCTATATCCGCCGACGCGCCATCCGCCACATGGAGAAGGGTCGCGTGGTCATCTTGGCCGCCGGCACGGGCAACCCGTACTTCACCACCGACACCACCGCGGCGCTGCGCGCCTGCGAGCTGGACGTGGACGTGCTGATGAAGGCCACGAAGGTGGACGGCGTGTACGACAGCGACCCCAAGAAGAACCCCGATGCCAAGCGCTACGACCGCGTTAGCTACATGGAGGTGCTCTCCAAGGGGCTCAACGTCATGGATTCCACGGCTACGTCGCTGTGCATGGACAACGACGTTCCCATGATCGTGTTCGACCTTACCGTTAAAGGCAACATTTCGCGCGCTTTGAAGGGCGAAGACGTGGGAACCACGGTAGAATCGCAGTAGAATAACGAAAACGCGCGCACCCGCCTCCGTCGGCGGCGGACGCGTTGCGAAACGCAGGGTGAAAGGAACCGGGATGATCGACGATATTATGATGCAGGCCGAAGAGCGCATGGAGAAGGCGCTGGGCTCGCTGGGCGACGCATTCGCCTCCGTTCGCACCGGGCGCGCGAACGCCATGGTGCTCGATCGCATCAGGGTGGACTACTACGGCGTGCCCACCCCGGTGAACCAGATGGCGGGCGTCAAGACGCCCGACGCGCACATGCTGGTCATCGAGCCGTGGGACAAAGGCGTGCTGGGCGCCATCGAGCATGCCATCCTCCAGAGCGACCTGGGCGTGACGCCGTCGAACGACGGCTCAGTCATCCGCCTGCCGTTCCCCGCGCTCACCGAGGAGCGCCGCCGCGAGCTGGTGAAGCAGTGTAAGGGCTACGCAGAGGAAGCCCGCGTAGCCGTGCGCAACGCCCGCCGCGATGCCAACAGCGCCATCGAGCGCGCCGTCAAGGAAGACAGCCTTCCCGAGGACGACGAGCGCCGCGGCCAGGCGGAGGTGCAGAAGCTCACCGACAAGTACATCGCCGAAGTCGACGAGGCGTTCAAGAAGAAGGAAGCCGAGGTCATGGAGATTTAATTCGGCGAAGCCGAATTAAATCTCCGAAGCCGGCGGCCATGAGGCCGTCGGCTTCTCGTCTTTTGTGAGGTAGCCTTGAACAAACCGCTTGACTACATATTCCCGAACCCCCCGGCGGATCTCGATCCGTCGCAGCTCGATGCTGCGGCGGTGCCGCAGCATGTGGCCGTCATCATGGACGGCAACGGCCGCTGGGCGAAAGAGCGGGGGAAGAACCGCCTGTTCGGCCATAAGGCCGGTATCGAGGCAGTGCGCGAAACCATCCGCTGCGCGTCCGACGTGGGCGTGCGCTACCTGACCATCTACTCGTTCTCGTCCGAGAACTGGAAGCGCCCGCAGGACGAGGTCATCGGCCTCATGAACCTGTTCGCCACCACGATGCTGGCCGAGGTGGACGGCCTGCACGAAGAGCACGTGCGCGTGATGACCATCGGGCGCACCGACGAGCTGCCCAAGAAGACGCGCGACGCCTTCGCGAAGGCGTGGGAGAAGACGAAGGACAACGACGGGATGACGCTGGTCGTGGCCGTGAACTACGGCGGCCGCGTGGAGCTGCTCGACGCTATGCGGTCCTACATGGACGGCGCGCATGCCGCGTTGCGCGAGGGCCGCGAACCCGAGCCTTTAAGTGAGGCGACGCTGTCTCGCCATTTGTACACCGCGGACATCCCCGACCCCGACCTGCTCATCCGAACCAGCGGCGAGATGCGCGTGTCGAACTTCCTGCTGTGGCAGATCGCCTATTCCGAGTTCGTGTGCACCGAGACGCTGTGGCCGGACTTCGACCGTTACGAGTTCTTGCGCGCGCTGCTGGAGTTCCAGTCGCGCGATCGCCGGTTCGGGGCGGTGAAATAGGTGGCGCCGCGGCCCGACGAAAAGGCTGAGGCGGAAGATGACCGCTCGCGCACGGGGCGCATCAAGGATTTCGCCTATGAGAAGACGCCCGAGAAGCTGAAGAACGCCACCGACTTGCAAGTGCGTTTCCGCACGGGATTCGTGTATGTGGCGCTGTCGGTTTTGTGCATCCTCGTCAGCGACTGGACCACCGTGGCGTTCCTGGTGGCTACGGCGGGCATCACGGCGGGCGAGTTCTACTATATGCTGCGTTCGGACGCGAAGCTGCCCAACGAGATGCTCGGCATCATCGCGGCCATGCTGTACCCGCTCAGCGTGTTTCTGCTGGGGCTGAACGGTGCGCTGTACGTGAGCCTCGCGTTGCTGTTGGCGCTGATCGTGTGGTACGTGTTCTGGATGCGGGCGCGCGTGCCCGACGTGGGCGTGAGCTTCTTCGGAGCTGCGTACTGCGGCATGCTGCTGTCGGGGCTCGTGGTCGTCCGCACGGCGCTGCCCCAGCCATGGGGCGGCGTGCTGGCGCTGGGCATCTTCCTCAGCGTATGGGCGAACGATTCGTTCGCCTATCTGGTGGGAAGCAAGTTCGGCAAGCACAAGCTGGCGCCGCGCACCTCGCCGAAGAAGAGCTGGGAGGGGTTCATTGCGGGGCTCGTGGGATCGGCCGCGTTCTGGTGCTTGATGACCCTCATTCCCGGCGTGACGATGTCCATCCCGCAAGCGATGGCGTTCGGGCTCATCAGCGGGCTGATGGGCGTGCTGGGCGACTTGGCCGAGAGCCGCATCAAGCGCAATTCCGGCTTCAAGGACTCTGGCACCATCATGCCGGGTCACGGCGGCCTGCTGGATCGCTGCGACTCGCTGTTCTTGGTGGCGGTGACCTCGGCGATACTGCTTTTGGGTTTCGGCTGCATCCCGTTCCCGGTTCCGCTGATCTGACGGCGGCAGGCCTCGGGCGCCGCAGCCAACCCTACCGACGGTTTACGTTCGACCTGTTTCTAGGAGGCGTGCATGAAACGCATAGTGGTCTTGGGCTCCACGGGCTCCATCGGCACGCAGACGCTGGACGTTGTGCGTCGCCATGCGGACAAGCTGGAGGTGGTGGGCCTCGCCGTGGGCACGCGCACGGGCGAGCTGCTGGCGCAAGCGCGCGAGTTCGGCGTGCGCCACCTCGCGGTGGGCGACGAGCGCCTGGCTGAGCAGCCGATTGCCGACGAGCTGCGAAACGCCATCCTGAGCGGATCGCACGGAGGCACGCAGCAGCCAGCGAGCGCGCCGTCGTCGCTGGCCGAGGCCGTGGCGCGTCACAACGCGGGCGGCGAAGGGTCGCTCGGGTTCGGTGCCGACGCCGTGGTGGGCCTCGTGCGCCTGCCCGAGGCCGACATCGTGGTGAACGCGCTGGTGGGCGCGGCCGGCCTGCGCGCCAGCTACGAGACGCTCGCAGCTGGCAAGGTGCTGGCGCTCGCGAACAAGGAGTCGCTCGTGGTGGGCGGCGACCTCATCATGCCGATGGCCGCCGAGCCGGGGCGCCTCATGCCCATCGATTCCGAGCACGGCGCCATCTACCAGTGCCTTCTGGGCGAAGACCCGCGCGAGGTGTCGCGCTTGTGGGTGACGGCGTCGGGCGGACCGTTCCGCGGCCGCACGCGAGCCGACCTGGCCGATATCACGCCCGCTCAGGCGCTCGCGCACCCCACGTGGAACATGGGCGCGAAGATATCCATCGACTCGTCCACGCTGATGAACAAGGGTCTCGAGGTCATCGAGGCGCACCACCTGTTCGCCATGTCCTACGATCGCATCAGCGTGGTCGTGCAGCCGCAGAGCGCCATCCACTCCATGGTGGAGTACTCGGACGGCAGCGTGAAGGCCCATCTGGGCACCACCGACATGCGCATCCCCATCCAGTTCGCGCTGTCGTACCCTGAGCGCTGGGACGCGCCGGTCGAGCCGCTCGACTTCACGAAGCTGGGTACCCTCGAATTCGCCGCTCCCGACACCGACACGTTCCGTTGCCTGGCGCTGGCTCGCGCGGCCGGCGAGCGCGGCGGCACGCTGCCCTGCGTGATGAACGCCGCGAACGAGGTGGCCGTCGCCGCCTTCCTCGCCGAAGAGGGCAGCTACCTGGGGATCGCCGCGTGCGTCGAGGCCGTCATGGACGCTCACGAGCGCCAAGGCGTCCAACGCGTGGAAAGCCTCGACCAGCTGGAAGAACTCGACGCCTGGGCGCGAGCGGAAGCGCGCAGGAACGTGCGCTAGCGAAGGGCTCCGCGCGCGAGATGCTTCGCCGAGGGTTCGAAGCCCACGACGGCCGAGCGCTCGTAGAGCGTCTTGGCATCGAAGCGTTCGCCGTCGGGCCAGACGATGGCATCCCTCTCGGGTGTGACGCGCGCTTGCGCAAGGTAGGTCGGATCGACGAACTTTTCGATGTCGTCGTCGTTCGCATGGTTCCATGCGTCGAACTCGCGGACGGTTCCGTCGCTCCAATCGACCAGGATCTTGCCGTCCTCGGCAAACTTAAGGCGGACGATGAGCGCCTCGGGGCTCCATCGCATGTGCGGGCCTCGTGGCGGCAAAGGCGTTTCGGAGCTATCGGTAACGGACGCTTCGTAGAGAAGCTGCACGCCGAAGTCCAGGTTGCCGGGCCACGCGATGCTCCGCCCGTAACCGGTGAGGTACGCCAATTTCAGGTAGTCTTCGTCCAGCAGCTTCTCCATGGCGCCCTTCATGTAGGGATACGGGTCGAACGCGCTTCTTCTGCCGTCGTTCCAGTCGATGACGATCGTATCTTCGTCGTCGAAGCCGAAGTCGATGATCTTCTTGTCGAGATGCCACTCCATTGCGCCCTCCTCAGATCAGCGGGTCAATGCGAAAACAGGTTCCGTTCGAGCTTGCAAGGTACCAATTGTCGTCAAGCTCGGACTTGTGCAAAGCAGCCCATGCAACAACGAGCTTCGCTTGTCGAGGAGGAAGCTTGCCCGCAAGCAGCTCTCCCTCCGTTGAGTATACCGCCTCGAAGCCTCCGTAGGAAGCATGGAAGTGCGCCTTGTGGTGCGGAGCGTTCTTCTCCCAATTGATAGTGATCCTGATGCCGTAAAAGGTGCAAATTTCTGGCATGGCAATCCTCTCCAAAGGCTCCTCCGGTTCGTTGTTTCGTTTGCGCGGGCCCGCTCTTCCATTGTAACGACGCCATCTTACGTTTTGTTGGCGTGGGTCTAGCGGGAATTCCTCTCGGATCTGGTGCGAATCCAACGCGGTTCCAGCGCGTTTTCCACGTGGCGTGCCCCTGTTTCCAACGCGGATTGCACGCGCTTTGCCAACGAATCCAACGCGGTCCCAGCGTGCGTGCGCGACGGGCTTGCGGACCGTGTGCGCCGTACGCCCGCCGAGCCTCCGCAAATCGTGCAAACGCTCTCGCATCGTGCGCGCATCGCGCAGCCCTTGTAGTTTTTTCGCACATCGGTTCGCAGCGCCCGTGCCGCTCGCCCTTCTCTTTATAATGAGAGCACGAAAGAAGCATTCCTCGCGACCGAAAGGGAACCGAGTTTATGGATATTGTTCTCATGATCGTCTACGCCACGCTCATCTTGGGCTTTCTCGTGTTCATCCACGAAGGCGGTCACTATCTGGCGGCGCGTGCGTTCGGCGTGCGCGTGACCGAGTTCATGCTGGGGCTTCCCGGTCCCAACATTGGCTTCACGAAATGGGGCACGAAGTTCGGCGTCACGCCGTTTCTGCTGGGCGGCTACGCGAAGGTGTGCGGGATGGAGCCGGGCGAGATGAGCCCGCACCTCGAGCCCGTGCTGGCCGCGCTCTACCGCCGCGGAACCGCGAACATGGAAGACATCGCCCGCGACTGCGGCATCACCGATGACGAGGCGTACGAGGCGCTCGACGAGCTCGTCGAATGGGGCAGCATCGCCGGCCCCACCAAGCAAGACAAGTACAACACGTACCGCGCCCCCGTGGTCAAGCCGAGCAAGAAGCAGGTAGCCGCAGGAGCCGTCGCTTACGAGCTGGGGCAGGCGCGCCCGGTGGAAGACGCGCATGCGCTGTTCGAAAGCGAGTACAAGCAGCAGTACCGCAGCCTGCCGTTCTGGAAGCGCTCGGTCATCCTCGTGGCCGGCGTGGCCGTGAACCTGCTGTTCGCGGTCCTGCTGTTCGTCGTGTTGTTCTCGCTCATCGGCGTGGACGTTCAGACCAGCGCGGGCGACATCCGGCACGTCAACGTCAACCCGCTCGATGCGATCCAGATGGGCTTCATGTACATCGGCATGGTGGTGCAGCTTATCGCGGGGCTGTTCAATCCGTCGACGGCGGGCGAGGTCGTGCAGAACTCGACGTCGGTCATCGGGATCGCCGCCATGTCGAAGCAGGCGGTCGATCTGGGGTTGGCGAGCGCCATCTCGTTCGTGGCTTCCATCTCGGTGTCGCTCGGCATTATGAACCTGCTGCCCATCCCGCCGCTCGACGGCGGCCGCTTCGTCATCGAGGTGTTCCAGAAGATCTCGCGCAAGGTCGTGACCATGCGCGCGCTCAACTACCTGAGCGCGGCCGGCATGATCCTGTTCATCGGTTTTTTCCTGTTCATGGCGAACCAGGATATCCAGCGCATCATCTCGGGTGCGGGTTTCGGCGGTTAGAGCGCGCTGCCCGCGCCAGCGTGCGCAGCGCTCGCGAACCGTTCGGCGTTGCGGTCGGGGCGCAAGTCCTTGACTTGCGCGCGCTTCCGTCATCGAAATCGCTCGAAAAGCACCATGTCCACGAGTTATGTGCACTTCGAAACCGGACTGCGTGACCGAAGTAAGTCAAAGAAAACTTCTGACCTGGCGTTTTCTTGAGCGGAAACGCTCGACTGCGCCCGAAACGGTCGTTCCGGGATGACGGAGGTGCGCATAACTCGCGAACTTGGGAGATTCGGGCGTTTTTCGCTGCACGCGCCCTCCAGTGCGGTTCGGGTGGTTCGATGGCGCGTCGGCGCGTGCGACTCGTTCGCTCGTTTTCCCTCCCGCGCCCTCGCGTGCGTTCGTTGTCGTGCGCCCGCCCGCGAAATCCCTGTGCATTTGGCCGGAAACCGGGTAATCAGAGGTAAAATAGCCGGCGACGCGCTTGGGCGCGTGCAGCCTGCGGGCTGTTGAGACGCTGTTCCAGCACCGCGCCTGCACGCGGTGGGGGATGGAGAACGGGAGGCTCTTGTGGCAACGCATGCCAAACCTAGCGAGGCTACCCGCCGGGTGTCGGTGGGCTCCGTGCCGCTCGGCGGCGGCGCGCCCGTCGTCGTGCAGTCCATGCTGAACGCCCCGGCGACCGACGTCGCGGCGAACCTCGCGCAGATCGACGCGCTCGCGCAAGCGGGCTGCGAGATCGTGCGCATGGCCATCCCGCACCGCTCAAGCCTCGACGTGTTCCAGGCTGTATGCGAGCGGTCGCCTTTGCCGGTGGTCGCCGACATCCACTTCGATGCGAACATCGCCATCGAGGCCGCCAAACGCGGCGCGGCGAAGCTGCGCATCAATCCCGGCAACATCGGGGGCCTGGCCAAAACCGATGCCGTGCTGGACGCGGCGGGCGAGGCGGGCATCCCCATCCGCATCGGGGTGAACGCGGGCTCGCTCGACAACGAGTTGGCTGCACGCGACGATCTCTCGCAATCGGAGAAGCTGGCACGCTCGGCCGTCGACTACGTGCGCTACTGCGAGGGTCGCGGCTTCCACGAACTCGTGGTCAGCGCGAAGGCTCACGACGTGATGACTACCGTGCGCACGTACCGCCTGCTCAGTAAGGAGCTGCCCCACGTGCCGCTGCATATCGGCGTCACCGAGGCCGGCACCACCTTCCAAGGCGCCATCAAAAGCGCCTGCGGTTTGGGGATCCTGCTGGAAGAGGGCATCGGCGACACGCTGCGCATCTCGCTCACAGACGACCCCGTGCAGGAGATCCGCGCGTGCTGGACGCTGCTTTCAGCGCTCGACCTGCGCCGACGCGCTCCAGAGCTCATCAGCTGCCCCACATGCGGCCGTTGCCAGGTGGACCTCATCGGGCTGGCGCGCGAGGTGGAGGGACGCATCGCGAACCTCGACAAGCCGCTCAAGGTGGCCGTCATGGGCTGCGTGGTGAACGGCCCGGGCGAAGCCGCCGACGCCGACATCGGCGTAGCGTGCGGGGTCGGTTCGGGCGTGGTGTTCTCGAAGGGAAACGTCGTCCGCAAGGTGGAGGAGAGCGCCATCGTGGACGCTTTGATGGAGGAGATAGGAAAGCTATGACGAACGTGAATATCATGCGCATGAGCCAGCTGTACGCGCCCACGCTCAAGGAGGATCCCGCCGACGCGGAGATCGCCAGCCACAGGCTGCTTTTGCGCGCGGGCTTCATCCGCAAGACGGCTTCGGGCGTGTACACCTTCCTGCCGCTGGGCAAGCGCGTGCTGGCCAAGGTGGAGAACATCGTGCGCGAGGAGATGGACGGCATCGGCGCGCAGGAGATCATGATGCCGGCGCTGCAGCCCGGCGAGCTGTGGCACGAGAGCGGCCGCTGGAACGACTACGGCCCCGAGCTCATGCGCCTCGTCGACCGTCACGACCGCGAGTTCTGCCTCGGGCCCACCCACGAGGAGCTCATCACCTCCCTCGTGCGCAACGAGCTGCGCTCCTACAAGGAGCTGCCGCTGTCGCTGTACCAGATCCAGGTGAAGTTCCGCGACGAGATCCGCCCGCGCTTCGGGCTGCTGCGCAGCCGCGAGTTCATCATGAAGGACGCCTACAGCTTCCACGCCGACCAGGAGTCGTTGCAGAAGACCTACGACGACATGAGCGAGGCGTACGGGCGCATCTGCGACCGCATGGGCATGGACTACCGTCCCGTCGAGGCCGACCCCGGCCAGATCGGCGGCAGCGTGACCTGCGAGTTCATGGCGCTCGCCGAAGCGGGCGAAGCCGAGCTCGTGCACTGCACCTGCGGTTACGCGGCCAACACCGAAGCCGGCGACTGCCTGGCGCGCCCCACCGTCTACGACGTGCCGATGGAGAAGGTCGCCACGCCTGGCGTGCACACCATCGCCGAACTGGCCGCGTTCTTGGACATCCCCGAGTCCTCCACGGTGAAGGCTCTGTCCGGAAAGAACGACGAGGGCAAGCTGGTGGTCATGTTCATTCCCGGCGACCACGAGCTCAACGAGCTGAAGGCGGCGCGCGTGGCCGGCGGCTTCACGCTGCTCACCGACGAGGACATGGAAGCCTTCGGCCTGCACAAGGGCTCGATGGGCCCCGTCGGTTTGCCCGAGGAAGCCTACGTCATCGCGGCGCGCAGCCTGCAGGCCGTGCCGAAGTGGGTTGTGGGCGCCAACGAGGACGGCTACCACTACGTGGGCGCGCGTCTGGGCGAGGACTTCCAGGTGGACGAGTGGGCCGACCTGTGCATCGTGCAGCCGGGCGACAGCTGCCCGTCGTGCGGGCTGCCGCTGGACGGCGCGCGCGGCATCGAGGTGTCGCAGGTGTTCCAGCTGGGCGACAAGTACTCGAAGGCCATGGGCGCCACGTTCATGGCGGAAGACGGCTCCGAGCAGCCGTTCCTCATGGGCTGCTACGGCGTGGGCATCTCGCGCACCATGGCTGCCATCGTGGAGCAGCACAACGACGAGAACGGCATCATGTGGCCGCTCACGGTGGCGCCCGCGCACGTGTGCGTCATCCCGCTGACGGTGGGCGACGACGAGGTGCAGCCCGCGGCCGAGAAGCTGGCGAGCGACCTGGCGAAGCTGGGCCTCGAGGTGGTCATCGACGACCGCAAGGAGCGCGCCGGCGTGAAGTTCGCCGATGCCGACCTCATCGGCTGGCCGCTGCAGGTCATCGTGGGCAAGCGCGGCCTGGCCGAGCAGAAGGTGGAGATCAAGCGCCGCAGCACGGGCGCTCGCCGCGACATCCCGCTGGCGGCCCTCACCGACGCGCTGGCGTTCTCCCAGCGCAACGCCAAGGTCTGGGGCTCCGAGCTTTCCCTGTTCGGCGGCCTGTTCGAGTAGGGGTGTTCCGCGTGCCTGACGGCACGCGGAACCGGCCGACGCTGCGATGCGCCCTGGCACCCGATCTCGTGGCGAGGTCGAGGACTCGCGTACCGAAGTACGCTTCGCCCTCGCCCTCCCCGCGATCTCGGGCGTCAGGGCGCCTCTCGCTGACTTACTGCGCCAACCTGCGAGTTCTTGTTCGCGCTTCGCGCGAATCACATAACGGAAATGAAGGATGGTATGGTATCACACGATATGCAAGCCGTTCTGTTCGACCTGGACGGGACCTTGCTCGACACGCACGATCTGCTGCTCGCCACGTTTCGCTACACGGCGCGCACGGTGCTGCGCGAGGCTATCCCCGACGAGCGTCTCATGGCCAAGGTGGGACAGCCCCTCAACACCCAGATGTGGGATTTCACGGATGATCCGGCCGTGCACGAGGAGCTGTGCCGTGTGTACCGGGAATACAATGCCGAGGTACACGACGACATGATCAGGCTGTTCGAAGGCACCGTGCCCATGCTCGAACGCCTCAAGGAAGCGGGTTTGCCGCTGGCCGTGGTCACGTCGAAACGACACGAGGTGGCCATGCGGGGCCTCGACCTGTTCGGCCTGACCGGATACTTCGACTTCCTCATCGGCTCCGACGACTGGCCGGAGCACAAGCCCCATCCCGGTCCCGTGGCGCACGGCTGCGAACGGCTGGGGCTGGCTCCTCAGACGTGCCTGTACGTGGGCGACAGTCCCTTCGACATGCAGTCAGGAAGCGGTGCGGGCTGCGCCACCGCGGCGGCGCTATGGGGTATGTTCCCTCAGATCGTGCTTGAAGCGGAGCGTCCTACTTACGTGTGCGCCCACGGCACGGACGTTCCGCCGCTGCTTGGCTGCTAGCAAGTTGCCATCCTGATCTGGCTGCTCAGGATGACAGCCTGCCGCCTTCGCTCAGGATGGCAGTCCTTTCACTCCTCGTACGTATCGGCTATCCAGGCTTGCGTTGCGTCCAAGAACGCGCGCGTAGCCGTTGAAGCTGTTTCCAGCGAGCGCAGCGCTATGGCTATCTCGCGGCTTGTTTCCACTTCGGGCTGCTTGACGGCCAGGGGAAACGGCGCATCGCGCAGGATGAGGTCGGCCAGCACGCTGAATCCGAGTCCCGCGCTGACCATGCTCATCACCGCATAGTCGCTGTCGATGGTGAACCGCACGTTGGGCTCCACGTCGTTCGCTCGGAACAGCGTTTCCATTTCCGACGACGTGCCGCTTTCCAGGCGGATGTACGGCTCTTCCGCCAGCGCCTCGCGCGGCACGAACGGCGCGTCGGCCAGAGGATGGTCGGGCGGCAGCACCACGAGGAGCGGATCCTTCCGCAGCGGGACGGCGTGCAGGTCGTGCTTGATGGGGTAGACGAAGAAACCGCAGTCAGCGTCGCCGCGCCACACGGCCTCTTCCAGTGCATCTTCGTCGTCGACGCAGATCAGTTGCAAGTCGATGCCTGGATGCTGTGCGAGAAAGCGCTTCGCGATACCGGGGAACCATTGGATGGCGGTGCTCGTGAACGCCGCCACGCGCACGATGCCGCTTTCGAGGTGCTTGAGCTCGGCGAGGCGCATCTCCAGCTGGCGCTCGCTGTTGCACACGTTCTGCACCCAGGGAAGCAGATCGGCGCCGTCCGAGGTGAGGTGCGCGCCGCCGTAGTCGCGCACGAACAGCGGCACGTCCAGTTCTCGTTCGAGCGTGATCACGAGGTAGCTGATGCCGGCCTGGGTGTATCCTAGGTCGTGGGCGGCCTGTTTGAAACTGCCCGTTTCAGCCACCTTTAGGAACGCATCGTATTTCTGGTTGCCCACAGATCGCTCCTTCTCTTGCTCACAATATCTTCACACCGTTCTTCGATGTATGTCACTATACGGAGCTTGAAAAGGAATAACAAGAAACTCTTAAAATCTTAAAAAGATAATCTCATTTTACTTTTATCAGGAGAACCCATACCATGTGCCAGCAACCCTAGAACATCATCCAGTGAAGTTCCGCGAGGGCGGGACGTGAGAGTCTTGCGCTGCCGAGCGCCGTGCAAGCTGCGGATCGAAAGGAGGCACCCCGTGAAAACTCGTAGCAAGCGCTGGCCCTATGTCGCGTGCGTCGTGCTGCAGACCGTTATCTTCGGATCGGGTAACGCTATCACGAAGATGGCGTACGAGAGCATCACGCCCATGTGGTGCCTCGCCATCAGGTTCGGCTTGGCCGCGCTCGTGTTCGCGATCTTCTTCGGCCCGCGCATCGTGCGCCAGCTAAAGGGCGCGCGTATCGGCGCCTGGATGCCCGCAGCGCTTTGCATGGCGCTGGCGTATCTCACCTGCAATGTAGCGCTCGACTTGACCACGGCCACCAACGTGGGCTTCCTCGTGGCGTTGCCCGTGGTGTTCGCGCCGCTGTTGTCGTGCCTGGTGAACCGCCGTCGTTATCCGCTGGCCTTCCTGCCGTTCCAGGCGGCGGTCGTGGTCGGGCTCTACCTCTTGTGCAGCAACGGGGGAGCTCCTTCGTTCGGCTTGGGCGAGATCCTCGCGCTGCTGTCCTCCGTGGCGTTGGCCGGCGCGCTCGTGTTCGGCGAGCGCGGCTTGGAGCAGCTGGACGCCACCACGGTGGCGGGAACGCAGATAGTCGCCTCGTTCGTCGTGGCTCTTGCGTGCGCGCTGGTTTTCGAGCCACCCGTGAACGTGGCGGCCGTGCAGCCCGTAGCCTGGGGCACTATCGCCTTTCTGGCGCTGCTCAGCACCTGCCTCACCTTCATGCTGCAGAACGTGGCGCTGACGGAGTTGCCGTCCTCCACCGTGTCGCTGCTGCTCACAGGCGAGCCCGTGTTCACTGCGGCGTTCTCGTTCATGCTGCTGGGCGAAGCGCTTTCTGCGGCTGGTATGGCTGGCGCCGTGGTCATCGTGGCAAGCGTCGTAGCCGCCACATGGGTGGAGGGTCGCCAAAGCGCGCCTGCGGCTTCGCTCGCACCGCAGGCCGAGCATGCGCTCGCGTTGGAGGAAGGGTGGTTCGAAGGCGCGGAGTTCGGCGCTCAATCGTCCCTGGCGGGAGTGGAGCTGTCCCACCTTGCGCCTTCCGAGCGCCGGTCTTTCGCTTCCGAGCGCGCGGCCTAAAGCGTCTTTTCTGCATGCGGTTCCCCTGTTCGCATCCTGAACGGCGAGCGGACGGTCTCCGCTCGCCGCTTCGTTTCTGCCGTCTGTGAGCGAAGCTTCCGCGAAACGTTCCTTTCGTCTGGCCACGTCTAACCGATTGTTGGTTGCTCGCCCGTCATCCCGCGATCCTTCTTTATAGTACTAAGGTAGTAACAACTGCCTTGACAGCTTGTCGCCATACGGGAGGAGCGTGCATGTCTGATGGCATCGAAACCCTTGTCCAATGACGAAGCGAAGAATCTGATGAAGCAGCTCGGCATGGCCGAGGCGTCCGCTCGCGACGAAGATCGCGTCGCGAAAGGCGGGAGCTCGACGAGCGAGGCGAGCGTTGCGCAGCTGCTGAGCGAGCTGTATCGCTCCGACATCGGACGCAGGCCGCCGCATATGACGCGCGGCTGACGATCGGCCGACTCCGGTCGAAGCCTGCCGCCCCGTCGACCTCGGCGGGGCGGTCGCAAGGCGAACAAGCGGCAACCTTCCTTTGACGGCTTCGCTCATGCTCGCGTTGCGAGCATTGCCCTTTTCGTCGATTTGGTGCATCATGGATGCAGAGGCCGTCCGCGTCGCGGACGGTGAATCGCAAGCATAGGAGGCTCGTATGGCTACCCTCAGCGACGGATTCAAAGACATCTTCCTGGCCGGCATCGGCGCGATGGCCATAACCGGCGAAAAAACCAAGGATCTGGTTGATCAGCTCATCTCCAAAGGCGAGCTCACCGTGGATCAGGGCAAGCAGATCAACACCGAATTGAAGCATAAGGCGGAAGACGTGGCTGCAAGCGTGCGCTACGACGTGCTGGAGGCTCGCATGGCCGCCATGACGCCGGAGGAGCGTGCGGCGTTCGTCGCCAAGGCTGCCGAGTTCGCCGAGAAGGCGAACGCGAAGTCGGCTTCCGAGGCTGAAGTGGGCGACGCTTCCGCGGTGTCCGTCGACAACGAGGCGGCTTCGGCTGCCGCGCCGCAAACGCCGGGCGCCTAGCGCACGGCTGCGAGCTGCCCGTCCATGCCGGAGAACACGCTGCTGCGCTATTTTTTCAGCTCCGGTTCGGAGGTCGATCCCGAGGATCGGTTCCATCTGAATCGGAAGACACGCACGCGGCGCCTCAAGGAAATATCCGATATCCTGCGGAAGCACCACTTCCTGAAGGGTTTCACGCCCGAGGCCTTTCGCGCCATGCTGGAGGACCTGGGCCCCAGCTTCGTGAAGATCGGCCAAACGCTGTCTACGCGCTCGGAGATTTTGCCGAAGGCGTACTGCGACGAACTGGCGAAGCTGCAGATGGAGTGCGACCCGCTGCCGTTCGAGGCCATCCTCGAGGCGCTCGACGACATCTACGGCGACGCGCAGGGCGACGTGTTCGACGCCATCGATCCCACGCCGCTGGGAAGCGCCTCGCTGGCCCAGGTGCACAAGGCGCGCCTTGTCACGGGCGAGATCGTGGCCGTGAAGATCCAACGCCCCGGCGTGAAGACCACGATGGCCCAGGATATCGATATCATGCGCATGGTGGCGCGCTACGCTGCGCGTTTCATGAAGGACGAGCAGATGCTCGACTTGCGCGACGTGGTGGAAGAGCTGTGGGCCACGTTCCTCGAGGAGACGGACTTCCAGCGCGAAGCCGCTAACCTCGAGGAATTCGCGCGCCTGAACAAGGGCGTCGCCTTCATCGATTGCCCGAAAGTGCATACCGAGCTGTGCGGCGAGTACGTGCTGGTCATGGAATACATCGACGGCATTCCCATCCTGGCGACCGACCGTCTGCGGAATGCGGGCTACGACCTCGAGGAGATCGGCGAGAAGATCCTCGACAACTACGCCTCGCAGATCCTCGATCACGGGTTCTTCCATGCCGACCCGCATCCGGGAAACCTTCTCGTTCGCAGCGGCAAGATCGTCTACATCGACCTCGGCATCATGGGTCGTTTGTCGCCGCGCGATCGCGCCGGATTCGGCAATATCATCCAGGCGGTTGGCATGGAGAGCTCGTCCGAGCTCAAGGATGCGCTATTGTCCTTTGCCATCGCGAAGGACAATTCGGTTATCGACCATACGCGCTTTTTGGCCGACCTCGACCTGCTATTGAACGATTACGGCTCGTGCGATGTGGCCGATATCGACATCGGAGCGTTCCTGAACGACATCCTCATGCTCACGCGGTCGTGCAAGGTGACGCTGCCGTCTTCCATCACCAGCGTGTCGCGCGGCATCGTCACGCTGGAGGGTACCATCGCGCCGTTCATCCCGAACCAAAACGTCGTGTCCATCATCAACGCCCATATCCAGCGCTCGAAGAACCAGGGCGACGAGCTTGTGCAGGCCATGCAGGATCTGGCTCTCGCGCTGCGCTCGTCGTCGCACGGCGCGCTCGACGCGGCACGGTATTCCGGCGAAACGCTCAAGATGCTCACGCGCGGCCAGCTGAAGATGAACATGGAGGTGCTGGGCAGCGAGGCGCCGCTGTCGAAGCTGGCCAAGATCATCAACCGTCTGACCATCGGCATCATCATAGCCGGGCTGTTCATCGGATCGAGCATGCTGTCGCTGTCGTCGATGGAGCCTCGTCTGCTGGGTGTGCCGGTGCTCGCGTTCTTCGGCTACCTGGGGGCGGCCGTGCTGTCGGTATGGGTGGTCTTCGACATCAGCAAGCGCAAGCTGTAGCGCCGGGGAGCTTCTCTTTTCCCAGTTCAAACGTTCCGCAACCAATAATTGCGGAAAATTCCAACTGAAATAGGTCGCGCTCGCTTCCTCGCAACCGTAGTCTTTTCGGTACGCTACTATGGACGAAACGAGAAAGGCAGCACACCATGAACGTAGAGATCGCGCAACGCTTGGCCGAGCGCCGCAAGCAGGCGGGGCTTTCGCAGGAGGCGCTCGCCGCGCGTCTGGGCGTGTCGCGGCAGGCCGTGTCGAAGTGGGAGCGCTCCGAGTCGTCCCCCGACACCGACAACCTCATCGCGCTGGCTCAGCTGTACGGTCTGTCGCTGGACGATCTGCTGTACGTCGACGAAGAGATTCGCGACGACGTCACGTTCGAGGCGGCCGATCGCGCCGCTAAGCGCCAGGCCGAGCAGGAGACTGCGACGGCTTCCCCTGCAGATCCCCCGCCAGCGCCCGCCGATGTGGCTGCGGCCTCCGATGCGTCGGGCGGAACCGAAGCCGCATCGTCCGGCAAGAAGGGCAAGGTGCACATCGGTCCCGGCGGGATTCACGTGGAGGACGGAGACGAGTACGTGCACGTGTCGTGGCGCGACGGCGTGCACGTGAAAGACGCCAAGAAGGGCGAGGAAGTGCACGTGGGTTGGGACGGCGTGCACGTGAAGAGCCCCGGCAACAGCGCAGGCGACGATGATGTGGTCATCGACGGCGCCAAGGTGGTCATTAACGGCGAGCAGTTCGACAGCTGGCAGGACGCGCATGCACGGTACCATCACGGATGGGATCGCGAAGAGCGTTGGTACGAGCCGTGCGGCTACACCGTGCGGGGCGAGCGCTTCGACAGCATCGACGATGCTCGCGCCAAGTACGGTGACGAAGTGGGGAAGTCTATTCCCGTGCGCAAGCACTACCTACGCGAGTTCGAGAAGTCGTGGGTGAAGTTCCCGTATCCGCTCGTGGTCATCGTCGTGTACCTGCTGCTGGGCATTTTGAACAGCGCGTGGGCCATGGGGTTGTTTCTGTTCCTGACCATTCCCTTGTACTACATGGTGGGTCACGCCATCGGGCGCAAGCGCCTCGCGCCGCTGGTGTCGGGCGCGTATCCCATCGCGGTGGTGGCCTGGTTCTGCTGGATGGCGTTCGTGCTGAACCAGCCGCATCCCGCCTGGGTGGCCTTTCTCACCATTCCCGTAGTGGAGTGGCTCGTGCATAGCCTGTCCCGCTGGTGGCGCGATCGCAAGCACCGCAAGGGTGACGCGGAAAACGCGCCCATCGACGTGGACGCGCAGTAAAGAACCGGGTCGCATCTTGCGGCCCGGTTCTTTACTGCGACGAGGTGGCACCCGTGCGGCTCTTCGTCGCTTTTCCGTTTCGTTGAGGTCTGCCGTGCGGATGGCGTACAATGGGCGCAGGGGGTCATCGATCGCCGAGGGGAGCGCGCTCGTCATGGTCAGTTCGTATATCGCGTGGTATCTGTTTCTTGCGGGTGCGGGAGGGGGTGCATTTCTGCTCGGTTCGTTCGTGGACTTTGCACTGCGCGTCAGCAATCGATCGTGGCTGCGCGGCGCCAGCGCGGTGACGGATGCGGGTTTGCTGGCTGGCCCGGTACTCGTCGCGCTCGGAACGGTGTTTCTCACGCTCGATTTAGGGGCTCCCGATCAGGCTTTCCGATTGTTCCTTACCCCGTCCGGCAGTCTGCTTTCAGCGGGGGCGTGGGCACTTGCGTTGTTCTGCGCGACGGCGTTCGCGGCGTTTTTAATGGGGTTCGCGGATGATGGGCCGGGTTTGCGCGTTGCCGAAACCGTGGTCAGTGTCTTCGCCGCTTTGCTGGCTCTGTTCGTGGTGCTGTATGCCGGCGTGTTTCTCTCGCTCTATCCGGCCGTGCCGTTTCTCAACTCACCGCTTGTGCCGATCGTGTTCGTCGCGTCGGCGTTGGCAACCGGAGCTGCCGTGCTGACGATCATAGGCTTCTTCAGGTTTTCGCGCGATGAAACGATCGGGGGTTTCGCTAGTCTGCTTCGGCTCGATGCGGTTCTCGTTGCGATCGAGGCTATCGCCATTGCGGCGTTCATCGTCGTTTCGCTCATGGGCGACGAAGCTGCCGCTCATTCGGCTGCTGAGTTGCTATCGGGACATTCTGCAATGCTGTTTTGGTTGGGTGTCGTGTTGGCGGGGATCGTGGTGCCGCTATCGGTGGATGTCGAATGCCTGCGTTCGCCCAACCCTTCACTGTTCGTCGTGGGGGCTGCGAGCACGCTGCTCGGAGGCATCTGCCTGCGGTTCTCCCTTCTCGTGGCCGCCGAGCGCTTCTGTCTCGTCGACATGAGTCTGCTATCGTTCTGGATGTAGCCAGTCTGTCATTGCGATATGTGATACTATGACAATCACTATGATTGAGAAGACTATCGAAAGAGAAGTAGCGTTCGACGCCATGGGTTCGTTCCAAGTGGACGAAAGAAGCGGCGTCCCTCTGTGGATTCAGATTCGAAAGCGGCTCGTGTTCCTCATCACTTCAGGAAAGTACGAACGTGGCGAGCGTCTCCCTTCCGTACGCGAGCTTTCCGTTCAATTGGGTGTGAACTACAACACCATCAACAAAGTGTATCAGGATCTCGAGCGTGACGGCTACATCTTCACGAAGCGCGGACGTGGCACGTATGTGTCTGACCTCAAGGATGTCGATCTGTCGGCTGTCGGCCAAGACGTCGAGGCGCTTGCAATCGATTTCGTCCAGCAGGCTCTTGCTAAGGGTTTGACATCCGAGGATATCCATGACCTGGTGAGCGAACAGATATTGCTGTTAGGGGGCGGAGCTTAGGGGCGCGGGCCAAGGGGTTGGGGCAACGGGGGAGCCATCATGCGAAGCAAATCGAAGCGAAACGAAGAAAAGCGCGTGGAGTCGGCCGTCCGGCCGAAAGGTATGGTTGCGCCCGTCGGGCGGAAAACCTCGCGCAACAGCGTATACATTTTTGCGGCATCGGTATTCCTTATCGTTGCGGGTGCCATTCTCGCTGCGCTTTGGAGCATGCTTACCTCGACGGTGGTTATCGTCGCGGTGATGGCTGGCGCGGTGGCCGCGTTCAGCATTCGTATTGCGCCGCAGTGGGAGCGTGTCGTGGTGCTGCGTTTAGGCAACTTCAACCGCATTGCTGGCCCTGGGCTTTATTTCGTCGTTCCCGTGGTAGAACATGCTACTGCGCACATTGACCAGCGCATGATCACCACGCCGTTCACGGCGGAGGAGGCGTTGACCGCCGACCTTGTGCCGCTCGATATCGATGCCGTGCTGTTCTGGATGGTGTGGAATCCCAAAGACGCCTGCGTCGAGGTAGAGGACTACGCGTCGGCCATTTGGTGGGCCGCGCAAACAGCGCTGCGTGATGCGGTGGGGCGCATCAATCTGGCCGAAGTTGCCACGCGGCGAGAGCAGCTGGACGGTGAGATCAAGGATATCCTCGACGAAAAGACGCGTTCGTGGGGCATCTCGGTCGTATCGGTGGAGATCCGCGACATCGCTATTCCCAAAGAGCTGCAGGATGCCATGTCCAAGGAAGCGCAGGCGGAGCGCGAGCGCAACGCGCGACTCTTGCTCGCAGAAATCGAAAAAGACATCTCCGAGATGTTTGTCGATGCGGCGGCTGTCTACGATCGCAACGACAAGGCGCTCCAACTTCGCACGATGAACCTCATCTATGAGAGCGTCAAAGAGAAGGGCGGTCTCGTCATTGCCCCGAGCGCGTTCGGCGAAGCGTTCAACAATATCGACAGCTTCTTGAAGTAGGGCGAAACTAGCGCAGATGTTTCATGAAGCATCTGCTTCGAATCGCGTATGCTGCCTGGGCCGTCGCTTGGTCCAGCATTTCCATGGCCGATGCGCGCAGGCAGCGGGGCTACGCACACTCTTCTTCATGCTCAAGATAGGATAATTAAAGTGATTGACTGTCATAGAACTATAGAGTACCTTGACAGCAGACACTAAGCGGTGTCGGAGGGGACAGCCGCTGAAGTTGCGGGTGCCCTCGTAGACGAGCTGAAGGGGGTAGCACCATGAGCGAGAACGGCATGGGAATCAGCCGAAGGGGTTTTGTGGCGGGCGCGGGGGCGACTGCGCTCGGCGTAGGGCTAGCGGGCGGTATCGTCGGTTGCGCGCCAGGCGCCGAAAAGGAGTCCGAGCATACGGCGGGGGTCGAGAAAACGGCCTACGATCCGAAAGCGGGCGAGTGGATCCCCACTACCTGCAACATGTGCTTCAACAACTGCTCCATTAAAGCGCATGTCATCGACGGCGTTGTGGTAGAACTGACGGGCAATCCCGACAGCTCCATCGGCCGCGGGCATATATGCGGCAAGGGCGCGTCGGGCATCATGCAACTCTACGATCCCAACCGCATCACCAAGCCTCTGAAGCGCACGAATCCCAAGAAGGGCTTCGACGAGGATCCGGGTTGGGAGGAGATCAGCTGGGACGAGGCCTACGGGTTGGTGGACGAGCACATGAAGGCGGCTATCGAGCGCAGCGGCCCGCACGCCGTCACCGGCATGTCCATGGTGGCTAGCCAGATCGGCTCTCTGGTGCGCCATACGGCACTCGGCGTGATCTACGGCAACGCCGAAGGCAGCTGCTCCGATATCTGCGGAGCCGGGGTCCATCAGATAGAATACCTGTTCACGGGGACGGGCAATGCGCGTCCCGACTATGTCAACTGCAACTACGTCGTCCAGTTCGGCACCAATGCGGGCACGGCTACCCGTCATGGATACAACATGACCGTCGAGCCTTTCGCTGAGCGTCGCAAGAACGGTTTGCGCCACGTGGTGTTCGATCCGCATATGGGCGCTGCGGGAGAGAAAGCCGATCTCTGGGTGCCTATTCGCCCCGGCACCGATGCCGCTGCGGCGCTTGCCATCGCGTACGTGCTCGTTCACGAGGAAAACCTCATCGACATCGAGTTCCTTGCGAATCGTACCAACGGCCCTTCTCTGGTCGACCTGGATACCAAGCGCATCGTCTTCGACGAGAAGACAGGGCATTCGCTGTACATGGATTCCGACGGCGAGGCGAAGCCTTACGATCGGTGCAGCGCCCCCCAACTCGAGGGTACGTTCGAGGTGGACGGCAGGCAGTGCTCGACAGGATTCACCCTGTATAAAGAGCATCTGAAGACCTACACGCCCGAGTACCAGGAGAGCATAACCACGGTTCCCGCGGCCACTATCCGCCAGGTTGCCAAAGAGCTTGGCGAAGCGGCCTGCATCGGCCAGACCACCGAGATCGACGGCGTGACGTTGCCTTATCGCCCTGCTGCCGTCGACGCGTTTTCCGGCATCACGCGCCATAAGCACGCTTTCCATAGCTGCTGGGCCGTGTTCAGCCTGAACAACCTCATCGGTTCGACGAACTCCGTCGGCGGCTTCTGCGGTTTCGATCCCATCTGCAACGGCTGGGCCGACGACAACCCGACCATGTCGTGGCGCCCCGGTTTATGGGAGCCCGAGGGGCTCATCGACTGCGCCGGTCTGCTGCTTGCATTCCCGAACTCTTACTATAAAAAGGTGTACGAAGGCGATTACACGCCTACGACCATGGGCATGATGGAACTCCAGCCCATGTCCGACGACAACCACTTCGAGCACATTGCCCAGGCTCATCCCGACCTGTATCGCACGCAGGCCGCCGAGGTCGCTCTCTGCTATGCATGCAATCCCATCAAATGGTGGGGCAACTACGACGAACAGGCTGAAATCTTCAAGAATTACGAGTACGTTGTAGGCATCGATATGTTTCTGAACGAGTCGTCCTATTTCTACGATGTGATCTTGCCCGAATGCTGCTATCTGGAGCGCACCGAGCCGCTGCCGCATGCAGCAGGCAACCATCGTGTCATCGGCGGTTTGGAAAATCCGTGGACCGTTCCCGTGTGGCAGAAGGTCGTCGAGCCGAAGGACGGCGCGCCTTCCAGCTGGCAGCTGTTCGCAGAATTGGCAAGTCGCGCCGGAAAGAACGCCGAATTCATCGCCACGCTTAACGGCATGTTCCGCGTGAAGGACGAGTATTCGGTACCCATGGACCAGAAGCTCGACGTAGAGGCTTTCGCCGATTCCATCTTAAAATCCAACATCGACGAAGAGCACGACTTCGCATGGCTGAAAGAGCATGCTGTGTACGATCATCCTCGCACCGTTGACGAAGTGTACATCTGGGCAAACGGTGAACCTGGCCGCGTGCCGCTGTACTTCGACTTCCTGTTGGAGGCGAAGAGCAAGGTGGAGGCCAAGGTCGCCGAGCTGGGCATTCCGTGGGAGGTCGACGACTACCAGGCTCTTCCCGATTGGAAGCCCGGCTGCGGGTATGAGGTGACCGATCCTGGCTTCGACATCCTCCCCGTGTATTACACCGATGCGATCAACACCGACTCGTGGCTCATGGAGAACCCCTGGATCAACGAGATCAATGAAGAGAACCCTTACGGCTACACCATTGAGATCAACGCCGCTACGGCTCGGGCGAAAGGGTTCGCCAGCGGTGATAAGGTGAGGCTTGTCACGGTCGACGGCGTATCGGTGGAGGGCGTGCTGGCTACGTCCGAGGGCGTGCATTCCGAATGCGTGGCCGTCATCGGCGGGCACTGGGGTTCGAAGTCGGCCTATATGCCCATTGCGAAGGACAAGGGCGTTCCCGTTGTGCATCTGGTTCCCGGTCAGACCCCTGACCGCATGGATCATGTGTGCTCGGCGTTCGACCAGTGCATTCGCGTCAAGCTTGAGAAGATCGCATAAAGGGAGGAGTGAACCATGGCTTACGGAATGCTGATCGATCTGAAGAAATGCGTGGGATGCCACGCATGCGCCGTAGCGTGTAAGGAGGCGCATGGAACCCCTCCGGGTATAACGCGCTCCCATGTCAAGCGAGAGTTTGAGGGCGAGTATCCAGACGCAACGATGCATATCGTCCCCATGCTGTGCATGCATTGCGAGAATCCGCCTTGCGTCGAGGCGTGTCCGACCGAGGGCGCTACTTACAAACGCGAAGACGGCATCGTGGTGGTGGACAAGGAGAAGTGCATCGGCTGCAAATCCTGCATCATGGCTTGCCCCTACGGCGCGCGCTATTACCGCGAGAACGAGGACGGCTATTTCGGGTCCGAGCTTAACGAGTACGAAGCCGTCATGTATACCGCCATGCCGCAGGGGCGCGTTGACAAGTGCACCTTCTGCGTCGATCGTATCGATGCAGGCGGCAACGAGCCTCAGGCGTGCGTGGCTGCATGTCCGGCTGGCGCGCGCGTGTTCGGCGACTTGGAAACGCTGAAAAAGCAGGCCGAATCCGCCGCCGGCTTCCAGCTGCTTCCCGACGAAGGGGCGAATCCTTCGGTTTGGTACCTTCCCAACAAGGTGAATGCCTGATCTCGCCTTCCCTCCCTCTCCGGGCGGCGGCCTTTTCGGGGCGCCGCCCGCTCGGAGTTGCGAATGCGATCGGTTGAAAAGAGGTGCTCCATGATCCGCAGCCGTTCGTTTGCCCTTGTCGATACGGAGTCCAAGGTTTCGGCATGCACGCATATGCCTATCGTGCGGTACGAAGACGCGCGCTTTTCGAAGCGGGACGATTCGGTCATCCAGGAGGCGGAGTTGACCGTGTTCGTGAACGGCGCACGGCAGTGCGACACGACATGTTCGCCTTGGGATGTGCGCGAGCTGGTCGCAGGCAACTTGTTCTTGGCGGGTGTTGTCACGGATCCTGAGCAGGTGAGCGCTATAGACGTCGATCTGGATTCGGGTGCGGTGTCGGTGCGTGTCGATGTTGCCGGGGCTTCGCGTCGACGTCGCCGACACGTCGAAACGCTGCGCGACGGCGGGGTGGTGATTTCCGGAGTGTTCGAGCGTGGTGACGGCGGAGATCCCTCGTGCGATGCGGAAGGGTTCTTGCCGATGGAGTCCGATCTCACGCTGCAAGCGGCTCAGGTGGTCGAGCGCATGGCTCTTCTGGAGGACCGCTCGCTGCTGTTTCGGCGCACGGGCGGCGTGCACAGCGCGGTTCTGGTCGACCAGTGCGGGGTGGTTGCATGGTTCGAGGATATCGGGCGCCACAGTGCTTTGGACAAGCTGGTCGGCTGGTGCTTCTTGAACGGGGTGGATGCGTCGGATAAGATGCTCCTATTCAGCGGCCGGGTGCCGCGCGAGATCATCGTGAAGGTGATTCGTCTCGGCTGCCCTGTTGTTGCGTCTCCCGGTGCGCCCACAAGCTTGTCGATGCGTCTGGCCCAGCGTTGGGGCGTCACGCTAGTCGGATTCGCCAAGCGCGACGTCTTCAACGTGTACGCGCATCCTGAGCGCATCGTCTAGGAAGAGGTTCCCTTTCGGAAACGAAGAAGCGCCGCGCATCTTGAAACGATGCGCGGCGCTTACCTATATATATGGGAGATACGAAGTCGGATCAGCTCGCCCCGAGTGCGCCTTAGTTGTTCGCGAACCTGCTGTAGTTGTAGCCGCCGACGCCCGCCTTCTTCTTGGAGCCGTTCTGCTTGGCGGCGCCCTTCGCGTTCGGAGCGGACTTCTCGCGCTTCTTCTCGTTCATTTCGAGGCGGCGCTTCGCGTGATCCATGTTGTTGCTGCGCGGGCCGTCGGGCTTGGCGGCGCCGTCGAAGGATCGCTTGCCCTCGGCGCGCTTGCCGCGCCCGGGGCGGTTGTCCGAGCGGCCCTCGGCGCGGCTGTCCGAACGGCGCTCGAAGTCGCGCTTCTCGCCGCCGCGCTTGTCGGAGCGCTTGGCGCCCGCGGGGCGTCCGGAGCCTTTGTTGCCCTTGTAGCCGCCCTTTTTCGGAGCGCCCTTCTTGCCCTTTTCCAGCACGGTCATGTCCAGCTCGTAGGTCTCGAGCTCCATGAGGGGTACGTTCTTGCCGATGAGCTTCTCGATGTCGCTCATCGTGCGGCGCGACTCGCGCGTGACGAACGAGACCGCGAAGCCCTGTTCTCCGGCGCGGCCCGTGCGGCCGATGCGGTGCACGTAGTCCTCGGGCATGTCGGGCAGGTCGAAGTTGATGACGTGGTCCACGTCGGGCACGTCGATGCCGCGCGCCAGCACGTCGGTCGCCACGAGGATTGACGTGCGGCCGCGACGGAAGTTGTCGAGGGCGCGCTTGCGCTGGCCTTGCGACTTGTCCGAGTGGATGGATTCGGCACGGTAACCTGCGTCGCACAGTGCCTCGGCGCAATCCTCGGTGCGGTTCTTCGTGCGCGCGAACACGATCACGCGGTCGGAGCCCTTCTCCTCCAGCAGCGCCTGCAGAAGCTCGGGCTTCTTGAAATTGGCGATGGGCATCATGAACTGCTCGACCGTCTGGGCGGTCTCGCCGTTGCGGGCGATTTCCACGACGGCCGGGTCGTTCAGCAGCGAGCCCAGGTTCTTCTGGATGGAATGGTCGATCGTGGCCGAGAAGAGCAGCGTCTGGCGATCGGCGGGGGTGGCGTCTACGATGGTGGTGACGGCGGGCAGGAAGCCCATGTCAAGCATGCGGTCCGCTTCGTCCAGCACGAGGGACTTGATGCCGCCGAGGTCGACGACGCCTTTGTTCATGAGGTCGTTCAGGCGGCCGGGCGTGGCGATGAGCACGTCGGTGCCGCGTCGGATCTCGTTGATCTGGGGGCCGTAGGGCGTACCGCCGAACACGGTGGTCACGTAGTGCCCCGTCTTGCGGGTGATCTGCATGCATGTCTGCGAGATCTGCTGCGCCAGCTCACGGGTGGGGCTGACCACCAGCACGCGGGGCGCGCGCTTGCCCCTCTTGCCGCGCGGCAGGGTGCTCAGGATGGGCAGCAGGAACGCGGCGGTCTTACCCGTGCCGGTGCTGGCGGCTGCGATGAGGTCGCGGCCTTCCAGGACCAACGGGATGGCCTGCAGCTGCACAGGGGTGGGGTTCTCGTAGCCCAGGCGTTCGACGGCGGCAAGGGCAGCCTCGGACAAGCCGAGGTCGGCGAAATTCTGCATTATTCGTTTCCGTTTCTCTTCGTGCGCGCTCGATGCGCGCTTTTCGGTCGCACCCGCTCCTGCGGCGTGCATTGCGCTTGACTCGAGCCGCTTTCTGATTCGTTGGCATTGCGCGAAAAGAAACAGGAAAGAATTTCGTGTAAAGCGACTGACTATTATGCCAGCCGTCGGTGAGGAAAGTAAAGGAAAATGTAAAAATTGACTGAGAATATGTACCGAAATCCATCAAAACGGACTGTTTTTTAACGTGATCGGTAGGCTTTCAAACGTCTGCAGCCCCTTATGTTCATCTGATGTCCAAGGAGCTTCCCACTTAGAATTTACACTGCTTTACTTTGCCGTTGACGTGGGAAAACGAAAAAACTCGGGGGGGGGGGGGGGCTTCCTCTGAGCCTCGCCCGCGCCTAGCGTCCGCGGCCCCGGCCGCCTCCCCCTGCGCGCGAGACGCCCTCACCGGCCTCGAGGCGCGCCCGGGCTTCCTCGCGCATGCCGAGGCTCTTCTGATCGCTCACCCCCGCACCCGTTACGTCCTCGTCTGCGCCGACGTTGAGCGCTTCGCGGCCTACAACGCCCGCTACGGCCGCGAGGCCGGCGACGAGCTCCTGTCCTACCTCGGCGCGAGTCTCGCGCAGGCCCTGCCCCCGCGCTCGGTGGCGGGCCGGGTGGGCGCCGACCGCTTCGCCGTCCTCGCTCCCCGCTCCCTGCTCGACGAGGCGGCCCTCGCCGAGGCGCTCTCGCGCGGCCCCGCCGGGGCGCGCTGCGCCGTGCGCATGGGCACCTGCGAGGCCGGCCCGGGGTCCTCCGCCCCCGGCCCCGCCGACGCGCTCGAGCGCGCCCTGCTCGCCCTGCGCGCGGCCAAGTCCGAGCGGCGCGGCCCGCGCGTGCGCCGCTTCAGCCCGGCCATGCTGGAGGAGGCCCTGCTCTACCAGGACGCCCTCGAGGGCCTCGACGCCGCCATGGCCTCGGACGACCTGCGCCCCGCCTTCCAGCCCGTCTTCGAGTGCCCCTCGGGGCGCCTCGCCGGCGCCGAGGCGCTTTCGCGCTGGGGCGCGCCCGGCCCGGGCGCCTACGTGCCGCTCCTGGAGGAGGCCGGCCTGGCCCCCGCCCACGACCTCCACATCGTCTCGCTCGCCCTCGACTGCCTGCGCGCCTGGATAGACGCCGATCTCCCCGTGGTTCCCGTGTCGGCGAACCTGGCGCGCTCGACGCTTCTCGACCCCCTCCTCGCGCGGCGCCTCGAGGCGCTGCTGCGCGAGCGGAGGCTTCCGGCCTGCCTGCTGCACCTCGAAGTGTCCGAGGAGGCCTGGAGGCTCGATCCCGACCAGCTGCGCTGCGCGCTCATGCGCCTGCAGGCGGCGGGGTTCTCCGTGGCCGTCGACGACTTCGGCACCGCCTCCACGTCGCTGTCCGCCCTCGAGGGCGCGCCGGTGGACGTCGTCAAGCTCGACGCGTCGCTCCTCCGCGCAGATCCAGGGTGCGGCGCGGTCGTCGTGGGCGCCGCGGTGCGGCTCGTCCACGAGCTGGGGATGGTCGTGGTGGCCGAGGGCGTCGAAGACGCCTCGCAGGCGCGGTTCCTGGAGGAGGCGGGCGCCGACCTGCTCCAAGGCTACCTGTGCTCGCCCCCGCTCGACGCCGAAGCCTTCGAGGGCCTCCTTCGCGACGGGGGGGGGGGCTGAGCGCGCCCTCTGCCTCGAGCGGGGGCGCACCGAACCGACATGACCCGCAGGAGTGTGGAAATGGATAGAACGCAGCGTAAACGAAGCACGTCCAGGGGCCGCGCGGCGCGGGCCGTCGCCCGCGTCGCGTGCGCCGCGCTCGTGGCCGTCGCCCTGTGGCCGGCCCCCGCGCCCGCCGGGGAGGCCGACGCCTCCCCGATTCCGGCCGCGCGGGCCCAGGCGGCTCCGATCGTCCCGATCGCCGCCGAGACCGCGCGGTCCCCGGAGCCCGCCGCCCCGGCCGCGCCCGCTCCCGAAGCCGGCTCCGATGCCGCGGCCCCCGGCCCCGGCATGCCCGATCCCGACGCCGGCCGGCCCGACGTGCTCGGCCCCGGCGCGTCCGACGCCGTCCAGGAGGATGCCGCGCAGCGCTCCGAGGCGGACGGCCCCCTCGTGGGCGCCCCCGCGCCGCAGCTCGACGGTCCCCTCGGCGCCGACCCGCGCGCGAACGACGATCCGTTGAACTTTTCGTGGACGTTCACCGACATCGACGCTACCACCTGCAAGATAACCGGCTTTTCCGGCTCCGTTCAGCCGACCGACACGGTACACGTGCCGGCGACCAGCCCCGCGGGCAAGAAGGTCGTCGAGATCGCCCGCGGGAGCTCGGTCCAGAACACGTACTCGAACCTGAAGTGCAACATCGACTTCTCCCAGGCGACCAACCTGCAGACCATATCGACGAGCGCCTTTCAGATGCAGAACGAATACGAGCAGCGAGGACCGAAGGGCGTCATCGACCTGTCCAAGTGCACGAGCCTCACCACGATCGGCCCGAATGCCTTCGTCAGCTGCGGGGAGATCACGAGCCTTGTCCTTCCCCCCGCCTTCGAGACCGTGGGCTCGAAGGCGTTTTACAACTGCAAGAAGCTCGCGGGCGAGCTCGCGCTGCCGTCATCCCTCAAAGGGGTGAACGAGAGCGCGTTCGCCGGCGGCACGAGGGATGGCGTCAGCCTGGCCCCGAAGCTCACCTCCCTTCTCGGCCTCGAGAACACGAAGCTCGCCACGGTCGGCGTCGACGCGTTCAAAGGCAACATGATCGGCGGCGCGCTCACGTTCCCGGTGACCCTGGACTCGGTGGGAGCTTCGGCGTTCCAGAACAATCTGATCACGAAGGTGTCTTTCCTGAACACGACGGTCGACAAGATCGTCTTGGGCAGCAGCTGCTTCCAGAATAACAAGATAAAGATCAACCCCCTCACCCAGGGGGTGAGGTTCGGCATGGCCGACTACGCGTTCGCGGACAACAGTCTGACGGGTGAGTTCTCCTTCGAGGACGAGAACGTCCCAGCCCCCGCGAGGGGCGTGATCTCGGGCAACCCGGGCGTGACGAAGGTGATCATCTCGAAGTTCTGGGGGTTCATCCCCGGCGACGCGTTCAAGGGCCTGGCGGGCTTGAAGGAGGTCGTCATCCCTGCGAACAGCAAGTTCACGCGCGTCGGGGCCGGCGCCTTCCAGGATTGCATCTCCCTCGGGGGCATCGACTTCGGGCAGACCTCCTTGGCGGACGGCTCCGCGAGCGATCCCGCAATCGGGGAGAACGCCTTCAAGGGCTGCACGTCGCTGAAATCGGTCATGATGGGGGAGGGCTCCTACAGCGGGGTGCCGTCGGCGACCGTCACGCTCGGCGCTGGCGCGTTCGAGAATTGCGTCGCGCTCTCGATCATCAAGATGCCCGAGGCGGTCAGCGCCGGCGGGGTGATCCTCAACGTCAAGATCGGCGCGCGCGCCTTCAAGGGCACGAACCTCGGCGCGTTGCCGGATCCGCAGACCGGCCAACCCATGGGCTACCTGCCCCTCGACAAGTACCGGGTCCAGACGATCGGCGCGAGCGCCTTCGAGAACGCGAACATCTCGGACGTGAGGCTGCCCTCCACGCTGCGCTCCGTGGGCGAGAAAGCTTTCGCGGGCAACCACATCCCCTACCTGGAGCTGCCGAACAACGCGGCGCTTGACACGGGCGTCGGCGCGAACGTGCTGGCCGACCAGACGCTCCCCAAGGGCACGGCGATGTACGAGGGCACCAGCGATACGGTGGGCGACGTGCGCCTCGACGCGCTCGAGTCCGGCTACGGCATCCCCGTCTCTCACCTGATCTCGGTCGCCCTCAAGCTCGTGGACGGCTCCACGGAGGATCCGAGCAACACCGACTGGCAGACCAGCGGGAGGGCGACGTTCAAGGATGATTCGCTCAGAGCCTCGGGCACGCGGTTCTCCTACGGCATGAACGTATACCGCCAGGGGAGCTCGACCCCCGTGTCCGCCGGCAGCATGATCCTCGGCGAGGTGGAGGAGGGCGTTCCCTGCGAGTTCCTTTTCTACAACGACGAGGGCTACTCCGACCGCAGGGACTCCCACCTCCAGTGGGTGCCCTCCGGCTCCTCGCCCCAAGAGATCCTGCACGGCGTGCCGAACTACGGCCTCGACAGGCCCGGCTACCACACCGACCCCCAGGCCTACGACGCGGCAAGGAAGTCCGGATGGAGGAAGAGCAGCGGGGACAAGGCGCCCGTCGTCCCCAAGGACGTCGTCGTCAACGCGGGAGAGAACCCCTCGTACTCGAACCGCTGGATCGCGAACTCCTACTCCGTGTCCTTCGACGACGGCTGGGACGCCATGGTGGCGAAGGACGGGCGCCTTGGCATGCCCGACCCGGCCGATCCGGACAAGATCGTCCGCAACACCGCCTACGTGTCGGGGACGATGGACCCCGTCGGGAGCCTGTCCTACGGCGCGCCCGCCGACCTGCCCGGGAACGCGTTCACGATGGGCGGCTACGAGTTCGACGGCTGGACGACCTCGCCGGACCTCGCCGTCGGCGACCGCAAGCAGGGCTCCAACTACTTCGCCGCCGGCACTCCGATCTCCACGCCCGACCCGGCCCCCGCCGACGGCGGCGCGCTGACGCTGTTCGCGCAGTGGAAGGCGGTCGACTACGGCGCGGACGACCCGGCCCTCCTGGGCTTCCTCTCCATTCCGAGCTCCCTGTCCCTGGAGCCCTACGGCGACAGGGTCTGGTCCGAGCCCTCGGACCCCGCCGCCCCGGCGGGCGACCACAGCGTGGTCGTGGCCGCCGCCCCCGAGCTGCCGGGCGCGACCTGGCCGGTCGGCCAGGCCTACCGGGTGTCGGTGACGAGGCCCTCCGCGGGCGCGCCGCTGCTGTCGCTCTCGCTCCCCGGAGGCGGAGGGGCTCGGGGCTTCGAGGTGCTCGACGCCTCGGGCACGGTCTACGACCCCGGGGACGGCTCCGCGCCCGCGCCGCTCATGGTGATCGACCCGCACGATCCGGCCGCCGGCAGCGGGTCGTTCTCCCTGAGGAGCGTCGACCCGGTCGGCTCGTTCCTCGCCAACGCCCGCTACTCCGGGACCATGGAGTTCCGGGTCGACATCGTGTCCGCGACGACCAGGGAGGTGGCGCCGTGATCGCCCCGCGCCCGCTGCGGCCGGCCCGCGCGGCCGTCCTCGCCCTCGCCGTGCTCGCCCTCGCCCTCGCCGCTCCGGCGGCGCCGGGTGCGCCGCGCGCCCATGCCGAGGGGCGCTCGGGCACCGCGCTCGTCGAGTACGCTCCGCGCTCCCTCGCCGTCCCCTTGTCGGCAGCCGGCCCCGGGCGGTTGGAACTCGTCGACGCGTCCGGCTCCGTCGCGCTCTCCGTGCGCGGCGGGACCGTCCTCGCCGAGGCCCCCGAGGGCGGCGAGCTCTCGCTGCGGGCCGTGCCCGACGAGGGGGCCTATCTCGCGTCCTTGCGCGTCGGCGGCCGCGATGCCTCCCCGGCTGCGGACGGCTCGCTCTCGCTCTCGGCCGAGGAGGCGGCGGGCGGGGTGGAGGCCGCGTTCGCCGGCGGGGCGCCCCCGGTCGCGGGCGGGCCGGCCGCCTGGGTCGGCGGCCTGACGCGCACGGGCGACGCGCTGCCCTGGGCCGCGCCGCTCGCGCTCGCCCTGGCGACGCTGTCCGCCCTGGCGGCGGCCGCCCTCGCCCGACGCGCGAACGCCCCGGTCCCGGCAGCCGCCGGCCCGTCCGGTCCGGAGGCGGCCGACGGCTCTGGAACCTCGCCCCTTGAGGGGCCGCCGGGCCGGGTCGAGGGGGCGGGCTCGATGGACGACGACGGGCGCTGAGCGCCCGCTTGAGGTCCTTCTCGCGCGAGAGCGCGTGGACATAGAAGGAAGGGCCGGCCGAAGGCCGACCCCGGAAGCAAGCAAGCAGTGCGCGCCCGAGGGCGCGCGAGAGAGAGGAAGAATATGGATGTCAAGATGAACCGCAACATGGGACGTGTGCTCCTGGCGACGGCGTGCGCCGCCGCCCTGACCGTCGGGACCGCCGTTCCGGCGTTCGCCGTGAACCAGAGCGGCACCACGAGCGTGACCTACTCGTCCTCCCAGCAGGTGCCCGGCACCAACGGCTGGGGCTTCGAGATCCCGACCTCCATCCCCTTCGGCACCAACAAGGACACGACCGTGGACGCGTCGGTGAACCTGTACAACACGACCCCCGGCGGCTCGGTCGGCCAGATCGATAAGCTGCCGGCGGGCGGCGCGAAGCTCTACCTGGAGTCGGCCAACGGCTTCCAGCTCCAGAAGGGCACCGAGGACCCGGTCGACTACGAGATCGCCTACACGGGCGCCGGGGTGACCAAGGCCAAGTTCGACAAGACGGTCACGGCCAAGGCCGCGATCGGCACGTTCGACAAGACCAACCCCTCAGCGGCGGGCGTAGCCAAGCGCACGGGCGACGCCAAGGAGGGCGGCGCGCACACCGACACCCTCACCTTCAGCTACGAGGACACGACGGGCGCCTAGGCTCGACGCGCCCCGGGGCCGCCGCCGCTGACGCGGCGGGCCCTCGAGTCCCCTGCAGCGCCAGCGCGCCGACGGGGGCTCGCGCCAGCGCCCCCCGGCTCCCCGGGGGCGCCCTGTCCACCGAGCCGGAAAGGCGGAACCACCTTGCTGCAAGAAGCCCTTGAGACCGTGCGGCGACGCAGGCGCCGCCGGCGTATCCTCGCCGTCGTCCTCGTCCTCCTCGCGCTCGTCCTCGCCGCCGCTGCGGCGTTCCTCCTCCTGAGGCCCGCGCCGGGTCCTGTGGTGGATCCTGCGGCGGTCGACTACTCCATCCCGGGCTACGACAACCCCGACGGCTCCGAGCGGGGCCGCATACGCGTGCCCACGTACTCGGCCTGGACCATGGAGGCGGGCTCCGACACCGTGGAGGTGCCCCTCGTCAACACCGAGGGCAACCCCTGCTACATGAAGTTCGCCGTGAAGCTCAAGGACTCCGGCGAGGTGCTCTACGAGTCCGAGCTGGTGCCGCCGGGCAAGGCCGTTCCCGAGATTCGCCTGAACCGCCCGCTGGAGGCGGGAACCTACCCCGTCGCGGTGGAGATATCGACCTTCAGCCTGGACGATCCTACCCAGCCCCTCAACGGAGCCCAGATGGGAACCGAGATCACGGCATCGTAGGGCGCTCCCGGGAGCCCGTTTTCTTCCCACGTTCCGCCTTGATATCCTTCCCGTGTCGCGTTTCGACGAACATCAGGGAGCAACCCCCCGGTTGGCGCGCGGGTTCCCAATCCCCGGTCCTTGGCTGCCGTCGTGCCGCCCGTCCGGCTCGTGGGGCGGCGCGCATCCCGGTCAGCCGGGATGTTTCACGTGAAACATCCGTACGCGTTGGAGGGGGGGCGCAGGATGGGACCCGCGCCGGCGAGCGCCCTGCGACGGATCGTTTCCCTGCGCATGGAAGAGAATGCGCGCTATGCACGATTCTTCTCCCTCGCCATTTCTTCCGACCTGGGGTTTCCCTCCTCGCCTCCGTCGGCAGGCCCCGATAATCGTGCATAGCGTGCGTTCTCTGCCGCCCCGCTTCCCGGCCTTCTGCGGGCGATGCCGGCGCGAGCCCGTTCGGGCCGAACGCGGCGGCCGGCCCCCTCGGCTGGCGCCCCCCCCGACTGGCGCGGCCTCCCCGACCCCCCCCGGACTGGCGCGCGGCCCCTCCCGGCCGACCTCCGTCTTAACCTCATCTTAACGCCCGCATCCTCCATCTTTACGCCGCGCTCATGCGGTTCTTCCTATGCTGGGTTCGTGGCGGTGCTGTCGTATGCGCCGCCACGCAAAAGGACCGATAGGAAAGGATCGAGATGGAATTCGTAGCAGGCTTCGTAGGAGGGTTGAGCATCTTCCTTGCGCTCTACCTGTTCTACAAGCTTCTCAGGGGCGGTGACGAACGGTGATAGACGAGCTGTTCGAATACGGCGTGTACCTGGCGCTGCTGGTGGCTTTGGCCATCCCGCTGAGCGCGTACCTCAACAAGGTCATGGCCGGTCAGAAGACCGTGCTCTCGCGGGTGCTGGTTCCGGTGGAGAACGCGGTCTACCGCTGCATCCGCGTAGACAAGTCCGAGGACATGGGGTGGAAGCGCTACCTTGTGAGTGCGTTCGCGTTTTCGGCGATCTGCCTGGTCGGGCTGTTCGCCATTCTCATGCTGCAAGGCCTGTTGCCGCTCAACCCCGAAGGGATTCCCGGGATGTCCTGGGATCTCGCGTTCAACACCGCCGTCAGCTTCGTGACGAACACGAACTGGCAGGCGTACAGCGGCGAGAGCGCGCTCAGCTACTTCTCCCAGGCGATCGGCCTGACGGTGCAGAACTTCGTCACGCCCGCCGTGGGCTTGGGCGTTTTGTTCGCGCTGTTCCGCGGCATCGTGAGCGAAGGGAATCCGGGCCTCGGAAACTTCTGGGTCGATGTGACGCGCGCGGTGCTGTTCGTGCTCATCCCGCTGTCGCTTGTGGTGACGATGATCGACGTGCAGCAGGGCTCGCCGCAGAATTTCAACGAGTACGAGACGGTGCAGCTGCTGGAGCCGGTCGGCGTGACCGCTGATGGCAGCATCGTCGATGCCGACGATCCGGCCGCCGTGGAAACCATCGACCAGGCGACAGTGCCGATGGGCCCGCAGGCCAGCCAGGTCGCCATCAAGCAGCTGGGCACGAACGGCGGCGGCTACAACGGCGTGAACTCGGCTAGCGCGCTCGAGAACCCCACGCCCCTCACCAACCTGGTGCAATGCCTGTCGCTGCTGCTCATCCCCGTGGCGTGCGTGTTCAGCTTCGGCCGCTTCGTCATGGATCGCCGCCAGGGGCGCGCCGTGTTCGCGGCCATGTTCATCTTGCTGGTAGGCGCGCTCGTGGCCATCGCGGTGTTCGAGCAGATGGGCACGCCCCAGCTGGCGGCCGACGGGCAGGTGTACATGGGCGCCAGCGGGCAATCCGGCGGCAACATGGAAGGCAAGGAGACGCGCTTCGGCGTGACCGACTCGTCGCTGTGGGCCGCGTTCACCACGGCCGCCTCGAACGGTTCGGTCAACGCCATGCACGACAGCTTCACGCCTATCGGCGGCATGGTGCCCATCGTGTTGATGGCGCTGGGAGAGGTGGTGTTCGGAGGCGTCGGCTGCGGCTTGTACGGCATGCTGGGCTTCGTCATCCTCACGGTGTTCATCGCCGGGCTCATGGTGGGCCGCACGCCCGAGTACCTGGGCAAGAAAATCGGCCCGAAGGAGATGCGCATGGCCGTGATCCTGTGCATCACCACGCCGCTGCTCATCCTAGTCGGCGCGGGCATCATGAGCCTCGACCCGGCAACGGCGAACAGCCTGAACAATCCCGGCGTGCACGGGTTCTCGGAAGTGCTGTACGCGGCCACGTCCGCAGGAGGCAACAACGGTTCGGCCTTCGCGGGATTCAACGGCAACACGCCTCTGATCAACCTGGTGTTGGGATTCGAGATGCTGGCGAACCGCTTCATCCCCATCGCGGCGGTGTGCGTGCTGGCCGGCAGCCTGGCCGTGCGTCCCAAGGTGGCGACGAGTGCCGGCACGCTGTCCACCAGCAATGCGCTGTTCGTGTTCCTGCTCGTGCTCATGGTGCTGCTGATCGGCGCGCTCACGATGTTCCCCGCGCTTGCGCTGGGTCCCGTGGCCGAACAGCTGATGATGGTGCTCTAGGAAGGCGGGCGAAAGAAAGATGACGACTACTGCAATGAACGAAACTCCTATGGGCGCAAGCCCGCAAGGTGGCAAGCTCGCCGGGCGCAAGGCGTCGATGAGCGCGTTGGCCAAGCGCGCCGTGATCGACTCGTTCGCGAAGCTCACGCCGCGCGAGCAGGCGAAGAACCCGGTCATGCTCATGGTGTATATTTCGGCTATCCTGACGCTCGGCCTGTTCGCGCTGTCGCTGTTCGGCATCGCCGATGCGCATCCCGCTTTCATCTTCGCCGTATCGGCGGTTCTGTGGCTCACGGTGCTGTTCGCGAACTTCGCGGAGGCGCTCGCCGAGGGACGCGGCAAAGCTCAAGCCGACTCGTTGCGCGCCGCGAAGCGCGACATCGATGCCCACAAGTTGAACGAAGGCCTCGTGGCCAAAGGCACCCATGCGGACGACCCGGCCGAGTTCTTCCGGCTCAACGCCGAGGAGGTGAGTTCGGCCGTCCTCAAGAAGAAGGACCTGTTCTACGTTGCGGCGAACGAGCAGATTCCCGCCGACGGCGAAATAGTCATGGGAGCTGCGTCGGTTGACGAAAGCGCCATCACGGGCGAGTCCGCCCCGGTCATCCGCGAGGCCGGCGGCGATCGCTCGGCCGTCACCGGAGGCACCACAGTGCTGTCCGACTGGCTGGTGGTGCGCGTGACGGCCGATGCCGGTCACAGCTTCCTCGACCAGATGATCGCCATGGTGGAATCGGCCGCGCGTAAGAAGACGCCGAACGAGATCGCGCTCGAGATCCTGCTCATCGCGCTGACCATCGTGTTCTTGGTCGTGTCCGTGTCGCTGTTCGCGTTCAGCAGGTTCGGCGCCAGCCAGGAGGGCATCGCGAACCCCACCACCATCGCCTCGCTCGTCGCGCTGTTCGTGTGTTTGGCGCCTACCACCATCGGCGCGCTGCTCAGCGCCATCGGCATCGCCGGCATGAGCCGCCTCAACCAGGCGAACGTGCTGGCCATGAGCGGCCGCGCCGTGGAGGCGGCGGGCGACGTGGACGTGCTGCTGCTGGACAAGACGGGCACCATCACGCTGGGCAACCGCCAGGCGGCCGAGTTCATCCCGGTCGACGGCGCAAGCGAGCGCGAGGTTGCCGACGCGGCGCAACTGGCAAGCCTCACCGACGAGACGCCGGAGGGCCGCAGCATCGTGGTGCTGGCGAAGGAGCTGTTCGGCATCCGCGCCCGCGTGCTGGAAGGGTCGGGCATGACGACCATCCCGTTCACGGCGCAGACGCGCATGAGCGGCGTGGACTTCGAGGGCCACGAGATTCGGAAGGGGGCGGCCGATGCCGTCAAGAGTTATGTGGAGTCGTGCGGCGGCACGTACAGCGCTCAGTGCGCCGCGGCGGTTGAGCATGTCTCGCGCGCAGGCGGCACTCCGCTGCTTGTTGCTCGCGATCATCGTATTCTGGGCGTCGTCTATCTGAAGGACATCGTCAAGCATGGCATCAAGGAGAATTTCGCCGACTTGCGCACGATGGGCATCAAAACCGTCATGATCACGGGCGACAACCCGCTGACGGCCGCCGCCATCGCCGCCGAGGCCGGCGTGGACGATTTCATCGCCGAGGCCACGCCCGAGACGAAGCTTGCCGCCATCCGGCAGTACCAGGCCGAGGGACACATGGTGGCCATGACGGGCGACGGCACGAACGACGCGCCGGCGCTCGCGCAGGCCGACGTGGCCGTGGCCATGAACAGCGGCACCCAGGCGGCGAAAGAGGCCGGCAACATGGTGGACCTCGATTCCAGCCCCACGAAGCTCATCGACATCGTGCGCATCGGCAAGCAGCTGCTCATGACGCGCGGCAGCCTGACCACGTTCTCCATCGCCAACGACGTGGCGAAGTACTTCGCCATCATCCCGGCGTTGTTCGTGCCGTTGTACCCCGCGCTCGAGGCGCTCAACATCATGCGCCTGACCAGCCCCACCACCGCCATCTTGGCGGCCGTCATATACAACGCGCTCATCATCGTGGCGCTCATCCCGTTGGCTCTTAAAGGCGCGAAGTACCGCGAGGCCACGTCCCAGAGCCTGCTCAAGCGCAACCTGGCCGTGTACGGCCTGGGCGGCATCGTCTTGCCGTTCGCCGCCATCAAACTGCTGGACATGGGCCTGACGGCGCTGGGCGTCGCGTAGGAAGGAAAGGATCCATCATGACGTTCAAATTGGGAAACCAAGCGAAGACCTGGGGAAGTGCGGCGTTGTTCTTCCTCGTCACCACGGTGCTGTGCGGCGTGATCTACACGGCGGCGTGCACGGGTTTGGCGCAGCTTTTCTTTCCGCACCAGGCGAACGGCTCCATCATCGAAGTCGACGGAACGAAGTACGGAAGCGAGCTGGTGGGCCAGCGGTTCACCGACGAGAAGCACCTTTGGGGCCGCGCCATGAACCCCAGCACGAGCACGTTCACCGATGCCGAGGGAAACGACGTGCTGTGGTACGCCCCGTCCAATCTCAGCCCTGCGGGCGACGAGTTCGCGACGGCGGTGCAGGATCGCGTCGAGCAGATCCGCGCGGCTCATCCCGAGATGGGGAACAAGCCCATCCCCAGCGACCTCGTGACGAACTCCGGCAGCGGGTTCGATCCGCACATCTCGCCGGCTGCCGCCGAATACCAGGTGGACCGTTTGGCGAGGACAACCGGCAAGAGCGCGTCCGAGATCCGCGACATCATCAAGCAATGCACCGAGCAGCCCCAGTTCGGTTTTCTGGGGGATGCGCGCGTGAACGTGCTGAAAGTGAACCTGATGCTCGACGGCGTGCTATGATGGCGGCACCGATACGACTGCGAGTGTGATTATGGACTACGAAGCAAGGCGCGACCCCGATGCGATCCTGCGGCAAATCGTCGAGGAGGAGGCTGCCGAGGGCGATACGCGCGGCAAGCTCAAGATATTCTTCGGCTATGCGGCGGGCGTGGGTAAGACCTACGCCATGCTCGAGGAGGCCCACGCCGTGCTGGAAAAGGGGTTCGACGTGGTCGTCGGTTACGTCGAACCCCACACGCGGGCCGATACGATGGCGCTTGTCGACGGACTGGAGCAGATCTCCCCATCGACGGTTCAGCATAGAGGCATCTCTCTGCGCGAGTTCGACCTGGACGCCGTGCTGGCGCGCCATCCCCAGATCGTGCTGGTGGACGAATTGGCCCACACGAACGCCCCGGGTTGTCGGCATCGGAAGCGCTACCAGGACGTCGAGGAGCTGCTGCGCGCAGGCATCAACGTGTTCACCACCGTGAACGTCCAGCACCTCGAAGGGCTCAATGACAAGATCGCCGCCATCACGCACGTGAGCGTAGCCGAGCGCATTCCCGACCGTATCTTCGACCAGGCTGCATCGGTCGAGCTCGTCGATATCGAGCCAGACGATCTGATCGAGCGCTTGGAGGCAGGAAAGATATACCTTCCCGATCGCGCCCGCACGGCGCTCGGCAACTTCTTCTCCCGGAAGAACCTGGCGGCGTTGCGCGAGATCGCGCTGCGCCGCATGGCCGATCGGCTGACGCGCAAGGCCGAATGCACCGAGGCGGGCGCGCGCGTGGAGGCCGGCGAGGACGTGCTGGTGTACGTAACGCACAATACGGGCAACGTGAAAGCCATCCGGGCCGCTGCGAATATGGCGGAGTCCTACCATGGGGCGCTCACTGCGGTGGTGGTCGAGTCGTCGCAGAGCAAGAAGTTCGATTCCGACCAGCGCGGACGACTGCGCGCCAACATCGATCTGGCCGAAGAGCTGGGTGCGCACGTAGTCACGCTGTTCGGTGACGATATAGCCCAGCAGCTGGCGCAGTACGCGGTGACGGCCGGCGCGACTCATATCGTGGTGGGCAACGCCACGGGTGGCCTGTCGGTGCGTTCCCTGCTGCGCGAGAGCCTGGTGAGCCGGCTGATGAAGCTCGCGCATGGGGCCGTGGTCGACGTCGTGCCGACGAAGGACTTGCCTGCGCAATATGGCCGGCTGTCCGAAGCCACAGGGTTTCGCCTGACAGGCGCTGACGTTTGGCGTGCGCTCGCGTCGGTCGCCATCGCCACGGCTATCGGACTGGCCATCTATTCCCTTGGGTTGGCCGGTTCCGTCGTGCTCATGCTCTACCTCATCGTGGCTCTGCTCATCGCTACGCGCGCCGACGGCTTCTTCTATGCGCTGTTCGTGTCGATGGGCAGCGTGTTTGCATACAACTTCTTTTTCACCATCCCGCGGTTCACGCTTCATGCGGTAGGGCTGAACTATCCCATCATCTTCGCGTTTCTGCTCGTGGGCACATTCGCTGCATCATCGCTGGCCATCCGCATGAAGCGTCAGGCCGAGAGCACCGCGCGCCGTGCGTATCGCATGGAAGTGCTGCTGGAATCCAGCCGAAAGCTGCAGGGTGCCCGCAATGCGGACGAGTGCTTCCGGCTTGCGGCCGAGCAGGTCATCAAGCTGCTGAACCGCCCGGTGGTCATGTACCGCTTGGGCATCGACGGTCGTCTTGCGAAGCCCGTGGTGCACGACGTCCCTGGGACGCTGGGCGGCGATGCCGGTGCCTGCGCGCTCGCATCGCCCGAAGAGTCCGCGGTCGCCGCATGGTCTGCGGCGAACAACGAGCGTGCCGGAGCCACTACCGACACGCTCGCCGATTCGCAATGCCTGTACCTGCCCATCCATTCGAAGGACGCTGTGTTCGGAGTAGCCGGCATCGCGATGGACGACATCGACGGGGAGGAGGACTTCGGGGCTTTCGAGAAGAACCTTTTGCTGGCCATCCTGGACGAATGCGGCCAGACTACCGAGCAGATCGTCTTCGCCGAGGATAGGCGGCGCATGGAGATGCGCATGGAGAAGGAAACGCTGCGGGCGAATCTGCTGCGCACCATCTCGCACGACCTGCGTACACCGTTGACCAGCATTTCGGGCGATGCGGACATGCTTTTGCACGATCGCGGCGCGCTGTCGGCGCAGCAGAAGGAGCACTTGTACCGCGACATCCACGACGACGCGTGCTGGCTGGTCACGCTCGTGGAGAACCTGCTGTCCATCACGCGTATCGACAACGGCACGCTGCAGCTGGCCGAACAGCCCGAGCTGGTGGCGGATGTCGTGAGGGAGGCTCTCCAGCACGTCGATCGCCGCGCTGGGAGACGCCGCGTCGACGTGGAGTTGGAAGACGAGCTGCTTATGGCCGACATGGATGCGCGTTTGATCGTGCAGGTGATCATCAACCTGGTGAACAACGCGGTATCGTACACGCCGGCCGACGGGCGCATAGTCGTGAGCGCGCGGCGGGTCGTGGAGCACGATCGTCCGCGGGTGCGCATCGCGGTTGCCGACGAAGGCCCGGGCATTTCCGAGGAAGATCGCAAGCATATCTTCGACATGTTCTACAATGGCTCCACCGGCCGGCGGGGCGGAAAGAGCGGCGATTTCAAGCGCGGCATGGGCTTGGGCTTGTCGCTATGCCGTTCCATCGTCGAAGTGCACGGCGGCACTTTAGACGTGCGCAATGTGAACCCGCACGGTAGCGAGTTCTCGTTCACGCTGGCAGCGGTGGAGGCCGGGGACGTGGTGGCGCGATCGACGGAGGAAGCGCGTGGCTGATGGGTACCGGATACTGGTGGTAGAGGACGACGCGGCGGTGCGGCGCCTTGTGACGACCACGCTCGATTTGCACGGATATGCGTACCGGGAAGCCCGTACGGCGTCGCAGGCGCTGCTCGAACTGTCGTCGCAGCCGCCCGATCTGGCTATCCTCGATCTCGGTTTGCCCGACGGAGACGGGGTGGAGGTCATTCGCACGCTGCGCGGGTGGTCGTCGCTGCCGGTCATCGTGCTATCGGCGCGTTTGGAGGATGCCGACAAAGTGGAAGCGCTCGATGCCGGAGCGGACGATTACCTGGTGAAACCGTTCTCAGTCGAGGAGCTGCTGGCTCGCGTGCGCGTGGCGCTGCGCCGATTGGATCGGGAGCGAGCGATGAAGGGGGATGCGGACGAAGCCGTCTACCGCAACGGGAGCCTCCGCATCGATTATGCGGCAGGCAGCGTGTGGCGCGACGACGAGGAGATTCACCTCACGCCGTTCGAATACAAGCTCCTCTGTCTGCTGGCGCGCAATACCGGCAAGGTACTCACGCACAACTACCTGCTCAAAGAGGTGTGGGGCACCATACTCGCGTCCGATCGCTCGTCGCTTCGCGTGTTCATGGCCACGCTTCGCAAGAAGATCGAGCCCGATCCTGCGAACCCTCGCTACATCCAAACCCACGTAGGGGTAGGGTATCGCATGATGCGCGTGGAATAGGAGCGCTTCGAGCTTACGACCCCCCCCTCTCTCTCTTCTTCTTCTTCTTCTTCTTTCGGTCGATCGTCGAATAGGGTTTTAAGGCAGGAAATATTTTCGGGCCCGACCGTTTCCTTTCGCTTGCAGCGTCCCCTGTTGGGCGAGTGCTGCCAGTTCGCGCTGAGCGGTTCTGCGGGCGACTCCCTTGCGCTCGAGATCGGAAACCGTTGCATATCCACGATCCAAGGCGATTTGTCTTGCAAGAGAAAGCATATCGTGAGGACGCTCCGCGACGGGTTCGACGTTCTCGACGTGCAGGGGGACCGTCGTTGTGAAAATCGCCCCCTCGTTGAGAACCGGTTCCGCCCCAGAGTAGACTTTGGTGTATTTGTACAGGTTCCGTGTGCCGGAACCCAGCTCTTCCGCCAGCCCGATGTTGTTGAAGAATGCGCCTATCAGGGGGTTCTTTGGGATAGGATTGAAATCGCTCAGCGTGATTCGACCCATGAAAGGGGCGCGACTTGCATTTTCCGTGCGCAACCTTTCATTGTCGATGATGAGTTTTGCAGGAAATGGGCTCGTGTATTCGCGATGCACGAGCATGTTCGAGATTACCTCGCGAACGATGATGTCGCGAGGGCTCACGCGAACGGAGCCTTCAAGGTGGAACCGATCCGGCAGATGTTTCGTGCAAAAGCCGGTGAGTTGGTCGAAGGCTTCTATCAGATTGCTTGTGACGATGACGCGATCGTCGTATCGATCCTGGTCGCTTATCCTGACAACGGCATCCGTTTTATAGGAAGGGCACAGCGACCGAATGACGTCGGCATCGCCCAACAACAAGACGGCTGCAAGGTTGAATCCTTTTTCGCCCGTGACGAAGTTCTTGCCGAAAAGCCCTGCCGAATGCAAGAGGTCTTCGTCGGTCATGCCGTTCCAAGGGTGTCGGGTTCGTTTTCCCGTGGCCATCGTTCGGATGGCGGGAAGCAAATCCATGCGCAAATCACTTGCTTCCACATACGGGAACACCCGCTGCTCGGTGTAGATGTTCTGCTTGCGTACGCACAAAGCCGTAAGCTGGCTTTCGGTGCTCACGACAACGTCGGCGTCCTCGATGCGCTCGAATATCCTCCCTTTGTATCGGTGGATCGACGGACTGGGAGGAATCCATATCCGAACAAGCGACGAGCCCTCGAAAACGATGTCTTCGAACTCAAGGGTGGCCGGCGGGTCGAAAACGTTCGGATTGTGAACCACGTTGGTCACGTTCCTTTTCACGGGCACGATATTCTCTTCGGGGATTCCGATTGCGTTTCCATCGTCTTCTACTCCCAGGTAGATGCTGCCCCCGAAGCTGTTCGCGAAAGAGCAGATGGTCTCGAACGTGTCTCTTCCAACCGAGTTTCCGCAGCGTTTGAACTCGATGGAGGGGGTCTCTCCGGTTGCGAGGTCGCTGCGCAATTCTGCTTCGTCCATGGGCGCCCTTTCCGAGTGATTCAGAGGAAACTCAGTATAACAACATTTGGCGCGATTTGGCGCGATTTGGCGCGATTTGGCGCGATTTGGCGCTTTTCGATTTCTCGATTCCGACTCCCCGGGTGGCGCATAATCCTCGGAAGAGGCTCCTCGCCCCCGGAGCCGCGCCAGCTTCCTACCAAAACACGTTCTGATGACGGTTTTGGTAGAGAAAATCCCCTGCGGACATCCGCTTAGGTTTCTCGAACTGGGAAAACGTTCCGCGGATCGGGTGAAAGGGAACCCGATCCGGTGGTTTCCCTACCAAAACCGTCATCAGAACGTGTTTTCGCCAAGGGAAGGGTCGGCGTGCGGGAACGCCCCCCCCGTCTGCGTCGGGAACGCGACGGCGCGGATCTTTCCAGCCGATGCCTTCACCGGAGGCGAGGTCGTAGAACGCGATCCGGCATTATGCGTTAAACGGGGAGTCGGATTCTCGGGTTTTCGTCATGTGCATGGTGATGCCGCCCATTAAACGGGACGAGGAGCTTGTCCCGCCAAGCGAATTTGACGAAATGTCGGGAATATTTGCTTCAATGCAAGCCCCTGATCAGCGAGAATGGTACCCGATGGAATCGCTGGGAAAGGGATAGCGCATGGTGGGCGAGAAGCTTATGAAGCTGCGGAAGAAGCGGGGGATGAGCCAGCAGGAGGTGGCGTCCGCGCTGGGCGTGACGCGGCAGACCGTTTCCAATTGGGAATGCGATCAGGGTGCTCCGTCGCTCGACAAGGCGGCCGATCTCGCCCGTCTGTGCGGCGTGAGCCTGGACGATCTGGTGGCCGACGAGGTGGAAGTGGTAGTGGCCGATCCCGATCAGGCCGCTGGAAAGCCGCGTGACCTGCATGTGCTCCGCCATCTGGAAGGCAAGCAATGCCGCATCTGCTATCGGTATACGCATGATGAAATCGACATCTTCAAAGCGGTTTCGATGCCCGAGAAAGCGCGCGTGCTCGATGTCAGCGATGGTTGGCTGCGCGTCGAACACGAGCTGGGCGGCGGTGCGCCCTGGTCGAAGAAGGAAACCGCAGTGCGCCTTATCGACATCGATATCATCGACAGCGTACTGGCTTGGCCGAACGAGGATGATAGTCCGCATGCGGCAACGTGCGAGGAGGCGATCTCGTGACGGAGCTTTTGCTGGTTATCGTCATCGTGCAGCTCGGCTTCGTTTTGAGCAGGCTGCCCAAGAAAAACGATTCCTCGAAAGAGAGCGTATCCGATCGCTTCGAGCGCGAGCAGAAGGGGAACGCCGTGTTCGTCGCCTCCCAGCTTCGCAAGTTGCACGGTTGCGCGTGTGCGTTCACTCTCTGGGCGCCAGGGCGCATTTTTGCTGACGAGTCTCCGTCAACGCAAGGACGCGGTATCATCCTCGACTCCGACGACGAATGGGTGCTCATCGAGTGTCCCGCCCCGTTCGGCGCGAAGGGCGCCACGCAGCGCCTGTTCCGCATAGCCGACATCAAGTCCGTCGCAGAGATCGTCGGTTAAAGTCACGCAGTGTTCCTCCGCGAGCAGAGCCGTGAAGGAACACTGCGTCCGATCACTCGCTCAGCCAGTGTGCCGTTTGCGCCGAACGGGCGAAGTGGATATCGTGCAGCACGACCAGCTCGCCGTCGAATGCGTACAATACCACGTGGGGAATCGAACGGAATTCGAAGACGAAGCGTCGCCTTGCCTTGCCCGTGCGAGGATAGGCTTCCGGGAACGTGCGCACATTGACGAGCGCGGCGACAAGACTTGTTTTCAAGCCTTGGTCGGGATCTTCGATCCCTGAAAAGTACAAGTTCTGCGTTATCCGCCGAATGTTCACATCGAAGCGAGCGGTGGTTCTTACTGGGAACATGGCCGCCCCCAATCTTCTCGGGGATATTCACGCTTAAGGCGCTCGACTTCCTCGTGTGCATGTTCGAAGACCTCGTCGAGGGTGTACGTAACCCCCGTGCGCTTCATCTCGGCTTCCGAGGCGTCTACAATCGCATCGCAGTACGCATCATATGCACGTTGCTGGTCGACCGACATCCCAAGGGACGTTAAAAACGGATCAGGTTGAAATTCTGCCATGTTCTCACCTCCTTCGATTACGGCAAGCGGTACGCGTTCATGCATGATACGTGCCATATATCTTCCTACCTTGCGGGCGCGAGTTCCTAAGTCGGCCCCCTCGTTCCCTGGCTGCGAGGATCTTGCAAGCGTTGCGTCAGGCGGAAGGGAAACACCTTCGCCTCTTCGGACTGTGCTTATGCGCAGCGCTTGCACTGGCTCGTGTACGAGTTCATTTTATCAAGCAGAACATTTGTTTGTAAGTCTTGTTTCCGAGGTGGAATCCTGATAGGGGAGCCTGCGGCGATTCCGCGTCTACGCCTTCGGCTTTTTCGCCACGTGGACGGCGGCGATGCCGCCGGTATAGTTTTTCCAGGTCACATCCTCGAACCCGGCTTTCTCCATCATGGCTGCCAGGCCTTGCTGGTTAGGGAAGGCCTTGATGGAGCGCGACAGGTACACGAAGCCCTCGCGGTCGCCCGTGATCAGGCCGCCCCAGAAGGGGATGAGGTGCTTGAGGTAGAAGCCGTACAGCGCGCGCCATACGGCGTTCGGCGGCGTTGAGAACTCCAGGCACACCAGCGCTCCGCCGGGCTTGAGCACGCGGAACATTTCGGAAAGCGCCTGGTCGCGCTCGGGCATGTTGCGGATGCCGTACGCCATGGTGATGGCGTCGTACGACTCGTCGGCATAGGGGATATGCTGTGCATCCACCACCTCGAAGTCAACCGGTACGCCCTCGGCCTTGCCGTCCGCATAGTGCATGCGGGCCACGTCCAGCATCTCGTCCACGAGATCGGTGCACTGGATATGGCGCGGATGCTTCGCGCGCGCCACGGTGAACGTCACATCGCCGGTGCCGCCTGCGATGTCCAGCACGTCGGCGTTCTCGTCGATGGGCGCCTGGCGCATCATGCCCGCCAGCCATGTCTTGTACGCGCCGAAGCTGGAGACGGCGTTGAACCGCTCGTATTTTTTCGCGATGGTGGAGAAGATGTCTTTCACGCGTTCGGACGAGATGTCCGCGGGCGCTTCCTTGCCGGTAGCGGTATCGATGCTCACAGGTGATGCTCCGTTGATCAGGAAAGATTGGAAGGGTGCGCCTCTCGGGCGCGTCTTTATTATACAGGAAAGGAACCTGGCGAGAACAGGCTCCTTTTTTCCGCAGGGCGAGCGTATAATCTCCCGAGCCCACGAAGGAGATTGAGGAGCACCTTTGGAACACGAGCATGAAACTCCCGAACTCGATCAGGAATTCGACCCCGTATTCGAAGAAGAGCAGCAGCATCTGACCGAAACCTATGCCAAGCTGCAGACCATGGGTCGCGATCTGCTGGCGAAGATGGAGGCTAACAGCAAAGACGCGGCCGCCGACAAGCTGGCCATGGTCGACGAGCTGTCGGTGAACCTGGCCAGCTACGCCGACGCCATGGAAACCTATGCCGACTTCGCCACGGTGAACCGCGTCATCGACGCGTACAACCTGGCGCAAACCGTCGATGCGGAAAAGCTGACCAGCATCCAGGTGCTGCTCAAGCAACCTTATTTCGCCAAGGTGGTTCTGCAGATGAAGCCTGGGCAGGAGCCGAAGGAGCTCTACATCGGCACCGCCGGCATCGCCGACGAGAACTACCGCCGCCTTGTGGTGGACTGGCGCTCGCCGGTGGCCGAGGTGTACTACAACCAGGAGAACGGCCCCACGTCCTACGAGGCCAACGGCCGCACCATCCGCGTCGATCTCAAGCTGCGCCGCCAGTTCGACATCGAAGCCGATCGGCTGAACGCCTACTTCGACACGACCGTCGCCATCCAAGACGCCATGCTGCTGGCGTCGCTGTCGAAGCGCCGCACGGCGCAGATGCAGGCCATCACCGCCACCATCCAGAAAGAGCAGAACCAGGTCATCCGCCACGCGGACGCGCCCACCTTGCTGGTGAACGGCATCGCCGGCAGCGGGAAGACGTCGGTGCTCATGCAGCGCATCGCGTATCTGTTCTACCAGCAGCGCGAGAGCCTCGATCCCAGCGAGGTGTTCCTCATCACGCCGAACCCGGTGTTCGAGCGCTACATTGAAGGCGTGCTTCCCGACCTGGGGGAGCGCAATCCCGAATGCCTCACGTGGGATGAGTTCCTGCGAGGCCTCATGCCGCCCGAACGGTCCGGCGGACAGGCGCCTGCGTCGCTGGACGCGTTCGAGCGCATCGACGAAGCGTGCGCGACGTTCTCGTTCGACCAGCATGATTTCAAGGAGATCCACTGCAACGGCGAGCGCCTGGTCACGGTTGGACAAATCCTCCAAGTAGCGGCCAAGTTCAGAAACATCCCTGCTGGCCCCCACCTGGTCACGCTCATGCGCGAGGAGCTGCTGCGGCGTCTGGACAGCCGCTTGAAGCAGCTGGCGGCCTCGGACAAAGTGCTCGACGAGATCTCGATGCTTACCCTCGACCAGCAGGTGGAGCTGTTCCGCGAAACGTTCGACCCGCACGACGAGAGCCAGGTGCGCGAAGTGGCGCAGCAGTACGTCGATTTGCGGTTCGCCGACGCGCGCCGAGCCGTCGAGAACGACGACTGGCTGCGCATCGACCGCATCGGCATGCGCCTTCTGGGCGTGGAGAACCTCGTTCCGGTCGAGTGGCTGTACCTCAAGATGGCGCTGACGGGCCTCGGCAACGCAGATGCGAAGTACGTGATGATCGACGAGGTGCAGGACTACACGGTGGCCCAGCTGGCCGTGCTGGCGCGCTACTTCAAGCGCGCGCACTTCCTGTTGCTGGGCGATCAGAACCAGGCCATCGCTCCGGGCACCGCCACGTTCGACCAGGTGCGCGCGCTGTTCCGGGAGGTGCGCGGCCCGCTGGAGGAGTGCCGCCTCATGACCAGCTACCGCTCCACCCCCGAGATCACGCAGCTGTTCGCCAGCCTGCTGGACGATGACGAGCGCCTGAGCATCTCGTCCATCCAGCGCGCCGACACCGCGCCGGAGATCATCGCGTGCGCAAGCGAGCAGGATTACGACCGTGAGTTGCGGCGCGTTCTTGCTCAAGCGGTCGGCGACGACGGCCTCACTGCCGTGGTGGTGCCGCAGAAGCATCAGGCCAAGCTGCTGCGGAAGAAGCTGGGGGACGCGGCTCCCGCGCTCATCGACGCGGCCGCCACGCTGCCCGCCAGCGGCGTAGTGCTGGTGCCACTCAAGCTGGCGAAGGGACTGGAGTTCGACCACGTCATCGTCCCCGACGCCAGCGAGCGCGCGTTTCCCGACGACCCGCTGTCGCGCCGTCGCCTGTACACCACCGTTTCCCGTGCCACCCGCGGCATCACGTTGCTCGCGCAAGGCGAGATTACCCCGCTGCTGGCCGCGCGGGCGTAGCGGGGGCGGCGGCAATGCGCGAGCAAGCGACTCCGCCCATGCGCCTGCCGATTCCCCTGTGTGCTTTCCCCGAAGAGCGGGTCGGGAATGCTATCATACTCATCATGCGATTATTCTAAGAGATTGGCGGGACAGACATGCTTTTGTGCGCACAATACATTCTTCCCATCACGTCCGAGCCGTTTCAGAAGGGCGCGGTGCTTGTCCGCGACAACGTCATCCGCGACATCGGCACGGCCGAGATGCTCAAGCTGCGCTATCCCGACGAAGAAGTGGTCGATTTCGGCCAGGCGGCTATCATGCCGGGCCTCGTCGACCTGCACACGCACCTCGAGAACTCCGTGATGCGCGGCATCGTGCACGATGTGCCCTATACCACGTGGGTCACGTCCATGTTGGAGAAAAGCGCAAAGATGGACGTGAGCGACTGGTACGACTCCGCTATCCTCGGGGGTCTTGAAGCGCTGTCCAGCGGCATTACCTGCGTCGCCGATATCACTGCCACCGGCGCTGCATGCACCGCCACGCAGAAGCTGGGCATGCGCAGCGTCATCTACCGCGAGGTGGGTGCCATGGACAAGCGCCGCGTCGACTACGCCATGCGCATCGCCGAGAACGACATCATGCATTGGCGCGAAGAGGTTGACGGCGACCGCATCACCATCGGCGTGGCTCCCGCGGCTATGTATGCCTGCCATCCGTCCATGTTCTCGAAGGTGTCCGAATTCGCTCGGCGCGAGAACGTGCCTGTCGCCATGCACGTGGCCGGCAACCGCGAAGAGTACAACTTCATCAAGTACGGCTCGTCGCCGTTCTCGGTGCACACGATGGACCAGAAGCGCGGCTTCGTGGAGATCCCGCCGTGGCTGCCCACCGGCACGACGCCCGTGCGCTACGCTTTGAACTGGGGCGCGTTCGAGTCCGACAACGTGCTGGCCATCCACTGCGTGCACGTGGATGACAAAGACGTGCAGAAGCTGAAAGAGTACGATGTAGCCGTGGCCGTGTGCCCGCGCTGCAACGCGCAGCTGGGCATGGGCGTGGCTCCCATCAACGAGTTCATGCGCGCCGGCCTGCGCTTGGGCATGGGAACCGACTCGCCGGCCGCAACCGACTCCACCGACATGCTCACCGAGATGCGCATCGGTATGCTGGTGCAGCGCGCGGTGAACGTGGGCGAGTTCCTGGATTCGGCCACCATGCTGGAGATGGCCACCATCGGCGGCGCTCGCGCGCTCAAGCTGGACGACAAGATCGGCTCCCTGGAAATAGGCAAGCTGGCCGACATCATCGCGGTCGATCTGTCCGGATCGCATCAGACGCCCACCACCGATCCGGTTTCGGCCGTGGTCAACACCTGCAGCGGCGCCGACATCCTCATGACCATGGTGAACGGCACCGCGCTGTACGAGAAGAACAAATGGAACGTGGGCGTCGAGGTTGCCAGGAACATCGCCCGCATCATCGAAATCCGCGGTAAGTTGAGGTTGTAATCTATGGGAACGAACCAGAAGTTAACGGCACAGCAGAAAAGCGAGCGCATCCGCGCTGCTCAGGAGCGAGAGCGCAAGGAAAAGGAGCGTCGCGAGGCGGCCGCGCGCACGAAGAAGATATTCACCATCGTCGTGTGCGTCATCCTCGTGCTGGCTTTGGGCATCCCCACCGTAGCCCTCGCCTTCCTGGGGAACGGCTCCTAGCTTCCGCCCGATGACGAAGGGCGTTCGCAGCGTCTCCCGCTTGCGGACGCCCTTCGCGTTTCCCGTGTGAGAATCCGTCATGCTTTTTCTGTAGAGCTATCTCGTTCGGGTCGACGGGGAGTGTTTGTGATACTATGAATCGTTGCCGCGCACGGGGCGCGGAGTCGAGAGTAGAGTAACCGCACAAAGGGGTTTGCTTTGTTTGGTATAGGTGGATTCGAGCTATTCCTCATTCTGCTGTTCGGGTTTTTGATCTTCGGACCCGACAAGCTGCCTGCTATGGCTAAGACGCTGGGCAAGGCTATCAACAAGTTCAGAAGCGCACAGGAAGAAATGAACAAGGTGCTCAAGACGGAGGTCTACGACCCTACGTCCGATGAGCCGTTCAAGAACCCGCTGGAGGCGCTGTCGAAGGTCGGCGAGATCGGCAAAGACGACAAGGAGGAGAAGACCGAGAGCTTCTCCGAGCGCAAGGCTCGCTACGACAAGGAGCGCGCAGCCAAGAAGGCCGCCGAAGCCGAGAAGGCCGGTGCTGCCGAAACGACTGCGACGACGGCCGCAGCCGCTACGGCGACCGCCGCTGCTGCCAAGCCGGTGGCCAAGCCCGACGGATCGTTCGCCAAGCCGGAAGAGCCGAAGGCTGCGGAGACTGCGAAGCCGGCCGCCAAGCCTGAGTCGACCGCCGCGAAGCCGAAGCCGTCGCCCGACGAGCTGTACGGCACGAAACCCGCCGCTAAGAAGCCGGCTACCAAGCCGACGGCTGCGAAAGCCGCCGCCGCTTCCAAGAGCGCTGCGAAGCCTACGGCCAAGACCGATGCCGAGAAGGCTGCCGCACGCTCTGCCGCGGCGAAGAAGGCCGCTGCAACGCGCGCGGCGAACAGGAAGGCAGCCGCCGAAGCGGCCGCCAAGGCCAACAAGAACGAGAAGGGGGAGTAAGCCATGCCCGTCGGACCGGCACGAATGCCCCTATTCGATCACCTGGGCGAGCTCCGCATGCGCCTGGTGCGCATCATCGCTTGCCTTGCCATCGCCGTAGTCGTGTTCTACATGGCAACGCCTATTATCAGCCAGTTCTTGCTTCAGCCGATTTCTCCGTATCTGCCGGAGGGTACCGATGGTTTGTTGGCGGGCACGATCGTGCTCGATCCGTTCGAGGCGTTTGCGACTCGTTTCAAGATATCGATCTGGACCTCGGTCGTTGCTTGTTCTCCCGTTATCCTATGGCAGATTCTTGCGTTCTTTCTGCCGGCGCTCAAGCCGAGCGAGCGCAAGTGGTTCGTTCCCACGTTTGCCGCGGCCGTGAGCTTGTTTATATTCGGCACGATCTTCTGCTATCTCATTATTCTCGATCCCGCGTTTCAGTGGCTGACGGATCAGGCTGCAGGTCTGGGTGAAGTGGTGCCGCGAGCGTCGACCTATATCGACATGATCATCAAGTTCGAGCTGGGCTTCGGCTTTGCGTTCGAGCTACCGCTCATCGTGTTCTACCTCGTCATCTTCGACATCGTCCCGTACAAGAAGCTGCGCGGCAGCTGGCGCACGGTGTACGTCGTGCTCATGGTCGTCTCGGCTATGGCCACGCCGGACGCTTCGCCGATCACCATGCTGCTCATGTTCGCGGCGTTGCTGGTGCTGTACGAAGGCAGCTTGCTCATCGCCCGCGTCGTCCTGCGAAACCGCATCAAGAAGCAGAACGAGGAGCTTGACGCGGAAGAGGCGGAGGAACGCGCTGCCGAGCTCGGCATCAAGAAGGCCAAGAAATCGAAGTAGCCTTATTCTGATGGTGAAGGCCCGTCGAGATCGACGGGCCTTTTTGCTTTTTCTAGGAGTCATTCGCGCCGTTGACGCATCGATACCTTCGCGCGAATAACTCTTGGGCTACTATAAGCATGAACGATAGAGGCGGAACGGGCACGAAGGAGCACCATGCACGAATTGGGAATCATGACGGGCGTGATGGATGCAGTGACGACATCGGCGCAACAGGCCGGTGCGACGCGCGTGCTGAAGGTGAGCCTGTCGGTTGGAGAGATGACCGAGGCCATCGAAGACGCGCTCATGTTCGCGTTCGAGGCTCTGTCGGAAGGCACGCTTTGCGAAGACGCCGAGCTTCAAATCACCATGGTGAAGCCGAAAAGCCGCTGCTTGGAATGCGGTGCCGAATACGAGCACGATCGTTTCCATATGCTGTGCCCGGAATGCGGCAGCTTCGCCACCGAGCTCATCGCCGGTCGCGAACTGCAAATCGACAGCATCGAAGTGGACATTCCCGACGATGACGAGGAGAACGAGGACTAACCATGCAAATCGATCTGAAGCAGCCTATCCTCCAGAAGAACGATGCGATCGCCTCCGAACTGCGCGAGCGTTTCGCCGAGAACCACGTGTTCGTGCTCGACCTGCTTGCCAGCCCCGGTTCGGGCAAGACGTCCACCATCCTGGCCACCATCGACGCGCTGCGCGACGAGTTCAACATCGCCGTTATCGAGGGCGACATCGCCAGCAGCGTGGATGCCGAGAAGATCAAGGCGCAGGGCATCGCCGCCGTGCAAATCAACACGGGTGGAGCGTGCCACCTGGAAAGCGCCATGATCAAGCGCGCGGTGGACGTGCTGGACCTCGAGCGCCTCGACCTCATCATCGTGGAAAACGTGGGCAACCTCGTGTGCCCCACCGACTTCGATTTGGGCGAGAACGCCAAGGTGATGATCTTGTCGGTGCCTGAGGGCGACGACAAGCCGCTCAAGTACCCCGGCGTGTTCCAGGTCGCCGAGGCCGTGGTGCTCAATAAGGTGGACACCATGCCCGTGTTCAACTTCGACCGCGAGGCCTTCGAGGCGGCGGTCACGCAGCTCAACCCGCAGGCTCCCATCTTCCCCATCGCCGCCACGAAAGGCGACGGCGTGGACGCCTGGGCCGAGTGGCTGGCGAACCGCATTCGCGCCGTTTAGTTCCGACGGCTTGTCAGCCGTCGGAACGAAGTCGACGCTGCGAAGCGCCAATGCGCCCGATCTCGCCCCTTTTCCGCTTTCCCTCACGTGCGAAAGCACGCTTCCCTAAAGGGACTTGCGCTTCGCGCGGCGCAGCTGGCGAAACGGGCGATCTCGGGCACCTTGGCGCTTCTCGCTGATATTGGTGGATCTGCGAGATGATGATGGAGGAAGAGGGAGTCGTGGAGAATAGCGAACGGTATCGTCTCTGCGTGAACGCGCTCAAAGGCTTCATGGACGACGCTGGATTCTCCGACGTCGTCATCGGGTTGTCGGGCGGCATGGACTCGAGTTTGGTCGCCGTGATGTGTGCGGACGCGCTGGGCGCGGATCGCGTGCACGGCGTGCTCATGCCGGGCCCGTACTCCACCGACCACTCGGTGGACGATGCGCTCGATCTGGCTCGCAACCTCGGAATCCGGACGCGCACCGTCTCCATCGCGGAACCGTATCGGGCGTTCGAGGCCGCGCTTGCCGAGGCGTGCGGCGGCAAGCTCTCGGGTCTGGCGGCCGAGAACACGCAAGCGCGCTGCCGCATGGTGTGCCTCATGGCGCTGTCGAACGCATACGGCTGGATGCTGGTGAACACGGGCAACAAGAGCGAGGCCATGATGGGGTATTCCACGCTGTACGGCGACACGGCCGGCGCGTTCGCTCCTATCGGCGGCCTGTACAAAACCGACGTGTTCGCCGTCGCCCGCTGGCGTAATCGACAAGCGGAGATCGCCGGCGAGGTTCCGCCTATTCCCGAGCATGTGTTCGTAAAGCCGCCCAGCGCCGAGCTCTCACCCGACCAGGAAGACGAGAAGAGCATGGGCATCGATTACCCGACGCTCGATCGATTGTTGAAAGCGCATGTGGATCGCGGCTTGGATGCCGCAGCGTTGGTGTCCGAAGGGTTCGATGCGGCCGACGTCGAGCGCGTGCTGCGAACGGTGCGCGCGACCGCATTCAAGCGAGCTTTGGAGCCCCCGTGCCCCGACGCCACGTTCTACGAGTAGCGTCCCCTTGGCACCTCCCTTGGCACGCTGGGCTCGTTTCGCAGTCTCCATTGCGCAGATTGCGTGACGGCATGTCGGCGCCTCACGACAAAACGTTTTCGCGTCACTATACTCTGAGGCCGTTCGTTTCCGTTTCCGTCGCAAAGGAGGTCGTCCGTCGTGGAGCGTCGTTCGTTCTTCAAACTTGCAGGCTTGTCCGCTGCGGTATTGGCCGTGGGCGGAACCCTCGGCGCATGTGAGGCGGGAAAGCTGCCGGACAATCCTCTGGCGGCGACGAACAAAGCCAACGAAACCGCTGGTCAATCAAGCGTAATGGGGCAGCCGCCCATCGCCTTCGATGCTGACGTGGATGTGTTGATCGTGGGCAGCGGGGTAGCGGGGTTGTCTGCCGCCATGGATCCGCTCGAGGCGAAGCGCTCCGTTATGGTGGTCGAGAAACTTGATCTGTTGGGCGGCGAAAGCTACGAGTCGAACGGCGTTATGCGCATCGCCGGCACGACTGCGCAGCAGGATGCGGGCGTGAATGCGACGGTTGACGAGGCATGGGGGGCGCGCAAAAAGGAGTTGAGCGCTGCAGGCGACGATGATCTTGATTTCGCAAAGACCCTGTTCTTCGCGGCCACCGAATGGGCGAATCGCCTGGCATCCGATTACGGGGCGCAGTTCGCCGATCCGAAAACCTTCGTGGACGGCAAGGTGAATGCGGCTATCATGCTGCCCAAGAACGGCCTCGGTGACATGCAGAGCATTATGATGCCGCTGCGAGACGCCCTCACGGCGAAAGGCGCCACGTTTTCTACGGGCCATCGGGCGGTCGCGTTCATTTTGGATGAGGACGGCGCGGCGTGCGGGATGCGTTTCTATGCAGGGTCGGGCGCATCGGTGCTCGACGTGCGGGCTCGGCGCATCGTTGTCGCGACAGGCGGGTTCGCCAGCAGCCAGCCGCTCGTGCATGAGCATACGCCCGATTATGAGCGCGTGGGGTGCTACACCGTCGCCTCCATGGGCGAGGGTCAGCAGCTGTGCGCGCTTTTGGGCGGTCAGCTGGTGAACATGGACAAGGCTGCGCCGCTTACCGGCAGCTTGCCGCAGGCGACCGCCTGGGGCTTGTTCGGCCCCACGGTCATCGTGGATGCGCTGGGGAAGCGTTTCGCGCGCGAGGACGACGCGAACGCTGCGGCGGGCGCCTGCTTCTCGGAGGAGCGCGGCTACTGGTGGACGGTGTTCGGAAAGCAGCTGACCGAGAGCAGCCAATCGCGCAGCGTTGCGGAAGTGGCCAGCAAGAACGCAAAGCGTCTTATCGGGCCGTTCGACGACCTGGACGAGCTTGCCGAGGGCATGGGCGTTTCGCCGGACGTGCTGAACGCCACGTTCGACCGCTACAACGGCTTCGTGAAAGACGGCAAGGACGGCGATTTCGGGCGCACGTTGTTCTTGGAGGAGTTGGAAGGTCCCTACTACGCGCTTAAACAGCTGCCGCAGCGGTACAGATCCAACGGCGGCGTGAAAACAAATCAGTCCGGTCAGGTGCTCAGCGTCGTCGGCGCCGTCATTCCCAACGTCTACTGTTGCGGTGCGGCAGCTGCGTCAAGCATCGGAGGCCTCGCGTCGAACGGCGCGTTCGGCATGCTGGCGGGCAAAGCGGTCGCCGCCGCACTCGACGACGAAGATGCTGCGAAGCAAGCTTCTGACTAAAGAGACGTTAACCCTGTCCCTCTTTCTCGTTTTGACTAATGTCCCAGGGTGTCGCTTTGCGTTGCCGACGGGTTGCCAAGGTGCAAAGCGGCGGATACCGCGTCTCTATAGACTCATGACAGAATGTCCCCATACCTACTAAAGCCGCATGCGGCGCGCATCCGTGCTGCTTGAGAGGCCGTAGACGCGGATGGAAGGACTTCTATGTTCGGGGAAAGCGAGGATGAACGTGGTGCGGGCATATCCCGTCGCGCGTTCCTGGCGGGCGCGTGCGTTACCGGAGCTGCGGCGATGGTGGGCGGCCTGAACGCCTGCGCGCCGCCGCAAGACGCCGGCCCCGGCGGCGCCGGCGGAACCGGTTCTGGCGCGAACGGGGGCGCGGTGCCCGTCAGCAAGGCGCCAAGCAAGGTGGACAAGACCTACGACGCCGATCTGCTTATCGTGGGTGCAGGCGGCAGCGGCTTGGCGTGCGCCGTGCAGGCGGCTCTTAACGGAACGAATCTCATTCTTGTGGACAAGAGCAACCAGGTGGGCGGCAATGCGAACTTCGTCGAGGGCATGTTCGCCGTCAATTCCACGTTGCAGCTGGAGCAAGGCATCGACATGCAGCCCGCCGATATAATGGAAGCCGAGCTCTCGCGCGGTCAGCATCGCCAAAACGGCGATGTATGGCTCGATTTTGTGAGCAAGTCGGCCGACAACATCACCTGGTGCATAGAGCAGGGCGTCATGTACTCCGGCAAGGTGGACGACTATCGCGTCGGCCTATTCCCCACGTTCCACTGGTTCAAAGACGGAAAGGCGGCTGTGGGATACGTTGAGCCGATGAAGGCGCGGCTCGAAGAGCTGAGCGTGCAGCTGCATCTCAAAACCGCAGTGAACGGCCTCGTCATGAAGAACGGCAGGGTGATCGGCGCCTACGCAGACGGAGGCGAGGGCGTGGTGCGGTACAGCGCGAAGGCGGTGGTGCTCGCAACCGGCGGCTTCGGCGGCAACGAGGAGATCGTCGCCGAGCAGGGTTGGAACACCGATGGCATGCGCATCGTGGGCTCGCCGAACGCTGCAGGAGACGGCTATCGCATAGCCATGGACAACGGCGCATGCAGCTTCATGGCCGATTCGGCTCAGTCCATCCTGTACGCTATCGAGGCTTTTCCTCCCATCGACTTCCACGATGCGGCTGAAAACCCGCTCTACGGCTATTTCGGCATCGCCTCGGGCGGCCCCGTGCTGTGGGTGAACGAGGCGTGCCGGCGCTACACGCGCGAGGACCTCGCGAACGACAACCTCGCGTTGCAGTGCCTTCCGGGTAAGGGCAACAAGGGGAATTACGTGGTTTTCGACCAGGCCATCTTCGATCGGTTTTTCGGTAAAAACGACGATGCGAAGAAAGCCTTCTACGACGCGATCAAGGCTAACGGCGGAGGCAGCATCTACCAGAGCGATTCCTTGGCCGATCTCGCCGGAAGATTCAACCTCGACGCCGATGCGCTCAAGGCTGCGGTCGATTGCTACAATGAACTGTGCGGAGAGGGGGCTGACAGCGACTTCGGCAAGGCGGCCGGCCTCATGGTGCCCATCGAGACGCCTCCGTTCTACCTGGCAAAACTGTCGTACAACTACTTCTTCTCGGTTGGCGGCATCACCACCGACGGGCGGCATCGCGTGCTGGACGGGCGCCGCAACCCTATCGAGGGTCTCTATGCCATCGGCAACGACGGCAATATGCTGTACCGCAACGTGTACACCGTCAACATGCCGGGCGTCGCGTTCGGCCATCAAGTGAACAGCGGCCGCGAGGCGGCGAATGCCGTGTTGGAATATCTAGATCGGTAGAGAATGCGCCGGAAGGCTCCCGGAGCGGGAGCCTTCCGGCGTTGAGGGAGGGGGCAGGATGCTTTACGCCTTCAGCGCTTCGACTACGGCTTTGCCGGAGATGAGGCCGCTGCCCGCGTTCGGAGAGAGATCGCTGCCGCTATCGGCCACGGTCGAACCGGCGCAGTAGACGTTGGGGATGGGATTGCCGTCCTTGTCCGTCAACTGGCTGTCGGTCGTGATCTTCATGCCGCCGTGCGTCTTGTAGCGGTACGGGAAGTGCTTCATCGCGTAATACGGTGCGGAAAGCGACTGCAGGAACAGCTTCTTGCCGAACTCGGTGTCCTCGCCTGCGGCCACCATGGCGTCGTAGGTCTCGAACGTGGCCTTCAGCGTGTCGGCCGGAACATCCATCGCTGCCGCCAGCTCATCGAGCGAGTTGCACGGGCCCACGAGGCGGTCGGCGTTGCTCTTCATGTTCATCTCGACGTTCCATTTCTGGCTGCTGTTGATGGCTTGATCGTCGAAGATGGTCCACCAGAAGCCCAAGCCCAACTCGACGGCCTTGTCGGGCGAGTCGTGGCTCTGATCCTCCTTGATGAAGCGGCGGCCCTGCGGGGTTACTTGGACCTGCGGCGAGAAGTAGCCCCACACCGTCACCTGAGCGAGGTCGCTCATGCGGTTCGCTTCCATGTCCATGTGGGTGTACACGCCGCCGATGGCCTTGCACAGCTGGTGGCCTTCGCCCATGGAGTTCACGGTCAGCGGCCCCAAGCGAGCCTGGCTGGGCAAGTACGTGGACACCATCTCCTGGTTGCAGGAGAAACCGCCCGTGGCCACGATGATCTTCTTTGCGCGGATATCGACGGTCTTGTTGTTCTTCTCGTCGTTGAAGCGCACGCCGATGGGCGCTCCCTCTCCGTCCACGATGAAGTTCGTGGCGCGCAGGTTCAGCTTGTACGTGGCGCCTTTCTGCTCCAAGCCCTTCTGCAGCGGCGTCAGCACCGCCTGCATGTCGCCGATGCCGTTGCCGGGCAACAGCATGGACGTGGGCGCGCCCGTGTTCATGTAGTCGGTGATGGGCTGGAATACCGAACCGTAGTCGGCGGCCACGCGGTTCGCCCATTCGGTTTGGTAGACGTAGACGTTGTGCTTGTAGTCCATGTCATCGGTCTCGCCCTTTTTCTCGAGCACGGGCAGGAACTTCTCCCACATTTGCTCGGGGTCGCCCTCGATGCCGGCGTCTTTTTGCATTTTTGATCCAACGACGTTCATGACGCCGCAAGCGATGAAGCTCTCTCCGCCCACGCGGTCGAGCTTGTCCACGAGCATCACTTTATGGCCGGCTTCGACCGGATCCATGGCTGCCGACATGCCGGCGATGCCCGTGCCCAGAATGAGAACGTCGGTTTCTTCGCTGAACGAGACGGGGGCGGTGCCAACCACCTGTTCGGCCTCGCCGGATCCGCCGGTCGAGCCGCCGTTCGGCGAGCATCCTGCCAGTGCGCCGCCTGCGGCGATAACCGCACCCGAGGCGATGGCTGCCTTCAGGAAATTGCGGCGATTCATTGCTGATTCCATACTGTTCCTCCCTGTTGTCGCATGATGGCTCCTTTGCGTCGCGGTTGAGCGACGACTGGTTCACCCTACGTTCGATCTGGGGAATCGTCACCGTCCGTTTCGGACTAAATTGCTGTGGAAGGCCGGAATCCTGCATGTTTGCTTCGTGCGCTTCCGACGTTTCCGGTATGATGCCCCTATGAGGGAAACGGGAGGGAACAGACAAAAGCAGCCGTCGCGCGCGTGGGCTCATCCCGCTGTATACTCAGCCGTGGTCATTTTGGGTTTCGGATTGTATCGCGGCGTGAATTCGAACGTCTACCTCTCCGCATACGCGTTCGTGAAGGCGCCCTTCATGTTCGTGCCCGATCTGTTCTTCAACGTAGTGGTGGCATGTTCCATCATCGTGTGCTCGGCCGTCGCTGTCACCCTTGCCTGGACGGGGCGTCTCAAGGCGAACACCATGCCATACGTGCTGCCGACGGCATTGTTGTTGGCGGGGAACCTCGCTGCGTTGCTGGGCGTGGTCTTGTCGCTGCCGCCTGATCTAGCGCTGCTGGTTCCCGGCTTGCTGTACGGTGCGGGCAGCGTCATGCTGTCGCTGTTCTGGATCGAGGTGCTCTCGGCGAGCCGGCCCAGCTCCATCGTGGTGCAGATTGCGCTCGGCATGTTGCTGAACGTGGTGGTTTCCTCGGTGCTATCTCCGTTGCCCGGAGACGTCCAGATGCGTTCGAGCTGCGTTTTGCTGCTCGTTTCGGGTCTGTGCGCGTGGTTCGTGCGCCGTCGGTTGCGGGCCGCTTCCTGCGAGGTGGAAACGCATAACGAACGGCCGATCGCCGAAACGGTATCCGCCGAACCTGCCGAAGCGCTTTCTTCGAAAACTTCCTTGCGGGCTCGATGGGGCGCGTATCGCGATGCGTTTTTGGAGTTGGGCGACTCGCTGGTGGCGTTTTTCGTGCTGGAAGCCGTCATCGGGTTGCTCAACAGCTTCATGCTGGCGGGATCCATCGATTTCGAGGGCTCGGGAGCTGTGTCGGCTGCGGCCATTGTGGGCGCAATCGTCGTGTTCTGCTTCATCGTGTTCGTTGCGCATCGCATCCCCAAGGTGTCCACGGTATCGCGTGTGGTCATGCCCGTGCTCGCGGCCATGCTGGTGTTCCTGCCGTTTCTCAGCGAGCGCTACAACCTGGTGTTCTCCATGCTGTTGCTCGGCAGCTACTACTTCGTCGCGCTGCTCATCACCTATCTTATCGCCGAGGCGGCACAGACGCGCAAGGTATCGCCCTACGTGCTGATGGGCGTGGCCATGGGCGTCGCGCGCGTATGCCTGGCCGTGACGCTGTTGTCGGGGTACGCGGCCGGGGTCGCCGGCGGCGGTCCGGGCGACGAGGCCGAGCATACGATGCGCTATCTCGTGATCATCGTCGTGGTGCTGTATGCTCTGTGCATGGCGCTCGTGTTCTTCTCGCGCGACCGCAAGCGACGACGCGCCGAAGAGGCTTCTGCCGATGCGCCGAACGAGAGCGCGGTTGGAACCGATTCGGTTTCGGTGCCCGAGATCGACTCGACGCTTGACGCGTGCTGTGCAAGCGTCGCCCGGGAAGGGGGCTTGACCGAGCGTGAGGCCGAGATCCTCGTCTACCTTGCACGTGGCAGGACGAAGGCGTACATCGCCGACGCGCTGTTCGTCACCGAGAACACGGTGCGCAGCCATGTGCGCAACATCTATTCCAAGCTCGACGTGCACACGCGCCAGGAACTGCTTGACCTTCTGGAGCGTTGAAAGGTCGCCATCGGGCGAACATACATCGGCTGGGGTATGGCGCGCCTCGGGCGGGTCGCGTAGTATGGGGTCATGGATACCTTTCTGATGAACAACCGACCGATGGGTCCCAAGGATTGGGGGTTCGATGTCGCGGTAACGGCAGCGGCGTTCCTGTTCGGCTGCGTGCAGCTCATGTTGGCCGCTTCGTCCATCGTGATTCCCGATCTGGCGCTGCGCCAGTATCTCGGCATGGTGAACGTGGTGCCTAACGTGCAGGTGTTCGTAGCGCTGGCGGTCACCACGTTGCCGCTCGTCGTGCGCCGTAGGTTCCCGTGGCCCGTGTTCCTGTTCTGCCTCGTGTCGTTTCTGGGTTTGCAGAACGCGTTCAACGGGTTCTCGCTCACCATCGTGGGCCCGGTGGTCGCCCTGTACACCATCGCCAGCGAGCGCGGTCGTGTCGAGACGGTCGCGGCGGTACTTCTAGCGGTGGCCGGCCTTCTGTTCACCGATGCCCATGCCGCCACGGCCAACATGGTGCTGTTCACGCGTTTCCAGAATATTGTGCTCGCGGTGGCCGCCGGCTTGGCTGGCTATGCGTATCGAACGCATCGCGCCTACGTAAAGGCCACCGAGGATCGCGCTGCCGAAGCCGAGCGCACCCGCGAGGAAGAGGCGGCTCGGCGTGTGGAGGAGGAGCGCGTGCGCATCGCGCGCGAAGTCCACGACATCACGGCGCATTCGCTGTCGGCGGTCAGCATTCAGGCGGCGGCTGCCGAGCGCATGATCGATCGCGATCCCGCCGCGGCGAAGGAGGCTATCTCCGCCGTGCGCACCACTGCGAAAGGCGCGCTCGCTGACATTCGCAGCATGATCGGCGTGCTGCGCTGCGGCGATGACGCGGCCGAAACGTCGCCGACGTCCGGCACCGAGCGGTTGGACGATTTGCGTGCCTACCTCGGAAACGCCGGAATCGAAACCACGCTCGACGCGGCCGCCTACTGTCGTGCGGACGTGCCGGCCCACGTGGACATGGCGTTGTTCGGCATCGCCCGCGAGGCTGCTACGAACATCGTGCGTCATGCTGGTGCGCGCAAGGCGCTCATCCGCCTGGCCGTCGAGGACGGACGGGCGCGCTTGGTGGTGGAAGACGATGGCGTCGGGTGCGGGCTCTCGGCGTCCGCGGCCGCATCGGGCGCGCTGCCCCAGGCTGTCGACGGAGAGGGGCACGGCATTGCCGGCATGGCCGAGCGCGTGCACCTGTTGGGCGGCACGTTTTCGGCGGGCGATCGAGCCGGCGGCGGCTTCCGCGTGGTTGCCTGCTTGCCGATGAAGGGAGCGGAGGCGTAAGTGGAAGAGCGCGTGCGGGTGCTGGTGGCGGACGATCAAGATCTCGTCCGCAGCGGTTTCAAGCTCATACTGATGTCGTACGACGGCATCGACGTGGTAGGCGAGGCGCGCGATGGCCATGAAGCGGTGGAACTGGCGTCGCGGCTGCATCCCGACGTGGTGCTCATGGACATTCGGATGCCGCGTATGAACGGCATCGAGGCCACGCGCGCCATCCGCGACGATGCCGCGCTTGAAAACGTGCATGTGCTCATCCTCACGACGTTCGATCTGGACGAATACGTGTACGATGCTTTGGCCGCCGGGGCCAGCGGCTTTTTGCTCAAAGATGCCGAGCCCGACGAGATCGCTTCCGCGGTGCGCGTCGTCGCCCAGGGCGATGCACTCATCGAGCCCTCTATCACGCGCCGCCTTATAGAGACGTTCGTCGCTGCACGGCCGGCTTCGCTCGGCGGTGCTGCAGCCGTTGCGGCCGGTCTACGCACTCTTACCGACCGCGAGCGCGAGATCCTCGCCCTGGTTGCGCGAGGTTTCACGAATGACGAAATAGGTTCCGAGCTGTTCATCTCGCCCGCCACGGTGAAAACGCACCTGGCCCGTATCATGGCGAAACTCGATGCCCACGACCGCGCCCAGCTCGTTGTCCGAGCCTACGAAGGCGGCCTCGTAAGGCCAGGCATCCGGTAGCCGTTCGGTGGCAAGCGAACTGATGCCGCATGCCAAACGGCGACTCGAGTAAATTGTGATGATCGTTTGACGATTGCGCAAAATCTCAGTCACGAGCGCTCAGATTTCTTTGAATGCCCTTGCATTCAGTGTTGATGATGCTATGATAACGCAGTGTTTAGCACTCGTTACCGATGAGTGCTAGCAGTCACCACTGCTGAGTGGTTAAATAGCGAACATGCGACAAACGGGTTCGTGCATACGTCGGACGAAAGGAAGGCAACGTTATGAATTTGAAACCTCTGGGTGATCGCGTTATCGTCAAGCAGGACGAGGCTGAGGAGACCACCGCTTCGGGTCTGTTCCTCGCGACGGAGGCGAAGGAAAAGCCCCAGAGCGGTACCGTTCTGGCCGTGGGCGAGGGCAAGCTCGACAAGGACGGCAACCTCGTTCCCGTTCCCGTGAAGGTCGGCGACAAGGTCGTGTACGGCAAGTTCGGCGGCACCGAGATCAACGTCGAAGGCGAGGACGTGCTGATCCTCCGCGGTGACGACCTCTACGCTGTGTTTGCATAAAAGGCGCCGGTTGATTCAACGTTGGTAATAGCAGGGTTTTCGTGGTGAGGCTCATAGCCACGAAGGTTCCGGGTGCTTGAGCTAAGCGGCCTTATTGGCCGTGTGCGAAAGCTCCCGGGTTCTGAGCGGCTAGGAGGCCGCCACGAAAAGCCGTCAGGTTGAAAGGATATGAGCAATATGGCTAAAGAGATTAAGTTCGAAGCCGACGCGCGCAGCGCGCTTGCTGCCGGCGTCAACAAGCTGGCCGACGCCGTCAAGGTGACGCTCGGGCCCAAGGGCCGTTACGTGGCGCTGGAGAAATCCTACGGTGCTCCGCTGATCACGAACGACGGCGTAACCGTGGCCAAGGAAGTCGAGCTCGAGGACCCCATCGAGAACATGGGCGCCCAGCTGGTTCGCGAAGTGGCCGTGAAGACGAACGACGTCGCCGGCGACGGCACCACGACGGCCACGCTGCTGGCTGACGTCATCGTGTCCGAGGGCCTGCGCAACGTGACCGCCGGCGCCGATGCCCTGGGCATCCGTCGCGGCATCCAGAAGGCCACCGACGCCGTGGTCGAGGCCATCAAGGCCGACGCCACCCCCGTCTCCACCAAGGAGCAGATCGCGAACGTCGGCACCATTTCCGCCGGCGACGCCGAGATCGGCGAGAAGATCGCCGAGGCCATGGATGCCGTGGGCAAGGACGGCGCCATCTCCGTCGAGGAGAGCCAGACGTTCGGCATCGACATGGACATCGTCGAGGGCATGCAGTACGAGCGCGGCTACATCTCGCCGTACATGGCCACCGACATGGAGAAGATGGAGGCCGTCCTCAGCGATCCCTACATCCTCCTCACCGACCAGAAGGTCACCAACATCCAGGACATGGTGCCCCTGCTGGAGGAGATCATGAAGTCCGGTCGTCCGCTGTTCATCGTTGCCGAGGACGTCGAGGGCGAAGCGCTGGCCACCATCCTGCTGAACAAGCTGCGCGGCACGTTCAACTGCGTCGCCATCAAGGCTCCCGGCTTCGGCGATCGCCGCAAGCGCATCCTCGAGGACATCGCCGCCGTCACGGGCGCGCAGGTCATCGACAAGGACTTCGGCATGACCATGGCCGACGCCCGCATCGACATGCTGGGCCATGCCAAGACGGTCAAGGTCACGAAGGACTCCGCCCTCATCGTGGACGGCGCCGGCGACAAAAAGGCCATCGACGATCGCATCGGTCAGATCAAGGCCGAGCTCGAGCGCGTCGACTCCGACTTCGACCGCGAGAAGCTCCAGGAGCGCCTGGCGAAGCTGTCCGGCGGCGTGGCGGTGCTCAAGGTGGGCGCTGCGACCGAGTCCGAGCTCAAGGAGAAGAAGTCCCGCATCGAGGACGCCCTGCAGGCGACCCGCGCGGCGGTCGAAGAGGGCATCGTCGCCGGCGGCGGCGTGGCTCTGGTGGGCGCTCTGCCCGCGCTCGACAAGGTGGAAGCGGCCGACAAGGACGAAGAGGTCGGCGTCGCCATCATCCGCAAGGCGCTCGAAGCTCCGATGCGCGCTATCGCGCAGAACGCCGGCTTCGAGGGCAGCGTCGTAGTCGAGCGCGTCAAGGGCATGGCTACGGGCGAAGGCCTGAACTGCGCCAACGGCGAGTACGGCAACATGATCGAGATGGGCGTCAACGACCCGGTGAAGGTCACCCGCACGGCTCTGCAGTCTGCGGCCTCCGTCGCGGCTCTCATCCTCATCACCGAGGCCACCATCAACGAGATCCCGAAGGATCCGGATCCGGCGGCTCTGGCGGCTATGGCCGGTGCCGGCGGTGGCATGGGCGGCATGATGTAAGCTGCGGCTTGCGGTAACGTGTAGCGTCAACCATAACTCGGAAGGCGGGGCGACCATCGGTCGTCCCGCTTTGCTGTATATGAGGGAATGAGGGCGATCGTCCCGGCCCAAAACAGGACGGTCGCGGCATCGTCGGCCAGACGGCGCCCGCACGCCTTCTGGAGCGTGCCGCCGGCACGGGGATGCGCCCTCCTCGCGCCGCACGCCCTCTCGCCCCGGGCCGTTCTGAGCGAGCTTTTCCGAGCTTTTCGAAAATGCCCCCTTGCGCCCGGGGCCGGAAGCGGGTAACATGCTCGGGCTGCCTTCTCCGCGGGAGAGGGGGAGGGCGG